>NZ_CP145905.1:5595000-5662500 GCF_036894955.1 Paenibacillus sp. KS-LC4 | reverse complement strand
ATACACACTCTCCGAGACGGATCCTGAGTACGGCGGGACACGTGAAACCCCGTCGGAATCCGGCAGGACCATCTGCCAAGGCTAAATACTCCCTAGTGACCGATAGTGAAGCAGTACCGTGAGGGAAAGGTGAAAAGCACCGCGGAAGCGGAGTGAAAAAGAACCTGAAACCGTGCGCTTACAAAAAGTCAGAGCCCGATCTATGGGTGATGGCGTGCCTTTTGTAGAATGAACCGGCGAGTTACGTTCACGTGCAAGGTTAAGTCGGGAAGACGGAGCCGCAGCGAAAGCGAGTCTGAATAGGGCGAATAAGTACGTGGTCGTAGACCCGAAACCGTGTGATCTACCCCTGTCCAGGGTGAAGGTGCGGTAACACGCACTGGAGGCCCGAACCCACGCACGTTGAAAAGTGCGGGGATGAGGTGGGGGTAGCGGAGAAATTCCAATCGAACTCGGAGATAGCTGGTTCTCCCCGAAATAGCTTTAGGGCTAGCCTCGAGGTATGAACGTCGTGGAGGTAGAGCACTGATTGGGTGCGGGGCCCGCCAAGGGTTACCAAGTCTAGTCAAACTCCGAATGCCATAGACGTGCTTCTCGGGAGTCAGACAGTGAGTGCTAAGATCCATTGTCAAGAGGGAAACAGCCCAGATCATCAGCTAAGGTCCCCAAGTGTGTGTTAAGTGGGAAAGGATGTGGAGTTGCAAAGACAACCAGGATGTTGGCTTAGAAGCAGCCACCATTTAAAGAGTGCGTAATAGCTCACTGGTCGAGTGACTCTGCGCCGAAAATGTAACGGGGCTAAACACACCACCGAAGCTATGACATGTACCGAATGGTACTTGGGTAGGGGAGCGTTGAATATAGGTTGAAGGTATACCGTAAGGAGTGCTGGACTGTATTCAAGTGAGAATGCCGGTATGAGTAACGAAAAGACAAGTGAGAATCTTGTCCGCCGAAAGCCTAAGGGTTCCTGAGGAAGGCTCGTCCACTCAGGGTAAGTCGGGACCTAACGCGAGGCCGAAAGGCGTAGTGGAAGGACAACAGGTTCAAATTCCTGTACCACCGTAAACCGTTATGAGCAATGGGATGACGCAGAAGGGCAGTGACGCGGACTGATGGAATAGTCCGTCCAAGCAGTGAGGCTGATGAGTAGGCAAATCCGCTCATCGTAAGGCTGGGCTGTGATGGGGAGCGAAAATTACAGTAGCGAAGGTCATGCACTCCGGCTGCCGAGAAAAGTCTCTAGCCAGGTGAAGGTGCCCGTACCGCAAACCGACACAGGTAGGCGAGCAGAGCATGCTAAGGCGCGCGGAAGAACTCTCGTTAAGGAACTCGGCAAAATGACCCCGTAACTTCGGGAGAAGGGGTACCTCGGTAGGGTGAATAGCCCGAGGGGGTCGCAGTGAAAAGGCCCAAGCGACTGTTTAGCAAAAACACAGGTCTGTGCGAAGCCGTAAGGCGAAGTATACGGGCTGACGCCTGCCCGGTGCTGGAAGGTTAAGGGGAGCGGTTAGGGGTAACCCGAAGCTGTGAACCGAAGCCCCAGTAAACGGCGGCCGTAACTATAACGGTCCTAAGGTAGCGAAATTCCTTGTCAGGTAAATTCTGACCCGCACGAATGGCGTAACGACTTGGGCGCTGTCTCAACGAGAGATCCGGTGAAATTTTAATACCTGTGAAGATGCAGGTTACCCGCGACAAGACGGAAAGACCCCATGGAGCTTTACTGTAACTTGATATTGAACTTTGGTACGATCTGTACAGGATAGGTGGGAGCCTAAGAAGCATGAGCGCCAGCTTGTGTGGAGGCGACGTTGGGATACCACCCTGATCGTATCGGAGTTCTAACCTAGGACCATGAATCGGGTTCGGGGACCGTGTCAGGTGGACAGTTTGACTGGGGCGGTCGCCTCCTAAAATGTAACGGAGGCGCCCAAAGGTTCCCTCAGAATGGTTGGAAATCATTCGGAGAGTGCAAAGGCATAAGGGAGCTTGACTGCGAGACCAACAAGTCGAGCAGGGACGAAAGTCGGGCTTAGTGATCCGGTGGTACCGAATGGAAGGGCCATCGCTCAACGGATAAAAGCTACCCTGGGGATAACAGGCTTATCTCCCCCAAGAGTCCACATCGACGGGGAGGTTTGGCACCTCGATGTCGGCTCATCGCATCCTGGGGCTGAAGTAGGTCCCAAGGGTTGGGCTGTTCGCCCATTAAAGCGGTACGCGAGCTGGGTTCAGAACGTCGTGAGACAGTTCGGTCCCTATCTGTCGCGGGCGCAGGAAATTTGAGAGGAGCTGTCCTTAGTACGAGAGGACCGGGATGGACGTACCGCTGGTGTACCAGTTGTTCCGCCAGGAGCACCGCTGGGTAGCCAAGTACGGACGGGATAAGCGCTGAAAGCATCTAAGCGCGAAGCCCCCCTCAAGATGAGATTTCCCAATTTAGTAAGACCCCTTGAAGACGACGAGGTTGATAGGTTCGGGGTGGAAGCGCAGCAATGCGTGCAGCTGACGAATACTAATCGGTCGAGGGCTTATCCTAACAAATACGCTAAAGTTTCAGAGCTTGTCTTTCGCATCCAGTTTTCAAGGTAGCAATACTTTGATAATCGTTGAATCTTTTCGAAGCTGATTCGAGAAGGAACTCAGCGAAAAGTACCCGTTTGGTGGCGATGGCGGAGGGGAACCACGCGTTCCCATCCCGAACACGACCGTTAAGCCCTCCAGCGCCGATGGTACTTGGACCGCAGGGTCCTGGGAGAGTAGGACGTCGCCAAGCACGAGAAGCCTGTCGCAATCATTGCGACAGGTTTTTTGTTGTCACATAAGTGAGATTAACAATCATAGAATGAAAATGCTGTGCACAACTTATCTACAGCCGTGGATGAGGTGCATAGTATTTTTTTGTGGCGTGAATAAGTCTGTTATGGTGTAATTGTTCACATGTGGGTAAGTTTATTAAACCTTATATGGAGCAATTGTAAATAGGATTTATGCACAATCGTTCACTTTTTATGCACAGCCTGTTTATAAATAGAACTGATCTAGGCAGGTCGGGTATAATTAGAGCTTTTTCGCATCATGCTAGGTAGTAGCTTTGTGTATAAATGCTGGTGGATGAATAGTCAGAAAATTAAGATTCCATCTCTTGACCTTTCTTAAATTTTGCGTATAATAAAATTAAAGTCAAAGAAAGTCAAAGTCAGTGGGAGCTGCATATGAATAAGCTAAAGCTTGTGCTCCATGCAGTACCAGGGGGGTTGGTGATATGCGAAACATTTCCGATCTCATTGAACAGTATTTAAAAAATATGCTTCAGGAAAGTACGGAAGGCTTGGTGGAAATACAGCGCAATGAGCTGGCTGAGAAATTTTCGTGCGTCCCTTCCCAGATTAATTACGTGATTAGTACACGATTTACACTGGAGAAGGGTTACATGGTCGAATCGAAGCGTGGAGGCGGAGGCTATGTCCGGATTCAGCGGGTAGAGTTGCCAGCGCTGCAGACGATTCAATTTCATATCAGGCAGACGATTGGAGATTGCGTGGAGCAGAGTGTGGCGGAAGGGCTGATTTATCAGCTTGAAGAAGCGATGCTGGTGACGAAGCGTGAAGCACAGCTGCTGCGGGCAGCCATTGATCGGGAAACAATTGCCGTCAAGCTCCCGCTGCGTGATGAGGTAAGGGCCCGTTTGCTGAGAGCGATGCTAATATCGCTTCTGGTTAAATAACTTACCGTGCGCAAGTGCATGGAAAGGGGTGATTTGTCTTGATTTGTCAGGAATGCGGCAAGAGGCCGGCAACGCTTCATTTTACGAAGATTGTCGGTGGGGAGAAGACGGAGTTTCACATTTGTGAAGCTTGCGCTCGTGAACGGGGTGAAGGCATCCCGGGTACGGCGAATGGCTTCTCTATTCACAGCTTGCTGTCGGGTCTGCTTGATTTTGATCCATCTGGAACATCGGGTTCGGCGGGGACGAAGGCTTGCCCGGTCATACGCTGTGACGAATGCGGATTTACTTATGCGCAGTTCAGCAAGATCGGACGCTTTGGCTGTAGCGCCTGCTACAAACATTTTTCAGATAAGTTAGATCCGCTGCTCAAAAGGGTACATGGTAGTACGGTGCATACGGGGAAAATTCCGAAGCGCACTGGAGGACAATTGCAAAATAAACGTGAGCTTGATCAGCTCAGACGCGAGCTATATGATTGTATTGAACAAGAAGAATTTGAAAGTGCGGCTCAAATCAGGGATCGTATTCGTGAGCTTGAGCGTAAAATAGCAGAGCTGTAAGTCGTGAAGTAAGGAGGATATCTCTTGAAAAGTCGTCGTTTTTCAGAGCAAGCGTTAAGCGATTGGATGAAAGGGGATGGTCCAGAGTCAGATATTGTGATCAGCAGCCGTATACGGATCGCCAGAAACTTGAACCATTATCCGTTCCCATTGCTTGCTACGAAGGAGCAGTCGCTTGAGGTTATGGAGCAGTTAGCTGCTATCGGAGCATCTGGAAAGCTTGAGCCGATCGGCCATTTCGATACCATCGTGTTATCCGAGCTTACGGAGCTGGAGAAGCGTGTATTGGTCGAAAAGCATTTGATTAGCCCGAATTTGGCTAATGAATCTCGAGGCGGAGCCTTCATTCTCAGCGATAATGAATCGGTGAGCATCATGATTAATGAAGAAGACCATTTGCGAATTCAATGCCTTTATCCGGGTTTTCAAATCCAGGAGGCTTGGACACTGGCGAATCAGATTGATGATATTTTTGAAGCGGAGACCGAATATGCTTTTGATGAGAAACGCGGTTATTTAACAACCTGCCCGACTAACGTTGGAACAGGTATACGCGTATCCATCATGGTGCATTTGCCGGCACTCGTACTAACCTCGCAAATCAATCGGATTTTGCAGGCCGTCACACAGGTAGGACTCGCGGTTCGCGGATTATATGGGGAAGGCAGCGAGGCGCTTGGCAATGTGTTTCAAATCTCGAATCAGATTACACTCGGACAATCCGAATCAGAAATTATTGAAAACCTGTACAGCGTAGCCAGACAAATTATCGAACATGAGAAAGCAGCTCGGATACGGCTGCTAGCAGAGTCTAAGCTGCGAATTGAAGATAGAGTAAAGCGGTCATATGGGATTTTATCCTATGCGGCTGTTATGGATACGAAGGAAGCGGCACAGCGGCTTTCAGATGTAAGGCTGGGCGTTGACCTGGGCTTGCTGGATAATATAACGCCTCAAGTTATGAATGAATTATTGATTATGACGCAGCCGGGCTTCTTACAGCAAGTATTTAAGGAAACGATGAATGCGGAGCAGCGGGATTATCGCCGGGCTGAACTAATTCGCAAGCAGTTGCGAAGTCAAATGGAACATGGGGGTGCGTAACGATGATGTTCGGAAGATTTACGGAACGAGCACAGAAGGTGCTTGCATTGGCGCAGGAGGAAGCAGTTCGTCTTGGACATAACAATATCGGTACAGAGCATATTTTGCTCGGACTGATTCGTGAAGGGGAAGGCATCGCAGCGAAAGCGCTGATTGGACTCGGCCTGGGCCTAGAGAAAATTCAGGATGAGGTTGAAGCTTTGATCGGAAGAGGCCAGGAGCAGCCAACTAACATTGCCTATACGCCACGTGCGAAAAAGGTTATAGAGCTGTCTATGGATGAAGCGAGAAAGCTTGGCCATACGTATGTTGGAACGGAGCATATTTTGCTCGGACTCATTCGTGAAGGCGAAGGCGTGGCAGCACGTGTGCTGAACAACCTTGGCATAAGCCTGAACAAAGCACGTCAGCAAGTGCTGCAATTGCTTGGCAGCAGCGAAGCCATCTCGAGCAACCATGGCGCTCCATCTAATGTGAGCACGCCAACGCTGGATGGACTTGCCCGCGATTTGACCTCCTTTGCTAAAGAAGGCAATCTCGATCCGGTTATTGGCCGCAGCAAAGAAATTGAGCGCGTCATTCAAGTGCTTAGCCGACGGACGAAGAACAATCCGGTTCTAATTGGGGAACCAGGCGTTGGTAAAACGGCTATTGCCGAAGGACTGGCGCAAAAAATTATTGCGAATGAAATTCCGGAAACACTGCGCGACAAACGCGTCATGACGCTTGATATGGGCTCTGTCGTAGCAGGTACGAAATACCGCGGTGAGTTTGAGGACCGGTTGAAAAAAATTATGGATGAAATCCGCCAAGCTGGCAATATCATTTTGTTCATTGATGAGCTTCATACGCTAATTGGTGCAGGTGGTGCTGAGGGCGCGATTGATGCATCGAATATTTTGAAGCCGGCGCTAGCACGCGGTGAGCTGCAATGTATCGGCGCTACAACGCTAGATGAATATCGCAAATATATCGAGAAGGATGCTGCGCTGGAGCGCCGTTTCCAACCGATTACGGTAGACCAGCCATCGCCAGAAGAAGCGGTACAAATTTTGTACGGTCTGCGCGATCGTTATGAAGCGCATCACCGGGTGAAAATTACCGATGAAGCGATTGTTCAAGCGGTGAAGCTGTCCGACCGCTACATTACGGATCGTTTCCTGCCGGATAAAGCGATCGACCTGATTGATGAAGCGGGCTCGAAGGTTCGCCTCAACTCCTATACGATTCCGCCAAACCTCAAGCAGCTTGAGAACCGTCTGGAGGATATCCGCAAGGAGAAGGACTCCGCTGTTCAGAGCCAAGAGTTCGAGAAAGCGGCTGCGCTTCGCGATACGGAGCAGAAGATGCGCGAAGAGCTGGATATTACGAAAAACCAGTGGAAAGAAAAACAAGGTCGTACCGATTCCGAAGTGACACCTGAGGATATTGCACAGGTGGTAGCGAGTTGGACCGGCATTCCGGTAAGCAAGCTGGCAGAGGAAGAGACTGAGCGTCTGCTGAAAATGGAATCCATTCTTCACGACCGTGTTATCGGTCAAGAAGAAGCAGTCAAAGCCGTATCGCGCGCTATGCGCCGTGCTCGTGCCGGTCTTAAGGATCCGAAGCGCCCGATGGGCTCCTTCATTTTCCTCGGTCCAACAGGTGTAGGTAAAACCGAGCTTGCCCGCGCGCTTGCAGAAGCGATGTTTGGCGATGAGAATGCCATTATCCGCATTGATATGTCGGAGTATATGGAGAAGCATTCCACTTCCCGTCTCGTAGGGGCGCCTCCAGGATATGTTGGTTATGAGGAAGGCGGTCAATTGACCGAGAAAGTACGCCGCAAGCCTTATTCGGTTGTATTGCTCGATGAGATTGAGAAGGCTCATCCAGAAGTGTTCAACATTTTGCTGCAGGTGCTGGAGGATGGCCGTCTGACTGACTCTAAAGGTCGTGTAGTCGATTTCCGCAATACGCTGATCATCATGACGTCGAACGTGGGCGCGGATCAAATTAAACGGAATTCTTCGCTGGGCTTTACGGCTGTTCATGATGCTGGCCGCGACTTCATCCAAATGAAGGATAAAGTCATGGCTGAGCTCAAGAAGAGCTTCCGCCCTGAGTTCTTGAACCGGATTGATGAGACGATCGTTTTCCACTCGCTGGAGCAGGAGCATATCGCCGAAATCGTGACCTTGATGTCTGACGATCTGCGCAAACGTCTGCGCGAGCAGGATGTCGACTTCTTGCTGACTGACGCAGCGAAAGCATTTTTGGCGAAGGAAGGCTTTGATCCGCAATATGGTGCACGTCCACTTCGTCGTGCGATTCAGAAGCATATCGAAGATCGGTTGTCTGAGGAACTGCTCACGGGCAGCATTCAAAAGGGTGACCGATTCACGATTGATGAGAAGGATGGCGCTTTGACGGTTACGAAAGCGGGGCCTCTTGATTTGGAGAAAGCATCCGAGGAGCCGGCAGCTAAATCATAAAAATAGTAAGAATGCTGCACAACGGATCACAGCTTATCAGCAAAATCGGTGAGCTAGATTTATGCAGCTTTGCACAATAAATGAAAGCTTCCAGAGCCCGTGAGCATGACGGTTTCTGGAAGCTTTTTTATGTGCTTGGCAGGTGGAATTTCTTCTTTATTTATTTGACAATGAGAATCATTATCGTGTATCTTATTAAGAGTAGGCAATACTTTGACGATAATCTCTTTCAAATAAAATGACGAAGAACGGATTACATGACGGAAGGCGGTAATAGGGTATGGGTTTGCATGCGGCCAGAGTAACGGCTGAAGAGGCTTCATATTTATCAAATGAATATATTAAGCAGTTCGTTAGAGCAGCGCATATGGATTTTGACAAGGTAAAGCAAATGCTGAATGAAGAGCCGGAACTGCTGCACGCTGCCTGTGACTGGGGCGATGGTGATTGGGAAAATGCGCTGGGCGCAGCCGCTCATGTTGGCCGTAGGGATATTGCGCTATATTTGCTGGAGCGTGGAGCAAGACTAGATTTGTTTGCCGCGGCGATGTTAGGCAAGCTGGAAGTCGTTCATGCGATTTTAAGCGATGACCCCTCGGCGAAAGATGCCATTGGCTCGCATGGTATTCCGCTCATCGTTCATGCCAAGATGGGTGGCGAGGAGTCGCGCGGCGTTTACGCTTATTTGGAAAGCCTTCAGGCTTGATAGGAGGAGTAACATCATGATCGTGGTCACGAACACCATTAAAATTAAAAAAGGGCATGGGGAGGCCGTAGCCGAGCGGTTCCAGCATACGAAGGGAATTGAGCTTTCTCCCGGCTTTATCCGGATGGAAGTGCTGCTTATGGAAAACTTGGTGGACTATGATGAGCTGAGAGTTGGAACAACATGGGAGAATAAAGCGTCGTTCGAAGGCTGGGTCAACAGCGATTCCTTCCGTCAGGCGCACGCACATCGTCAAAAAAAGGCAGGTGAAGGCTGCCATAGCCAGCAAAATGAAGTCATTATGCTCGGCTCGCAGCTTTCAACCCATCGCGTTATTGTGGCGCGGCAAGCGACTATTCAAGCTTAAAGGTTAGCGGATATAGGTAGTCTTTTACAGAAAGTTTCCTTCTTCCTCCTATGGTTGACAGGGAACTTTTTTGCGTATAAGGAAGTAGGGGTTTATACAATCCACATTAAATGGTAAACTTTTAATGATCGTGTTTTTTAGTAAAAGGAGCCGGATATGGCAAAAATAAAAACGAAATTCGTGTGCAATGAATGTGGAACAGAGTCGCCAAAGTGGATGGGCAAATGCCCGGGGTGCCATTCATGGAATTCCATGATTGAAGAGAAGGAAACAGTCGTCAAGACGCAGGGAGTCGGTTTGCGTGTTGCGCAAACGAAAGAAAAGCCACAATCAATCATACATATAGAGAGCGGGAAGGAACCGCGGATTGAAACGAGCTTGAAGGAGCTGAACCGCGTGCTTGGCGGAGGCGTCGTGCCGGGCTCCCTTTTGCTGGTAGGGGGCGACCCCGGTATCGGAAAATCCACGTTGCTGCTGCAAACCTCGCATGCATTGGCAACGAAGGGATTGAAGGTTCTCTATATATCGGGTGAGGAATCGGTACGGCAAACGAGGCTAAGAGCGGATCGGCTTGGTGCGCTGACGGAATCCTTGTATGTGCTTTGCGAAACAAATATGGATCATATTAACGAGGCAATTGAATCGGTGGACCCCGATTTTCTCGTTATTGACTCGATCCAGACGGTTTATGACCCAGGGGTGCAATCTGCGCCAGGCAGCGTGTCCCAGGTACGGGAATGCACAGCGCATTTTATGCGAGTCGCCAAAATCAAAGGAATTGCAACGGTGCTGGTCGGGCATGTGACGAAGGAAGGCGCCATCGCTGGGCCGCGGATGCTGGAGCATATGGTTGATTGCGTGTTGTATTTTGAAGGTGAGCGCCATCATACCTACAGGCTGCTGCGCGCGGTGAAGAACCGATTCGGCTCAACGAATGAGATCGGAATTTTCGAGATGGGCGAGGAAGGCTTGCGTGAGGTGCTGAATCCTTCTGAGTTGTTTTTATCTGAGCGTCCGCTTGGCGTAGCAGGCTCTATTGTTGTTGCTAGCATGGAGGGAACCCGTCCTGTATTGGTGGAATTGCAGGCGCTGGTCGCGACGACGAATTTCCCATCGCCAAGGCGAATGACAGCGGGGCTTGACCATCATCGCATGGCGCTGATCATTGCGGTGCTTGAGAAGCGAAACGGCATGTTTCTTCAGACGCAGGATGCCTATTTAAATGTAGCGGGTGGAATCAAGCTGGATGAGCCAGCCGTTGATTTAGCAGCAGCGGTATGTCTTGCTTCCAGCTTTCGGGATGCGCCAACGAGACCCTACGACGTTGTGTTCGGAGAGGTTGGTTTGACAGGTGAGGTGCGTGCGGTTTCGCGCGCTGAGCAGCGGGTAAAGGAGGCCGAGAAGCTAGGTTTCAAACGCGTTATTATGCCGGAGAAAAGCTTGAAGGGCTGGAAGCCGCCGGCATCCATTGAGATTATTGGTGTAAATACCGTAGCGGAAGCGCTCTCGGCAGCACTAGGATAGGGGGAAGATGATGAAGGAACAGAGCCAGATAGAAACGATGAACCAGCTTTTGCAGCTAGTCGCGCCCGGTACCCCGTTCCGTGACGGCTTAGAGAACGTGCTGCGGGCGAAGACTGGGGCACTAATCGTTGTGGGATACAGTCCTGAGGTAATGGAGGTTGTAGATGGAGGTTTTTCCATCAATTGCGACTTCTCGCCCAACTATTTATATGAGCTTGCAAAAATGGATGGTGCAATTATTTTGAGCGAGGATATGCGGCGGATTCTGTATGCCAACACGCAGTTGATTCCGAACAGCTCCATTCCGTCTATTGAGACAGGAATCCGCCACCGTACCGCGGAGCGGGTAGGCAAGCAGACGGGCAAGCTCGTCGTATCCATTTCGCAGCGCCGAAATATTATTACGCTTTATCAAGGAAATTTACGGTATGCGCTCAAGGAAATGGGTAATATTTTAACGAAAGCAAATCAGGCGATTCAGACGCTGGAGAAATACAAGGCGGTATTGAATCAATCGTTCAAAAATTTGTCCGTCCTTGAATTCGAAGAGCTAGTCACCTTACAGGAGGTCGCTCATGTCGTACAGCGTGTAGAAATGGTGCTGCGCGTCAAAATGGAAATTAAACGTTATGTGACTGAGCTTGGGACGGAAGGCCGCCTCATAGCGATGCAGCTCGAAGAGCTGGTCGATGGTGTGGACGAGGATGCTTGGTATTTGTTGAAGGATTATGCGAAAGATAATTCGGATGAGAAAATCCGGGAAATTCGGCTGGCGATGAAAAAGCTTAGCTCGGATGAGCTGCTGGACGCCTCGCCCATTATCCGCTTGCTGGGCTATCCGCATACCGCATCTATGGCGGAAGAATCCATTTCACCGCGAGGCTATCGTCTGCTCAACAAAATCCCGCGCTTGCCGCTCATTATTATGAATAATCTGGTCGAGCGCTTCGCCAGACTGCCTCATATTATGATGGCGACAATCGGTGAGCTGGATGATGTGGACGGTATTGGGGAAGTTCGGGCAAGGGCGATCAAGGAAGGCTTGAAACGAATTCAGGATCAAATGTTCATTGACAGGCAAATCTAAATCCCATACAATTGATGGAATGTAAACCGCCCGATTATCATACATTTGTAGTTGGTCTTAGGGCATAGTAGAGAAGAGGTGGAACAGATGTTTATAAAGTCAATACCGAGCCTTTTCACGGTGGGAAATTTGTTTCTTGGCGTAATCGCCATTATTATGGTATTTAATGAGAAGCCTGAATTTGCAGCTATGATGGTTATTATCGCGATGCTGCTTGATGGCGTGGATGGCAGAGTGGCACGTGCGCTTAATGCACAGAGCGAATTTGGTAAGGAGCTCGATTCGTTATCCGATGTTATTTCCTTTGGAGTAGCTCCGGCGTTCATTATGTATGTAGTCGCTTTTCAGGATTTAAATACAGCAGTGGCTTGGATCATTACCGCGTTATTCCCGATTTGCGGGGCTTTGCGGCTGGCTAGATTTAATGTTGTAACGAAGACGCCAAGCGGTTATTTCATCGGGCTGCCGATTCCAGCAGCTGGTGGTGTTTTGGCAACGCTAGCTCTATTCAAAAATGATATTTCGGTTATTGTGCTGTTAATTAGCACGCTTGCTCTTTCCATTCTGATGGTGAGCACGGTTCGTTACCCGAATTTCAAAAAGTTTGGCATTCCGAAGAGCGCGATTTGGGTCGTGCCGATTATCGTCGTGTTTTCGCTCGTGATCGGTATTTGGTTCAATCAATATTTGTCGAAGCTGATTTTCATCCCTCTTCTGCTATATGCGCTGTGGGGCTTAAAAAAAAACGTTGATCGGCGCATTAAGCCGCGCAGACGTAAAAACAAGCATACGGAGCTAAACGAGGAGCAGGTGCAATCGGAGACGATTGCCTAGTATGCAGTTAGCGCAGAAGCCTTGTTCGTCCTAAAAAGAGGAAGCACCCAAAAAAGCTGCAAACCATGTAAACGTGGTTTGCAGCTTTTTTTTGGTGGAAATGGACGGTGCCGCCAAAGATAGCAACACGAATACAGGTGTGTATGTTGCACCATTATGTGGAGGTAGCAATG
This sequence comes from Paenibacillus sp. KS-LC4, assembly GCF_036894955.1. Taxonomy (NCBI): domain Bacteria; kingdom Bacillati; phylum Bacillota; class Bacilli; order Caryophanales; family Paenibacillaceae; genus Paenibacillus; species Paenibacillus sp. KS-LC4. The sequence continues at coordinate 5,649,938 of NZ_CP145905.1, read as the reverse complement.
GCCGTGCAGGCTTTCGCTTTACGTTAAATTAAATAGGCCAAGCGTTGAGCATTTATCATACTCATCAGCGATGACTTCATCGAGCTGGATATCCAGCAGATTGCACATCGCGGTCATGTAGAACAGGTTGCGTCCGAGATCGGCCTTAAGCACATCGCGGCAGTGCTCGCACAGCTCGCCAGAAAGGTGGCTTTGCAGCGTTTCTTTCGCGCTCTTCAGGTTCGGTTCATCGGAATAGTGCTGCTTGCGAGCCGCAAGCTCAATGCAGCCGCAGTCGGTCACGGCTTTCGTTACCGCACGATTGACTGACGTTCCAGCCTGCCCAAACTTTGACATGACATCCAGCAGGCTCCGATGCCTTAGCAGTAACTCGGATACTTGCTGTTGAAATTGATCCAATGTTGGTGCGCTCATCGGTTACACCTCTTTCATCAACTTTAGCAACTTCTAACCTTGTTTCCATTATAAGCTTACTTGGTCTGCATTTCAAAATGAAAAATCATTCACCTTTGACGGTTAGAGTGTTCCCAATTGGAACATAATTGTAATGGAGGTGGATGAATATGGTAAGACGTATCATTCAATTAATTGGAATAATGTTAGGTGCAATGGCAGGACGAGAGCTTCACAGTATGACGAGTTTATCGGGATTATGGGCTGAGCCATCTATTGGGATGCTTGAGCATTCCGGTACTTATTACATGAATGTTGGAATCGGCGCATTATGCGGGGTCATACTCGCAACCTTGGCAGCAAATCCGCTCATTCGTTTCATGCAGCGTGGAGCGGAGCAGACTTCGGCTATGCCGGTCAAGGATTTGCTTGCTGGTGCAGCAGGATTGTTCGTAGGGCTGCTGCTGTCGGTGCTGCTGTATCCGGCGGTGTCAGACATTGGAGGCGTAGGTGTAATGCTGCCGGCCATAATGGCGCTATTCTTCGGCTATTTGGGCGTGCGGATTTCCTGGAACAAGCGGGATGAGCTTTCAGAAAAGCTCGTTGAGTTATGGAATCAGCGCAAAGCGGCTCCCGTTATTGATGAGACGAGCGACTTCGAGGAGCATAAGATTTTGGATACGAGCGTTATTATTGACGGGCGAATCGCCGACATTTGCAAAACCGGATTTATTGAGGGAACGCTTGTCATTCCTGAATTTGTATTGGAGGAGCTGCAGCATATTGCCGATTCCTCGGACCTGCTTAAGCGCAACCGCGGCCGTCGGGGGCTGGATATTTTGAATAAGATCCAGAAAGAGCTTGATGTACGTGTGCTTATCTACGAAGGTGACTTTGAGGAAATCAGCGAGGTGGACAGCAAGCTGGTGAAGCTGGCTAAGGCATTGCATGGCAAAGTGGTTACGAATGATTTTAACCTTAATAAGGTGTGCGAGCTGCAAGGTGTGTCCGTCTTGAACATTAATGATTTGGCGAATGCTGTGAAGCCCGTCGTTTTGCCAGGCGAAGAAATCATTGTGCAGGTCATTAAAGACGGCAAGGAGCATGGACAAGGTGTCGCTTATCTCGATGATGGCACAATGATCGTTGTGGAGGGTGGGCGCGAATACATCGGCACGACGATGGAAGTGCTTGTAACGAGCGTGCTGCAAACGTCTGCTGGACGGATGATTTTTGCCAAGCCGAAGCTGTTGGAAAAAGCGCAGTAAAAAAGGTATGATAGAGGGGATACAATACCGGCACAGAGATTTGAGGGGAATTGGGCATGGGGGCAAAATGGGGAGTTGTCGTCGTCGCGGCCGGACGCGGTTCGCGAATGGGGACAAAGGAAAGCAAGCAGTACCTGGAAATGCAGGGCAAGCCGATTGTTGTACATACGCTGGAGCTGTTCGCTTCGCTGGGTAACCTTGCAGAAATAATCGTCGTTGTCGGCGCTGATGACGTGGGGCGGGTAGAAGAGCTGGTCAGCCGCTATGGCATCGTCAAGGTGAAGGCGGTTGTTGCAGGCGGCAGCGAAAGGCAGCATTCGGTGTACAGCGGCATTCAGGCGCTTTCGCCTGCTATAGAGTGGGTTATGGTGCATGATGGGGTGCGTCCGCTTGTGACGGCCGCTGCTGTCGGCACCTGCTGCTCCGTGGCGGAGCGTGTAGGTGCAGCTGTGCTGGCCGTGCCTGTGAAGGATACGATTAAACAGGTGGGCGATAACGGCTTGATCGTTTCGACGCCTGACCGCCGAAGCTTGTGGGCGATTCAAACGCCGCAGGCTTTTCGTCGTGAGCTGCTGGTGCGTGCGCATGAGCAGGCCCAAGAAGAGGGGTTTCTGGGGACGGACGACGCGATGGTTGTCGAGCGAATGGGCGTACCGGTTGCCGTAGCGGAAGGCGATTATACAAATATAAAAATTACGACGCCTGAGGATTTGCCATGGGCGGAGTTTTTGCTCGCGAAGCGGGAGAGAGGGGAAGGCTGACTATGATTCGTGTAGGACAAGGCTTTGACGTTCATCAATTGGTAGAAGGCAGGCCGTGTATTATCGGCGGTGTAACTATTCCATATGAAAAAGGGCTGCTGGGACATTCCGATGCCGACGTGCTGCTGCATGCGATTAGCGATGCAATATTGGGCGCATTGGCGCTTGGCGATATTGGGAAGCATTTTCCTGATACGGACCCTGAGTTCAAGGATGCCGATAGCTTGAAGCTGCTTGTACATATTTGGGGACTCGTCAAGGAGCGCGGCTATAAGCTTGGCAACATTGACTCGACGATTATTGCACAGCGTCCGAAGATGCTGCCCTATATTCCGCAGATGGCGGAAATTATTGCAGGAGCCCTAGAGGCGGATGTGTCTCAGGTGAATGTGAAGGCAACGACGACGGAGCAGCTCGGCTTCACCGGACGGGGCGAAGGAATCGCGGCGCAATCCGTTGTTTGCCTGATTAAAGATGTGATATAATCGCAATAATTTTTGGATACTGCAGTACAGGCAGCTTTGCCGCTAAAGGATGGTTAGGGAGCCGCTTAAGCTTGAGGATGAGGACTGAGGACTGAGGTTCCGCTATTCTGGCTTTTTAGAGGATTTGAGGTATTAGGCGGACAGGAAATCCGTTATTTCTTTGATTTCCCTGTCCAAATAACGATCAGAAGCATATTAGCGTCTTCTGAGTCCGCTTCAGCTGCCATAACCCGTGTTTCGGCTATAATAGCGTCTTCTGAGTCCGCCGAAACAAAAGTCTAAGCATAAAGCTGACTTTTGATAAGCAGGCTTCTGCTCATATTTGGTGCTATAATCAATCAAGATTACAATGTGGCTTGCTTACTTTTGCATTCATGTTCTAACTTATTTTGCTAAAGATATAGCAAAGGCATAGCAAAGATATAGCAAAGGCATTTTGTTTAAGGTATAGCGAAGTTTATATTAGGAAACGCAGCGGGCTTTTTGTGAAGGAAAGTTTAGCAATAGCTGATTTAATGCAATGGCTTGAGAAGCAAGGTGAAAAAGTCGTAGCGGAGAGAAAAGGGTTTGCTGGAGAAGCGGCAGCGTTCGCTTAAAGCTTTCCGTAGGAAAGCAGCATCATAAGCATATGCTTTTACCCTTAAGTTTCAACGGCTGATCCAGTTAAATTGAGGAAACTTAAGGGGAATGGCGATCGGAAGCAAACTCTTTTCGCGCAGCGTAGGCTCTTTTTCACCTTACTTATCTTACGAATTTGACAGTACAAAAAGCGCAAGGCGACAAGCGCCTAGCGACTAGGGGGCATTAAGCAATGACACAAGAAATTCGCGTTCGTTATGCACCGTCGCCGACGGGACATCTGCATATCGGCAATGCAAGGACGGCCTTATTCAATTATTTGTATGCCCGTAATTTGGGTGGAAAGTTTATTATCCGCATCGAAGATACGGATGTGAAGCGCAATATTGCCGGTGGAGAAGAAAGCCAGCTCACTTATTTGAAATGGCTAGGCATTGACTGGGATGAAAGCATCGACGTTGGCGGCGACTACGGTCCATACCGTCAGACGGAGCGCCTTGATATTTATGAAAAATATTGGCAGGACCTGCTGGATCGCGGGCTCGCTTACCGCTGCTACTGCACCGAGGAGGAGCTGGAGCGTGAACGCGAGGAGCAGACGGCCCGAGGCGAAACGCCGCGTTATTCTGGACTGCACCGCAATCTGACGGACGAGCAGCGTAAGGCATTCGAGGCGGAAGGCCGCGTGCCAAGCATTCGTTTCCGCGTGCCGGAAGGCCGCACCTATAAATTTGATGACGTCGTAAAAGGCGAAATCAGCTTTGATACGGCGGAGACAGGCGATTTTGTTATTGTGAAAAAAGATGGCATTCCGACCTACAACTTTGCCGTTGCGCTGGATGACCACTTAATGAAAATTAGCCACGTCCTGCGGGGCGAGGATCACATTTCCAACACGCCGCGTCAATTGATGATTTATGAAGCATTTGGCTGGGAACCGCCTCGCTTTGGTCATATGACGCTGATCGTTAACGAAAACCGCAAAAAGCTCAGTAAGCGCGATGAGTCGATCATCCAGTTTATTGAGCAATACGATTCGCTAGGCTATTTGCCAGAGGCGATGTTCAATTTTATTACGCTGCTCGGCTGGTCGCCGGAAGGCGAGCAAGAGATTTTTACGCGTGAGCAATTGGTCGAAGTATTCAATGCTGAGCGTCTCAGCAAAAGCCCTGCTGTATTCGATACGCAGAAGCTGAGCTGGATGAACAATGAATATTTGAAAAAAACAGATTTGGCGCGTGTCGTCGAGATGTGTCTGCCGCATTTGGTTAAGGCTGGCCGCGTGTCTGCGCAACTGGATGAAGCTGGCCGCGCATGGGTGACCAATCTCGTTGCCTTGTATCAGGATAAGCTGCGCTATGCAGCGGAAATCGTGCCGCATACGGAGCTGTTCTTCCAAGAGGCTGCCCAGGATGAGGAGGAAGCGACGACTGTGCTTGCAGAGGAGCAGGTGCCAGCCGTTCTGGCTGCTTTTCTCGCACAGGTTGAAGCAACGCCAGCCGAGGCATTTGATGCGGATAGCGTGAAGGCCTCCATTAAAACGGTGCAAAAGGATACCGGCTTCAAAGGCAAACAGTTGTTCATGCCTATTCGTGCAGCTTTAACCGGTCAGACGCATGGTCCGGATTTGAATCAATCCATCGTACTGCTTGGCCAAGCGAAAGTCATCGCGAGGCTGAACGAGCGTTTGGGCCGCTAGGCTTGCTGTACGGGGAGCTTGGCTTGGCGCGATTAGTCGCGCCGGGCGTACTCTTTTTCGCCATATGGTCACGCCCGGAAACAATGCCTCTTGTCACATAAGGGTGGATTGGGTATACTAGGGCTACTATTAGGAAGTTTACAGTTAACAAGCTATGAACAGGAAAAGTACGTTTTGCTGGATTTGCAGAGAGGACAACCTTCATTGCATCCAGGCCGGGTTACCCGCGGCTTTTGGACAATGTAGCTGCAAGTTGTCTAATTCGGCGGGCGGAAAATTGCACCTGGGAGCTTTGTTCCGAGCCGTAAGGCCAAGCAGCTGTGTTTTTGAATCGAAGGAGGCTTCGTTCGAAGGCAGCAGGTGAGGCGCTTGTGGGGTAGGCGGCAACGTATGCCTGCGTTAAAGGCTTTGAGATGGATAGCAACTGAGCTATCTGGTGGCCATAGGTTGAAGCGGGCGAAGGCAGACATGCCGAAGCTTGCTGAGAGCGGCACAGATAGAGGTTCAGGGTTGTTCAAGCAGAGTGGGACCGCGATCGAACACACGCCTCTGCAGCATGCAAATGCTGTGGGGGCTTTTTTATATGGACATTCGGCAGCCAGCAAGGCAGGAATAATGGGGGCAGCGGCCTGCTGGCTTGAGAGGAGATAAGCTGATGTTTCGCCATATTCGTTCAGATATTGAAGCGGTATTCGAAAATGATCCGGCCGCCAGAAGCCGTTTTGAGGTCGTCTTCACTTATTCAGGCCTGCATGCGATTTGGGCGCATAGGGCGGCTCATTATTTTTTTCGTCACAAATGGTTTACGGTTGCGCGTATCATATCCCAATTCAGTCGTTTTATGACCGGCATCGAAATTCACCCGGGGGCCACAATCGGCGAGCGGCTGTTTATTGACCATGGCATGGGCGTTGTCATCGGCGAAACATGCGAAATCGGCAATGATGTCGTCATTTATCAGGGGGTTACGCTAGGCGGTACAGGCAAGGAGAAGGGTAAGCGGCATCCGACCATAGGCAACAATGTTGTCATTGGCTCGGGCTCGAAGGTGCTGGGATCTTTCAAAATTGGCGATAATTCAAATGTAGGCTCCAATGCGGTTGTGCTGCGCGAGGTGCCGGATAATTGCACCGTTGTTGGCAACCCCGGCAGAGTGGTGAAACGGAACGGTGAGCGGGTGAAGGACAGATTGGAGCACAACCAGCTGCCTGATCCAGTCATTGAAATGCTGCGGGATATGAAAAATGAAATTGATCGTTTGAAAACAGAGTTGAAAGAGCTCAAGGAGCCTGTAACTGGAGGGGAATATCGGAAATGACGTTGCATCTATATAATACGTTGACCCGCAAGAAGGAAGCTTTTGAATCGCAGGAGCAGGGTAAAGTTAAAATGTATGTATGCGGGCCGACAGTATACGACTATATTCATATTGGAAATGCAAGGCCGGTTGTTTTCTTCGATGTCGTTCGGCGGTATTTGGAGAGCACAGGCTACGAGGTGAACTATGTCGTCAACTTTACGGACGTTGATGATAAGTTGATCCGTAAAGCGGAGGAGCTGGGAACTACGGTTCCAGAGGTGGCGGAGACATTTATCGCGGCATTTAATGCGGATCTCGAAGCGCTTGCCGTGCATAAGGCAACGCTGAGTCCGCGCGTAACCGAGCATATTACGGAAATTGTCGATTTTATTCAAGGCTTGCTTAATAAAGATATTGCCTATGAAAGTGAAGGCGATATTTATTTCCGTACTGCCAAGTTCGAGGAATACGGCAAGCTGTCGCATCAAAACCTGGAGGAGCTGCAATTCGGCATTCGGATTGAAGTAGGCGACCGAAAGGAGAATCCGCAAGATTTTGTGCTGTGGAAAGGTGCAAAGCCGGGTGAAATTTTCTGGGATACGCCGTGGGGACCAGGCCGTCCGGGCTGGCATATCGAATGCTCGGCAATGGCGCGCAAATACCTCGGGGACACACTCGATATTCATGGCGGCGGACATGATCTGCAGTTCCCGCACCATGAGTGCGAGGTTGCACAGTCGGAAGCATTGACCGGCAAGCCGCTCGCGAATTATTGGATGCATAACGGCTATATTAATATTGATAATGTGAAAATTTCAAAATCGCTGGGCAATGGTATTTCGGTGCACGAACTTGTGAAACAGGTAAAGCCGCAAGCGATTCGTTATTTTATTTTGTCCGGGCATTATCGCAGTCCGCTTAACTTCAATGAAGAAGCGCTGAAGCAAGCGGTAAACAGTGTGGAGCGCATCGCAAACAGCGTGTCCAACTTGCGTCATCGCTTGCAGGTGCTGGAGAGCGAGGAGCAGAAGGAAGCTGCGGTTGCGGCTTTCGAGTTGGATGCTCGCTTAGCGGAAATTATGAGCGCATTTGAGGCGAAAATGGATGATGACTTTAATACGCCGGATGCGATTACCGCGGTTTTTGATCTGGTTGGCGAAGCGAATCAATACTTGAATCGCGCAGATGTGAGCATCGAGGGCGTGCAGGCTTTTCTGGATGTGCTGGAGCAAATGGACGAGGTGCTTGGTCTAATCCCGCCGCAGTCTGCTGAAGCGAATCTGCTGGATGAGGAAATTGAACAGCTGATTGTCGATAGAACAGAAGCGCGCCAGTCGAAAAACTGGGCTAGAGCGGATGAAATTCGCGATTTGCTGACAGAGAAAGGCATCGCTCTTGAGGATACGCCGCAAGGCATCCGTTGGCGCCGCCTATGAGTGAGCTGCATAACAACGAGGCGTTAGCAAGCGACTTATTGTTCTACACGCCTTCGAAAAAAACAAATCTGCTGAACCCCGTTGTGCTCGCCTACGTTGGTGACAGTGTGTTCGAGCTGCTGGTACGCCAATATTTGGTGTCGCTGCCGAATCATAAGCCGCATCACCTGCATCGGGAAGCGACGGGCATCGTCTCGGCAAAGGCGCAGCGGCGGATTTTGCTGGAGTATTGGCAGCCGCTGCTGACGGAAGAAGAGGCAGATGTGGTGCGGCGCGGGCGGAATACGAAATCTGGTGCGCCACCTAAAAATGCTGATCCCGCCGATTATCGTCAAGCTACCGCGCTTGAATGTCTCGTTGGGTATTTATATTATGAGGGCCGCATTCAGCGCTTGCATGAGTTATTCGCCTGTGCGATTGCAGCAAGAGAAGAGGGGGAGCAGCGGCAGGCACAGCCAGCCGCTCCTTCCCTCGCAGCCAAGAAAACAAAGGAGGGCGAATAATGACTGAGACTAACCCGCAAGATGAAATTATTGCTGGCAAGCATCCCGTGCTGGAGGCGCTTCGTTCCGGGCGCGAAATTAATAAAATTTGGATCGCTGAGGGCGCCCAGAAGAGCATGACACAGCCGATTACCGCAGAGGCGAAAAAAAACGGAATTATCGTACAATTTGTCGATAAAAGGAAGCTCGATGGCATGGCCGAGGGCGTTCAGCATCAAGGCGTTATTGCACAGGCGGCTGCTTTTCGCTACGCCGAAATTGAAGAAATATTAGAAGCGGCGCGCAGCCGCAATGAGACGCCTTTTATTTTGCTGCTGGATGAAATTGAGGACCCTCACAATTTGGGTTCCATTCTGCGGACAGCGGAATGCACCGGTGTTCATGGCGTTATTATTCCGAAGCGCCGTGCGGTTGGACTGACGGCAACCGTCTCCAAAACGTCGGCTGGAGCAGCGGAATATGTGCCTGTTGCACGCGTGACTAATCTGGCGCAAACCATTGATCGGCTGAAGGAAGAAGGCATATGGATAGCGGGTACGGATGTCAGCGCCAAGCAGGAAATATATTCGATGAAGTTCGACATGCCGCTCGCAGTCGTCATCGGCAATGAAGGCAAAGGCATTGGCCGTCTCATTAAAGAAAAATGTGATTTTCTGGTGAAGCTTCCGATGCAGGGTCAGCTTAATTCGCTGAATGCTTCCGTTGCTGCGGGCGTGTTCATGTACGAAGTGGTAAGACAGCGCCGGAGCGTTTAGACATGAAACGGCGTGACGATATTTTGCTGGTTGATGGCTACAACATGATTGGGGCCTGGCCCGTGCTGGAAAAGCTGAAAGCCATCGACCTCGAGGAGGCAAGGGATAAGCTGCTTGATATGCTCGCGGATTATCAGGGATTTACCGGCATGTCCGTCTATATCATTTTCGATGCGCATCAAGTGCCTGGGCTGGGAGCGACCTTCAAGCATCACAAGCTGACAATTGTGTATACGAGGGAGAAGGAAACAGCAGACGAATGCATTGAGCGCATGGTTGTTGAGCTGTATAAAAAAAGACGGCATTTGTATGTCGCTACTTCTGATCTTGTCGAACAGCATGTCGCTTTCGCTCATGGGGCGCTTCGCCTCTCGGCCCGCGAGCTCTTAATTGAAATCGAGCAGAACCGCAAGCAAATTGAGCTAACGCTGATGGAAGAAACAAGGAGCCGCCGCAATACGGTGGATAATAGTCTCAGTCTTGAAATTCGCATGAAGCTGGAAAGGCTTAGGCGAGGCAAGAAATGACAGGCTGTACGAGGGCGGCGTGAAATTGATTTTTTGGTTGTATATGTAAATAATTCGACAATTAGAATCGGTTTTGTTATTGATTTGGGGTCTAAATCGGTTGACGTTGTCAGGTTACATAATGTATACTGGCTCTATATTTGCTGGCTATGAATCTAGCGGCGTACGCCTTGCAGGCCGGAGGGATAGTTTGTGAGCATCGACCTCAAAGAATGGAGTACGCTCGAATATGACTGCAGTACGGACGAGGAAATCGTAGAAGCGGTTCGCAATGGCGACAGTCTGGCGCTCGAATATTTAATTAACAAATACAAGAATTTCGTTCGAGCTAAAGCACGCTCTTATTTTCTTATCGGTGCGGACCGGGAAGATATTGTGCAGGAAGGCATGATCGGACTGTATAAGTCTATTCGCGACTTTAAAGGGGACAAGCTCGCAAGCTTTAAAGCATTTGCAGAGCTGTGCATTACGCGGCAGATTATAACGGCGATTAAGACGGCCACCAGGCAGAAGCATATTCCGCTCAATTCCTATGTCTCGCTCGATAAGCCGATTTACGATGAAGATTCCGATCGTACATTACTTGATGTCATATGCGGGACCCGGGTATCAGACCCGGAAGAGTTGATCATTAACCAGGAAGAGTTTAACGGTCTGGAAGACAAGATGTCCGAGATTTTGAGTGATCTTGAACGCAAGGTGCTCATGCTTTATTTGGATGGAAGATCCTATCAGGAAATAGCAGTTGATTTGGATCGTCATGTGAAGTCTATTGATAATGCACTACAGCGCGTGAAGCGGAAACTCGAACGTTATTTGGAAGTCCGGGACATAAGCGGGTAACAGTGTCATCATACTTATAGCTTAAGTGAGAATGCAGAAGCTGTCCTTTTCTCTGTAATTATAGAAGGGGATGGCTCATTTCTGTTTCAAATCGGAAAATGCTGCCTATACTTGTAGAAACAGGGCGGACCCGATGCCGCCTTGCTTCCAGCTTTTATACAAGCTCGCATTCTATCTTTTACATTGACATCCAGTATGTCGTGTGATAAAGTGTTCGGGTAGGCCTAAATATGAGGTTTTTTTTCGTGTTGGCCTTCATTTCATCTTGAGGTACTGCATGTTTCAGGGTGAACAGGTATTTAGTAGCAGTTCGGGAGGTGTAATTCAATGCGGGTTATTATCACGTTGGCATGCACAAACTGCAAACAGAGAAACTATGCGAGCAGCAAGAACAAACGCAATCACCCCGACCGCATCGAGTTGAAGAAGTTTTGCAAGTTTTGTAACGAGCAGACTCCTCATCGCGAGACGAGATAGTCAAATGGAGGTGTGACCGTGGCATTTTTGGCTAAAGTGAAGCAAAGCTTCGGAACAACGTTTGGTTTCTTTGCTGACAGCTGGGCAGAACTGAAGAAGGTTCGTTGGCCAAACCGTAAAGAGTTGACAAGCTATTCAATCGTTGTCGTTTTGACGATTACGGCTGTGACGATTTACTTTTGGCTTCTTGACATCGGGATCTCGTCTCTAGTTGAACTGATTGTTTAAGAAGGGTCCAAAGGTGAATTGAAATGGAAAAAAGATGGTATGTCGTACACACTTACGCCGGTTATGAGAACAAGGTAAAAGCCAATTTGGAGCGCCGTTTGGAATCGATGGGCATGGAAGATAAAATTTTCCGTGTACTTGTTCCAATGGAAGAAGAAGTGGTTGAGAAGGACGGTAAGAAAAAAACCGTTCAACGTAAAGTTTATCCAGGCTACGTTCTCGTAGAAATGGTTCAAACTGACGATTCTTGGTATGTTGTTCGCAATACGCCGGGTGTTACAGGATTCGTAGGATCGACAGGATCAGGGTCGAAGCCGATCGCTCTTATGCCAGACGAAGTCGAACAGATTTTGAAGCATATGGGTATGGAGGAGCCGAAGCCGAAGATCGAATTCGATCTGAAGGAAACTGTACGGGTCAAGGAAGGTCCGTTCGCGGATTTCGTTGGTACAGTAGAAGAAATTTTGCTGGACAAGGCGAAGCTCAAGGTTCATGTCAACATGTTTGGCAGAGAAACGCCAGTTGAGTTGGATTATACTCAAGTGGAGAAGATTTAGTTCCGGTATTTCTGTAGAGCACCCGTTTTTTAGGGTCGTGCAGATATGCCAACTCGTTAGTTTTATGTTGTGGATTACCAGTGTAAGGAGGTGTATAGTCATGGCTAAGAAAGTCATCAAGATGGTCAAACTGCAAGTTCCTGCAGGTAAAGCGAATCCAGCTCCACCTATCGGTCCGGCGCTCGGTCAAGCAGGCGTTAACATTATGGCGTTCTGTAAAGAGTTTAACGCTCGTACAGCAGATCAAGCAGGTTTGATTATTCCAGTTGTTATTTCCGTATTTGAGGATCGTTCATTCACTTTCGAAACTAAAACTCCACCGGCAGCAGTATTGCTCCGCGTAGCAGCTGGTATCGAAAAAGGATCAGGCGAGCCGAACAAGAAGAAAGTAGCTACTGTTAATCGTGCTAAGGTCCGTGAAATCGCGGAGCAAAAAATGCCCGACTTGAATGCAGCTTCTGTTGAAGCAGCAATGCTTATGATCGAAGGTACTGCACGCAGCATGGGCGTTACAATCGTTGACTAATTGCGTTTGATCCGTTAGGATAACAAACGAAGGGCTGACTGTTACAAGGATGCCCGGCTGTGAAGCTTAGGCTTCGCCGTGGGAGGATTTTCCCTAGGAGGATTTTCCGTTAAAACCACTTGAGGAGGATATTTATAATGGCTAAACATGGCAAGAAGTATGTAGAAGCTTCCAAGCTGATTGATAGCGAAGCGACTTACGAGTCGTTAGAAGCAATTGAGCTTGTGAAAAAAGCAGCAACAGCTAAATTCGACGAATCCGTTGAAGTTGCTGTACGTCTGGGTGTAGACCCTCGTAAACAAGACCAAGCAGTGCGCGGCGTCGTTGTACTTCCGCACGGTACTGGTAAAACTAAACGCGTCCTCGTATTCGCAAAAGGCGATAAAGCGAAGGAAGCTGAAGCTGCTGGCGCTGATTTTGTCGGCGACGCAGACATGATCAACAAAATCCAACAAGGCTGGTTCGAATTCGACGTTTGCGTAGCAACGCCGGATATGATGGCTGAAGTTGGTAAACTCGGTCGTATTCTCGGTGGTAAAGGCCTTATGCCTAACCCTAAAGCCGGCACAGTAACGTTTGACGTTTCTAAAGCCGTGCAAGAGATTAAAGCCGGTAAAATTGAATACCGTCTGGACAAAGCTGGTCAAATCCATGCTCCAATCGGTAAAGTATCCTTTGATGCTGATAAGCTTGATGCTAACCTTCGCGCTCTTGTAGAAGCTTTGGTTCGTGCTAAACCAGCTGCAGCAAAAGGTGTCTACTTGAAAAACATCGCCGTTTCCTCGACAATGGGCCCTGGCGCTCGCGTCTCCGCTGCTAGCTACCGCTAATAGCAAGAAACGGAACTAAAATCGAACACGCATACCGTAGACAGTAGGTGCCGAGAGGCTTAATTTCCTACCGAGGTGTTATGATAAAGCGTTTGTGTGCGGCCTTGGGTTGCACTAACGAACCATCATGGCCTTCGCTACTTACAGCGGAGGCTTTTCTCATGCATCGCGGCAAGAGATCTGACTCGTCAAACAACGGAATGTAAAAATAATACAGGAGGTGTACAGTTTGGCAAACGCAAAAATCATCCAAGAGAAACAACAAGCAGTTGAAGTTATTTCAGCAAAACTTCGTGATAGCTCCAGTGCAGTCGTTGCCGATTATCGCGGATTGAACGTTGCGCAAGTTACAGAACTTCGCAAACAACTGCGTGAGGCTGGCATCGAGTTTCAAGTTTTGAAAAACTCGCTAGTTCGCCGTGCTACTGATGCAGCTGGTCTTTCCGAGTTGAATGAAATTCTAACTGGACCGACAGCTATTGCTTTCGGAAACGAAGATGCAGTTGCTCCAGCTAAAATTCTTAACGATTTCGCTAAAAAGAACGATGCTTTGAAACTTAAAGGCGGCGTTGTTGAAGGTAAAATTGTTGATATGGATCAAATCAAAGCGCTCGCGGAACTTCCGTCGCGCGATGGATTGCTTTCCATGCTCCTCAGCGTATTGCAAGCCCCAGTGCGCAACTTCGCGCTTGCGGTTAAAGCAGTTGGCGAGCAAAAAGAAGCTCAAGCTTAATATTTTTTACATGTATCGAATCTGCTGCTCGTTTAAACCTGCAGCTTAAAAAAACTAAAACCACTTCTGGAGGTATAACCATGTCTAAAGATCAAATCTTGGAAGCAATCAAAGTTATGACCGTTCTTGAACTGAACGATCTTGTTAAAGCAATCGAAGAAGAATTCGGCGTTACTGCTGCTGCTCCTGTAGCTGCTGTAGGCGGCGGCGCAGCTGTTGAAGCTGAGCAAACTGAATTCACTGTTATTCTTAACAACGCTGGTGCTTCCAAAATCAACGTTATCAAAGTCGTTCGCGAAATCACAGGTCTTGGCCTGAAAGAAGCGAAAGATCTGGTTGATAGCGCTCCTAAAGCAATCAAAGAAAACGTTTCTAAAGAAGATGCAGAAGCAGTTAAAGCTAAGCTTGAAGAAGCTGGCGCAGCTGTAGAAGTTAAGTAATATCTCTTCTTTAAGAAGATAGCGGGCCCCTTGAAACGCTACGTTTCAAGGGGTTCGTTCTATGTTTAAAACTAAGCCTAATTAAAGGTTCGACTTTATCAGGTCAGGGGGATTCGCATGTCAGACCATTACTATTCGCCAAGCCCTGGCGTGAAAAACGACCGTCGCATTCATGAAGAACAGCTGCGCGGTATAGCTTTGAAATTTATGACGGATGCTGGCGTTTTTTCGAAAACAGGCGTCGATTACGGCACGCGTGTGCTGCTGAACGCACTGGAGCTGAAGGGCGAACGCAGCGTATTGGATGTTGGGTGCGGATACGGGCCGATCGGTCTTACCATTGCACGGCTTGCTCCGGAAAGTCATGTAACAATGATTGATGTGAATGAAAGAGCGGTAGCGCTATCCAAAGAAAATGCACACAACAACGGCATAAAGAATATAACGGTTTATCAAAGCGACGTGTATGAAGCGGTTCGGCAGTCCGTATTTGATATGATTGTCACTAACCCGCCAATACGGGCCGGGAAAGAGATTGTACATCGTATTTTTGAAGAGGGCTATGAGCTGCTGGCTCCTGGCGGAACGATGTGGATCGTCATTCAGAAAAAGCAGGGTGCCGCATCAGCGGAAGCGAAGCTTGAGTCGTTGTTCAGTGAAGTAATCGAAGTGACGAAAGATAAGGGCTATCGAATCTACAAAGCTGTTAAATGAGTCATTTGATTTCTTGACTTGACTTTCTATATGTGGTAAGATTATAAAATGTCAGCATTAAATTGGGCTAAATCTCTTTAGTCAACTAAAATGTCAAGTGCGAATTTTTAGCGCAAAATGCATATAAAATGTGTAGTTGACGTATAATGTTTACATTTTGGGCAAAATTACTTGATATGGAATCTATACGCTTGCGCTGCGTATGGTTGGCTCGTGGAACATGCTCTTTTTTCGAACTATTCGATAAGGGCTTTTCTTTATTTGAATAAGTAAGCAGTTGCGCAGTACGTTTCGTTGCTGTGAGACAGACATGAGGGGTGAGGTTAAGTTGGCAGGACAACTTGTTCAGTATGGTCGGCGCACGCGGAGAAGTTATGCCCGAATCAACGAGGTGCTGGAAGTCCCGAACCTGATTGAAATCCAACAAAAATCGTACGAAAAATTCTTGGAAACGGATTTAATTGAATTATTCCAAGATATTTCGCCGATTCAGGACTTTACGGGCAATCTATCGCTTGAGTTTATCGACTACAGCTTGGGCGAACCGAAATATTCGGTCGATGAATCAAAAGAACGCGATGTGACGTATGCTGCTCCACTACGCGTGAAAGTACGGCTCTTTAATAAAGAGACTGGCGAAGTGAAGGAACAGGAAGTTTTCATGGGTGACTTCCCGCTGATGACAGAGACCGGCACGTTTATCATTAACGGAGCGGAACGGGTTATTGTCAGCCAATTGGTGCGCTCCCCAAGTGTGTACTTCAGCACGAAGGTTGATAAAAACGGGAAGAAAAACTACACAGCGACCGTTATCCCGAATCGTGGAGCTTGGTTAGAGCTGGAAACGGATGCTAAAGATATTGTCTACGTTCGTATCGACCGCACTCGGAAAATTCCGGTTACGGTACTTTTGCGTTCGTTAGGCTTCGGCACTGACGCGGAAATTTTGGAATTGCTCGGCCATGACGAGTATATTCGCAATACGCTTGATAAAGACAACACGGATTCTACCGAGAAAGCGCTGATTGAGATTTATGAGCGCCTTCGTCCAGGTGAGCCGCCTACGCTTGATAACGCGAAGAGCTTGCTTGTAGCACGCTTCTTTGACCCGAAACGCTATGATCTAGCAAATGTAGGACGTTACAAGATTAATAAAAAGCTTCATATCAAAAATCGTCTGTTCAATCAGCGCTTAGCTGAAACGCTTGTCGATCCATCGACCGGTGAAATCATTGCTGAAGCAGGTCAGATGATTGACCGCCGTTTGTTGGATGACATTTTGGAGAAGCTTGAAACAAATGTTGGCTTCAAAACGTATCATGTTGCCAATGGCGTGCTTGATGCAGATAGTATTCCACTGCAAGCAATCAGTGTATTCTCGCCGCTTGATGAATCTAAAGTCATTAAGGTTATTGCAAACGGGATTATTGATAAAACAGTGAAGCATGTTACGCCGGCAGATATTATTGCTTCCATTAACTATTTCCTTAACCTGCTTCAAGGTGTAGGAAGCACGGATGACATTGACCACTTGGGTAATCGTCGTCTGCGTTCCGTAGGGGAGCTTCTGCAAAACCAATTCCGTATCGGTCTGTCCCGTATGGAAAGAGTAGTGCGTGAACGGATGTCGATTCAGGATGCGAACGCGATTACGCCGCAGGCTTTGATTAACATTCGTCCCGTTATTGCTTCGATTAAAGAGTTCTTCGGATCCTCACAGCTCTCGCAGTTTATGGACCAAACGAATCCGCTTGCGGAACTGACACACAAACGTCGTCTGTCTGCACTCGGACCCGGCGGTTTGACACGTGAGCGCGCGGGCTTTGAAGTCCGAGACGTCCATCACTCCCACTATGGGCGGATGTGTCCGATTGAGACGCCAGAGGGACCGAATATCGGTTTGATCAACTCCTTGTCTTCTTTTGCCCGCATTAACGAATATGGATTCATTGAAGCTCCATATCGTTGGGTAGATGCGAAGACAGGAATTGTAACGGAACAAATTGCCTATCTGACTGCTGATGAGGAAGACAACTATGTAATTGCGCAAGCGAATGCAAAGCTGACTCCTGAAGGCACATTCGAAGAAAGCAGTGTTATCGTTCGTTACAATAAACAGGCAGATAACATTCTTACGATGCCAAGCGAGCGCGTTGACTACATGGACGTATCTCCTAAGCAGGTTGTATCGGTTGCGACGGCGCTTATTCCGTTCTTGGAAAACGATGACTCCAACCGTGCGCTTATGGGTTCCAACATGCAACGGCAAGCCGTACCTCTCTTGATTCCGAAAGCACCGCTTGTCGGTACGGGTATGGAGCATAAGTCGGCTAAAGACTCCGGTGTATGTATTGTCTCCAAATTTGATGGAATTATTGAACGTGTATCTGCCAATGAAATTTGGTTGCGCCGTGTGGAGCAAATTGACGGCAAGTCGGTAACTGGCGATCTCGTTAAACATAAGCTTCACAAGTTTACGCGTTCCAATCAAGGAACATGTATTAACCAGCGTCCGCTTGTTCATAAAGGCGATGTTATCAAAAAAGGCGATATTCTCGCTGATGGACCATCGACGGAGCAAGGCGAATTGGCACTGGGCCGCAATGTGGTCGTTGCCTTTATGACATGGGAAGGCTACAACTATGAGGATGCCATTCTTCTTAGTGAAAAGCTTGTTAAAGAAGACGTTTATACCTCGATTCACATTGAGGAATATGAGTCGGAAGCCCGTGATACGAAGCTGGGACCAGAAGAAATTACCCGCGACATTCCAAATGTCGGCGAAGAAGCACTGAAAAATCTCGACGAGCGTGGTATTATCCGTGTCGGCGCAGAAATTAGTGCAGGCGATATTCTGGTTGGTAAAGTAACACCTAAAGGTGTAACGGAACTGACAGCAGAGGAACGCCTTCTTCATGCGATTTTCGGTGAAAAAGCTCGTGAAGTAAGAGATACTTCGCTTCGCGTACCGCATGGTACTGACGGAATCGTTGTGGACGTAAAAGTATTTACTCGTGAGAATGGCGATGAGCTGCCTCCTGGTGTAAATCAACTCGTTCGTGCTTATATTGCTCAAAAACGGAAAATTTCCGAGGGTGATAAAATGGCCGGACGTCACGGTAATAAAGGGGTTATTGCCCGCATTATGCCGGAAGAAGATATGCCATTCCTGCCAGACGGCACACCAGTAGAAGTTGTTCTCAACCCACTGGGCGTACCTTCTCGTATGAACATCGGCCAAGCGCTTGAAGTTCACTTGGGTCTGGCTTGTAAACGTCTTGGCTTGCATGCTGCGACGCCGGTATTTGACGGCGCGCGTGAGAATGACGTTTTTGATGCAATGGAAGAAGCAGGCATGCAGCGTAATGGTAAGACTGTACTTTATGATGGCCGTACGGGTGAAAGCTTTGAACGTGAAGTTACCGTTGGCGTCATGTACATGATCAAGCTTGCGCACATGGTTGACGATAAAATCCATGCTCGTTCCACAGGTCCTTACTCGCTCGTTACGCAACAGCCATTGGGTGGTAAAGCTCAATTCGGCGGACAGCGTTTCGGTGAGATGGAAGTATGGGCGCTTGAAGCCTATGGGGCTGCTTACACCTTGCAAGAAATTCTTACCGTCAAATCCGATGATGTTGTTGGTCGTGTGAAGACGTATGAGTCGATTGTTAAGGGTGAGAACGTACCAGAGCCAGGCGTGCCGGAGTCATTCAAAGTATTGATCAAAGAGCTTCAAAGTTTGGGTATGGATGTTAAAATTCTGACCGAAAATGAAGAAGAGATCGAGCTAAGAGAGTCGGATGACGATGATGACGCAGCAGGAGATAAGCTGAACCTTAATCTAGAAGGCGCTGAAGTAGGCGCTCTTGAATAAGAATCTAGCCCAGCTGCGTGTACGCTACTAGCGAACACGCAGCCGCTAGTATGCATGAAATAGCCATACATGACGAAGGAGGGTTGCTCCTTGTTGGACGTGAACAACTTCGAGTATATGAAAATTGGGCTTGCCTCGCCTGAGAAAATTCGTTCCTGGTCCCGCGGAGAAGTTAAAAAACCGGAAACGATCAACTATAGGACGTTAAAACCGGAGAAGGAAGGCCTCTTCTGCGAGAAAATTTTTGGTCCTACCAAAGACTGGGAGTGCCACTGCGGCAAGTACAAGCGCGTTCGCTATAAAGGCGTCGTCTGTGATCGCTGTGGCGTTGAAGTAACACGTGCGAAAGTGCGCCGTGAGCGTATGGGACATATTGAGCTTGCAGCTCCTGTATCTCATATCTGGTATTTCAAAGGGATTCCTAGCCGCATGGGCTTGGCATTGGATATGTCGCCTCGTTCGCTTGAGGAGATCATATACTTTGCATCTTATGTTGTAACCGATCCTGGTGATACGCCGCTGGAGAAAAAACAGCTGCTGTCTGAAAAGGAATACCGCAGCTACCGTGAGAAATATGGCTACGGCTTCCACGCTGGAATGGGTGCTGAAGCAGTCAAAAAACTGCTGCAGGACATTGAAGTGGAGAAAGAGCTGGAGCAGCTTAAAGAAGAGCTTCGTACGGCTCAGGGCCAACGCCGTAACCGTGCGATCAAGCGTCTTGAAGTTATTGAAGCATTCCGCAACTCCGGCAATGAGCCGGAATGGATGATTCTTGATGTGCTTCCAGTTATCCCTCCAGAGCTTCGCCCGATGGTACAACTGGATGGCGGGCGTTTTGCGACGTCTGACCTTAATGACCTGTACCGCCGTGTAATCAACCGTAACAACCGTCTGAAGCGTCTGCTTGATTTGGGTGCTCCTGACATTATCGTGCAAAATGAGAAACGCATGCTTCAAGAAGCAGTTGATGCGCTGATTGATAACGGCCGTCGTGGTCGTCCAGTGACTGGACCGGGTAACCGTCCGCTCAAATCGCTCAGCCATATGCTGAAAGGTAAGCAAGGACGTTTCCGTCAAAACTTGCTCGGAAAACGTGTCGATTACTCTGGCCGTTCCGTTATCGTAGTAGGCCCGAACCTGAAGATGTTCCAATGCGGACTTCCGAAGGAAATGGCGCTCGAGCTGTTTAAGCCATTCGTTATGAAAGAACTCGTCAACAAAGGACTTGCGCACAACATTAAGAGCGCGAAGCGCAAAGTTGAGCGCGTAAGCCCTGAGGTATGGGATGTTCTTGAAGAAGTAATCAAGGAGCACCCGGTTCTGCTGAACCGTGCCCCGACCCTTCACAGACTCGGTATTCAAGCATTTGAGCCGATTTTGGTTGAAGGTCGCGCCATCAAGCTTCACCCGCTCGTATGTACCGCTTATAATGCGGATTTCGACGGTGACCAAATGGCCGTTCACGTTCCATTGTCTGCAGAAGCACAAGCGGAAGCTCGCTTGCTTATGCTTGCATCGGGCAACATTTTGAACCCTAAAGACGGTAAGCCAGTCGTTACGCCTTCTCAGGATATGGTTCTCGGCAGTTACTATCTGACGATGGACAACAAGGAAGCGCTAGGCACAGGTTCGGTGTTTGCAACGGTGAATGAAGCAGTATCGGCGTACCAACGCGGTATTGTTTCGTTGCATGCGCGTGTCTTTATTCCGGTGAAAGTTTTGAAAAAGACGGTGTTCACCGAAAAACAACAGCAGTCGTTGTTAGCAACGACCGTTGGTAAAATTATTTTTAACGAAATTTTCCCGGAGGATTTCCCTTATATCAACGAGGCTACGAAAACGAACCTCTTGAACGGAACGCCGGATAAATATTTTGTATACGACAAAGGCAGTGATTTGAAGAAAATCATTGAAGAATTGCCTACAGCAGGCGGTGTTGGTAAAGATTATCTCGGTAATATTATTGCTGAGTGCTTCAGAAATTACCACACGACGCTGACGGCTGTTATCCTTGACCGTATTAAACAGCTTGGCTTCACTTACTCTACTCGTGCAGGTATTACGATTGCTGTATCGGACGTTATCGTACCGCCGGAAAAAACGGAGCTTCTTAAAAATTCTGATGATCAGGTAGCTATCGTTATGAATCAGTACCGTCGTGGTCTGATTACGAACGAAGAGCGTTATGACCGGATTATTAGCATTTGGAGCAAATGTAAAGACGAGTTGACGGAAATTTTGATGAAGTCGATGGATCGCTATAACAACATCATGCTTATGGTTGACTCGAAAGCGCGGGGTAATAAATCGCAAATCACCCAATTGGGCGGTATGCGTGGACTGATGGCCAATCCATCGGGTCGTATTATCGAGTTGCCAATCAAATCGAACTTCCGTGAAGGTCTGACCGTACTCGAGTACTTCATCTCGACGCACGGTGCGCGGAAAGGTCTTGCGGATACAGCTCTTCGTACAGCTGACTCCGGTTACCTGACTCGTAGGCTTGTTGACGTTGCACAGGATGTTATCGTTCGTGAAGAAGATTGCGGAACTGATAAAGGCTTTTCTGTCAGCAAAATTCAAGACGGTAAAGAGGTTATCGAGGATCTTTACGACCGTATTGAAGGCCGCTACGCTTTCGAGACCGTTCGTCATCCGAAGACTGGCGAAGTTATCGTAAGCCGCAACGATTTGATCGATTCGAATAGAGCCGATGCGATTATTGATGCTGGCATTGAAAAACTGCAAATCCGTTCCGTGCTTAGCTGCCGCGCGCGTCATGGCGTATGTAAAACTTGTTATGGCCGTAACCTTGCGACAGGCAAGCATGTTGAAATTGGTGAAGCAGTTGGTATCATTGCTGCTCAATCCATCGGGGAGCCAGGAACACAGCTCACAATGCGTACATTCCATACCGGCGGTGTTGCCGGAGACGATATTACGCAAGGTTTGCCGCGTATCCAGGAGCTTTTCGAGGCGCGTAATCCGAAAGGTCAAGCGATCATCACCGAGCTTGATGGTGTGGTCAAAGAAATTCGTGAAGCGAAGGATCGCCGTGAAATCGAAGTTCAAGGTGAAGCGGAATCCAAAACTTACGCGATTACTTACGGCTCGCGTATCCGTGTTGTAAAAGGTCAGCAACTAGAAGCCGGCGACGAGCTGACGGATGGTTCGATTGACCCTAAAGATATGCTTCGGATTAAAGGTATCCGCGGCGTTCAAAACTATATTTTGCAGGAAGTACAGCGCGTCTACCGGAACCAAGGGGTAGAAATCAATGATAAGCATATTGAAGTCATGGTTAAGCAAATGCTCCGCAAAATCCGTATCGTTGATGCGGGAGAAACAAAGCTTCTGCCAGGCGCATTTGTAGACATTCATGAATATGAATCTGCCAACCGCGAAGCGATCTTTGCTGACAAAGAGCCAGCAGTAGCGAAACCGGTATTGCTCGGTATTACGAAGGCGTCTCTTGAGACGGATTCGTTCTTGTCGGCAGCTTCTTTCCAAGAAACGACCCGCGTCCTGACTGACGCCGCTATTAAAGGCAAGGTCGACCAGTTGCTTGGTCTGAAGGAAAATGTTATTATCGGTAAGTTGATTCCGGCTGGTACGGGTATGACGCGTTATCGCAACATCCGTCTGGTAGGTCTTGAGGATGAGCAGGAAACTGTTGTAAACCAAGGCGAACTGGAATCAGAAGCAGTTACCGTTGATTAAAGCTTGAAGCATGCATGCTGCGGCGGCCTCCCCTTGCAAGAGAGGGGAAGCTGCCTGCGTATGCGCTTATACCAAGATTCTAGCAGCTTTTCAGAAAAGGAAATGACTAACATTTGCTGTCTTTCTGATAAAGCCACTTGACACTCTAGGTGTACAGGTGATAATATATCGAAGTGTGCCTAATTGTGTGATCTTCTACCGCTAAAGGATAGGTGATTCCATGCAGTTTAAAGTTGGCGCGAAACAGACGACGAAGATGCTTGAGCAAGATAAAGCAATCGAAGTCTACATTGCTCAAGATGCAGATCCACGAATGAAAGAGAAGATACTTCATTTGTGTGAGCGGTCGAGTATCCCGGTCAAATGGGTAGAAACGATGCAAGACCTTGGGAAAACCTGCGGAATTGATGTCGGAGCTGCTATGGCAGCGCTCGTAACCGATGATGAATAAAGGAAAAAAGTATTTTTGCTGGTGCAACTTCAATCTGATGATGGACTGGTGAGAATTTTTATTTGTTCTTTTATGAACCACCTGGATCTGTGGGCTTTAAAATTAGGTGTAATGTCTACCATATTAAATGACATGAATAACGGAAGGGGGTGGCAACATGCCAACAATTAACCAGCTAGTCCGTAAAGGACGCCAAGCTAAAGTCGTAAAATCAAAATCGCCAGCTTTGCAAAAAGGTTTCAACGCCTTGAAACGTGAAGCTACAAACATCAGTGCTCCGCAAAAACGCGGTGTGTGCACTCGTGTAGGTACAATGACTCCGAAAAAACCGAACTCTGCACTTCGTAAATATGCGCGTGTACGTTTGACTAACCGCGTAGAGGTTACAGCTTACATTCCGGGTATCGGACATAACCTTCAAGAGCACAGTGTCGTATTGATCCGTGGCGGACGGGTAAAAGACCTTCCGGGTGTACGTTATCATATCGTTCGCGGCGCTTTGGATACAGCGGGTGTTAACAACCGTAACCAAGCTCGTTCGAAATACGGTGCAAAACGTCCTAAAGTTAAGAAATAAGACATGCTTTAACCACTAATGAAATGATCATTCAAGAAAGGGGGACTTTCTCATGCCACGCAAAGGTCCTGTAACAAAACGCGATGTGCTTCCGGATCCGGTTTACAATAGCAAACTGGTAACGAGACTCATCAACCGCATTATGATCGACGGTAAACGTGGAACAGCTCAAACGCTGTTGTACGATGCCTTCAAACTGATCCAAGAACGCACGGGTAAAGATCCGATGGAAGTGTTCGAAGCAGCTTTGAAAAATATCATGCCAGTACTTGAGGTTAAAGCACGCCGTGTCGGCGGTGCCAACTATCAAGTGCCGATCGAAGTTAAACCTGAGCGCCGTACATCGCTTGGTCTCCGTTGGCTCGTGAACTACTCACGCAACCGCGGTGAGAAAACGATGGTAGAGCGTTTGGCTGCTGAAATTACTGATGCTTCCAATAACACTGGTGCATCCGTTAAGAAGCGTGAAGATACACACAAAATGGCAGAAGCGAACAGAGCGTTTGCTCACTACCGTTGGTAGGATTCAGCTGACGCTGAATCAACAAATAATCTCATTTAATGAGAGGAGACCAGTTCATGGCTAGAGAGTTCTCCTTGAATAATACACGGAACATCGGGATTATGGCGCATATTGATGCGGGTAAAACCACTACAACTGAGCGTATCTTGTTCTACACAGGCCGTACTCACAAAATCGGAGAGGTGCATGAAGGCGCCGCGACGATGGACTGGATGGAACAAGAGCAAGAGCGCGGTATTACGATTACGTCTGCCGCGACGACAGCTCAATGGGATGGACACCGCATCAATATCATCGATACCCCAGGACACGTTGACTTCACAGTTGAAGTTGAGCGTTCCCTCCGCGTATTGGACGGGGCAGTTGGCGTTTTCAGTGCAAAAGAAGGCGTTGAGCCTCAATCTGAGACGGTATGGCGTCAAGCTGACCGTTATGGCGTTCCACGGATCGCTTATATCAACAAAATGGACATCATCGGTGCAGACTTCTTGAACGTTATCAAGGATATGCGCGAGCGTCTACAAGCAAATGCTGTTGCGATTCAAATTCCGATTGGCGCTGAGAGCGATTTTGTCGGCGTTATCGATATCGTTGAGCGCGTAGCATACAAATACAAAGATGATCTCGGAAAAGACCCTGAGAAAATCGAAATTCCTGCTGAGTATGCCGACCAAGTCGAAGAACTCCGCACGGAATTAATCGAGAAAGTTGCCGAGCTGGATGAAGAATTAACGATGAAATATCTGGAAGGTGAAGAAATTACCGTTCCAGAAATTAAAGCAGCGCTTCGTAAAGGCGTTTGCGAAGTTAAAATTTTCCCAGTTATCGTTGGCTCCTCCTACCGCAATAAAGGCGTTCAAATGATGTTGAATGCTGTTGTTGATTACCTTCCATCGCCACTTGATGTACCAGCTATCAAAGGTACACTGGATGACGGTACTGAGGAAGTTCGTCAATCTTCAGATTCAGAACCGTTCTCGGCTCTGGCATTCAAAATCATGACGGACCCTTATGTTGGTAAATTGACGTTCTTCCGTGTGTATTCTGGTGTCCTGAAATCCGGTTCGTATGTTCTGAATGGTACAAAGAACAAACGTGAGCGTATTGGTCGGATTCTGCAAATGCACGCGAACAGCCGTCAAGAGATTTCGGAAGTTTACTCCGGAGATATCGCAGCTGCAGTTGGTTTGAAAGACACCATTACAGGCGATACGCTTTGCGATGAGAAAAGTCCGATCATTCTTGAATCTATGAATTTCCCTGAGCCAGTAATCTCGGTAGCTATCGAACCAAAAACGAAAGCTGACCAAGACAAACTTGGTATCGCGATTTCCAAGCTTGCGGAAGAGGATCCTACATTCCGTGCGCATACGGATGAAGAAACTAACCAAACGATTATCTCTGGTATGGGTGAGCTTCACCTTGAGATTCTAGTTGACCGTATGCTTCGCGAATTTAAGGTTGAGACAAACGTTGGTAAGCCTCAAGTTGCTTATCGTGAAACGTTCCGTCAAGCTGCAAAAGTCGAAGGTAAATTCGTTCGTCAATCCGGTGGTAAAGGTCAATATGGCCATTGCTGGGTTGAATTCGTTCCACAAGAGCCAGGTGAAGGCTTCGTATTTGAAAACAAGGTTGTGGGTGGATCGATTCCTCGTGAATTTATCGCTCCAATCCAAGCTGGTATCGAAGAGTCGATGAAAAACGGCGTTATCGCTGGTTTCCCGCTCGTTGATGTTAAAGCAATTGTTTTCGACGGATCTTATCATGATGTTGACTCCTCGGAGATGGCATTTAAAATTGCAGGTTCGATGGCGCTTAAAGCTGCCAAAGAAAAATGTAAGCCAGTTCTGCTTGAGCCAATCATGAAAGTTGAAGTTACTGTTCCTGAAGAGTATATGGGCGATGTAATGGGTATGTTGAACTCCCGTCGTGGTCGCATTGAAGGTATGGATACTCGCGCAGGCGCGCAAATTATCCGTGCTAAGGTGCCTCTCTCCGAGATGTTTGGTTATTCCACAACACTTCGTTCCGGTACACAAGGACGCGGCGTATTCTCGATGGAGCTTTCTCACTATGAAGAAGTTCCTAAGTCGATCGCTGAAGAGATTATTGCTAAGCACAAAGGCGAATAATCATTTGTCTTTGTAATAATTCACTGTATTTACTCCGGTAGGCATTTTTGCTTGCTTAGCTTGCAGGTGCTCTACCCCCACATAAAATTTTTTTAATATTGAGGAGGATTAAGTTCAATGGCAAAAGCTAAATTTGAACGTACTAAACCGCACGTTAATATCGGTACAATCGGTCACGTCGACCACGGTAAAACGACTCTGACTGCAGCAATCACTACTGTACTTTCCAAAAAATACGGCGGTGCTGCTATCGCATTCGACCAAATCGATAAAGCTCCAGAAGAGCGCGAGCGCGGTATCACGATCTCGACAGCTCACGTTGAGTATGAGACGCCAACTCGTCACTACGCTCACGTTGACTGCCCAGGTCACGCCGACTATGTAAAAAACATGATCACTGGTGCTGCACAAATGGACGGAGCAATCCTGGTCGTTTCCGCAGCTGATGGCCCTATGCCACAAACTCGTGAGCACATCTTGCTGTCCAAGCAAGTTGGCGTTCCTTACATCGTTGTATTCCTGAACAAATGCGACATGGTTGAAGACGAAGAGCTTCTTGAACTGGTTGAGATGGAAGTTCGCGACCTTCTTTCCGAGTATGAGTTCCCAGGCGACGACACTCCAATCATCCGTGGTGCAGCTCGTGAAGCTTTGCAAAACCCTGATGGTCCTTGGGCTGAAAAAATCGTTGAGTTGTTCGAGCAAGTTGACACTTACATCCCAACTCCTGAGCGCGATGTTGCGAAACCTTTCCTTATGCCTGTCGAGGACGTATTCACAATCACTGGCCGTGGTACTGTAGCAACTGGCCGTGTTGAGCGTGGCGTTATCAAAGTAGGCGACGAGATCGAAATTATCGGTCTTGCTGAAGAGTCCCGCAAATCCGTAGTAACAGGCGTTGAAATGTTCCGTAAATTGCTTGACTCCGCTCAAGCAGGCGACAACGTTGGCGCATTGCTTCGTGGTGTAGACCGTAAAGATATTGAGCGTGGACAAGTATTGGCTAAACCGGGTTCGGTTAAACCACACACTAACTTCACTGCACAAATCTACGTTCTGACTAAAGAAGAGGGTGGCCGTCACAAGCCTTTCTTCACTGGTTACCGTCCACAGTTCTACTTCCGTACAACTGACGTTACTGGTATCATCAACCTGCCAGAAGGTACTGAAATGGTTATGCCTGGCGACAACATCACAGTTACGGTTGAGCTTATCGCTCCAATCGCGGTTGAAGAAGGAACTCGTTTCTCCATCCGTGAAGGCGGCCGTACTGTAGGCGCTGGCGCTGTAGCAACTATCCAAAAATAATCGCGTGCGGCTTTAAGCCGCGCACGACTTAAACCTCTCACCTCGGTGAGAGGTTTTTTATTTTCCATGGACAAGTCATTGACGGCGCTGCTGCATCGCCTTTAATATGAGATAAGATGTATACAGCTGCGATAGAAGGAAAACTTATGGGAATGTAAGACAGATGCAGCTTATTAAGTAAGGGAGGGTTTTAGAGATGATGAAGAAAAATATGTGGGTAGGACTCATGCTAGTACTCGTTTTGGTCATTTCGGCATGCGGGAGCAATAAAGGATCGGGTAATACAGGAGAGCAGGCTTCAGCTGCACCAAGCAGTTCTGCTGAAGCAACAGACAGTGGAGCGAAAGAAAATTATAAAATTTCGATTTCACAGTATGTAGAGCATCCGTCGCTAGACGCGACAAGAGAAGGATTTATTGCAGCATTAAAGGATGCGGGCTTGGTTGAAGGTCAGAATTTGACCATTGATTTTAATACGGCACAAGCAGATCAAGCGAACAACCAAACGTTGGCTCAAAAGATTGCGGCTGACAAAAGTGATTTAGCGTTAGGTATTGCTACACCATCAGCACAAGCGCTAGTTAAAGAAGTGACGGATCGTCCTGTGCTTTTTGCAGCGGTTACCGATCCGATTGATTCGAAGCTCGTTACAAATTTAGATGCACCTGGCGGTCTAGTATCTGGAGCGTCCGATACAAACCCTGCTGCCATTACGGAGTTAATGGATTTTGTTGCTGCTAATTTTCCAAAAGTGAAAAATGTTGGGCTGGTCATTAATGAAGGTGAGCCTAATGCTGTGGTAATGGCAAAGATTGCTGAAGAAGCGCTTGCTAAGCATGACATTAAGCTTGTTCGTGCAGCAGTGAGCAACACATCGGAAGTACAGCAAGCTGCTGCTTCACTTGTGGGTAAAGTTGATGCCTTGTACGTTACTTTGGACAATTCAGTTGTTAGTAGCTTGGATACGTTGATTAAAGTAGCAAATGATAATGACCTTCCGTTTTTTGCGAGTGATCGTGATACGGTTGAGCGTGGTGCCTTTGCTACAATTGGCTTCAAATACTATGACCATGGTTACCAAGTAGGCCAAATGGCTGTGGATATTTTGAAGAATGGCAAAAAGCCTGGCGAAATGAAAGTAACTGTGCCGGACAAGCTGGATCTTATTTTGAACATGAAGGCAGCTAAGGAACAAGGCATTACCGTAACCGATGAGATGAAAAATCAAGTCAAGGATGCTGCTACCAACATCATTGAATAGTTGGATATTTAACGGGCAATTTATGTTGTAAAGTAACGGCTATTGTCGCCATTAGACGGCAGTAGCCGTTTGTAGTTTACCCGTTCGCTATGAGGAGGTTACCAATTGCTTAGTTTATTGAAATCAATGCCTGGTGCAATTGAGCTTGGTTTAATTTATGCTTTGATGGCGCTTGGCGTCTACATTACGTATCGTATATTGGATTTTCCGGATTTGACCGTGGAGGGTAGCTTCACGACGGGCGGCGGCATTGCGATGATTTTGATTACGAACGGGGTATCGCCTTGGGTAGCCACTATTGCTGCTTTTGCTGGCGGTGCAGTGGCAGGTGCCATTACTGGGCTTTTGCATACTAAAGGCAAAATTAATGGGCTGCTTTCCGGTATTATTATGATGATTGCGCTATATTCCATTAATTTGCGAATTATGGGCAAGCCGAACGTTTCGGTATATGGCATGGATACGATTTTTACAACTAGCAACGTACTTGTTATTGTCGTTATCGTTGTTATTGTGGCTAAGCTGCTCCTCGATTTGTTTCTGCATACCGATTTAGGGCTAAGTTTGCGTGCGACAGGAGATAACGAGCGTATGATTCGCAGCTTTGGTTCCAACACGGAAACGACTAAAATCATCGGTATATCCCTCTCCAACGCGCTCGTTGCTTTGTCAGGCGCTTTATTCGCACAGCAGTCCACTGCTGCTGATATTTCCATGGGGATTGGCGTTATCGTCGTCGGTTTGGCTTCCGTTATTATTGGTGAGGCTATTTTTGGAGCTCGTAAAGTTTTTTGGGCTACGCTGGCAGTCGTTCTTGGTTCCATTGTGTATCGAATCATTATTACGATTGCCTACCGGGTCGAGTGGCTCAAGGCTTCTGACTTAAAGCTGATTACTGCCGTAATCGTCATTGTTGCCCTTGTAGTTCCAACCATTCAGAAATCAATGAAGCAGAAAAAAATGGCTCGCAAACGCTCAGCGGAGCTGCTTACTGATTCTGTACAACGTGGAGGTGGGCAGTAATGCTGAACATTTCAAAGGTGTCCAAGCTTTTTAATCCAGGAACTGTTGATGAAAAGCCTGCTTTAATTAACATTAATCTTCATCTGATGCCTGGCGATTTTGTTACGGTCATTGGAAGTAATGGAGCTGGCAAGTCTACATTGATGAATATTATATCGGGTGTCACACGCCCAGATGCGGGGGATGTTGAAATAGCCGGGGATAAAATGACACTGCTTCCCGAATATAAACGCAGCCAATGGATTGGCAGAGTATTTCAAGATCCAATGGCGGGCACAGCGCCGCGCATGACGATTGAGGAAAATCTGGCTATGGCTTATAAAAGGGGCAAGCCGCGTGGGCTCATGCTGGGAGTGACGCCAGCCAAGCGTGCTTTTTTCAAGGAGCAGCTTTCAAGGCTCGGTATTGGGCTTGAGAACCGCTTGGGCGCAAAGGTTGGCCTTCTATCCGGGGGAGAGCGGCAAGCGCTTAGCCTGCTGATGGCGACCTTTACAAAGCCTCAAATATTGCTGCTTGATGAGCACACGGCTGCGCTCGATCCTGCTCGAGCAGAGCTGATTACAGCGCTCACGGATTCGCTTGTACATGAGATGCAGCTGACGACGCTTATGGTTACTCACAATATGGAGCAGGCAATCCGTCTAGGCAACCGGCTTATTATGATGGACAAGGGGCGCATCATCCTTGATGTTAATGAGCGTCGCAAGAGGGATCTGACGGTAGCGCAGCTGCTTAACGAATTTGAGCAAATTAGCGGTAAGAAGCTGGCCGACGACCGGATTGTGTTAGGTTAATAAGCATAAAGTGATGAAGAGTGTATTAGGGTGCTTTGCGAATAATAGGATCGCTTTTTATGAGACATAGGTGAAGCTTGCCGCTGTACTCACATAAAGGGCGATCTTTTCTTGTATTAAGAGGCGGCACAGCTTTTATTCGCAGACTATCAAGTCAGTTGCTTCTATATAATATAGAAGGAACTGCATTCGTTTTGTTTATGAAGCCGATAATAGGCCAATGCTAGATGCAGTAAAAGGCTGCATCTTAGCACACAAAAGAATGAATTTGTACTAATTTTAATGAAAGCAGTATGAAAGCAAAGTTCTGCTTGCTTTTGCCCATTCATTTCGTTATAATAATGTCTGTTGGTCTGTGACGTTGCGATGATGTGAGAGGTTGCCGACACACCCGGCCCCTTTGCCATGGGGCATGTGCCGGGTTTTCTCATGGAGTATGTCCGATAATAAATTGGGCGATAGAAGGAGGGACTTATATGGCAAAGCAAAAGATTCGTATTCGCTTGAAGGCGTACGATCACAGGATTCTTGATCAATCCGCAGAGAAAATTGTAGAAACTGCAAAACGTTCCGGAGCGAGTGTTTCCGGGCCGATTCCGCTTCCAACGGAAAAGCAAATCATCACCGTTCTCCGCGCGGTACACAAGTACAAGGATTCCAGGGAGCAATTCGAAATGCGTACACATAAACGCTTGATCGACATTGTTAACCCTACGCCGCAAACGGTTGATGCGTTGATGCGCCTGGACTTACCATCCGGTGTAGATATCGAAATCAAACTGTAAAAGCAACACCAGTATATGTGATATAGAAGGGAAATGAGGTGTCAACATGAAAGGTATCTTAGGTAAAAAACTTGGAATGACTCAAGTGTTTACTGCTGAAGGTAACGTAATTCCGGTTACGGTTATCGAAGCTGGACCATGTGTCGTTTTGCAGAAGAAAGACCAGGAAACTGATGGTTACGAAGCTGTTCAACTCGGTTTTGCCGACAAGAAAGAAAGCAGAACTATTAAGCCGGAAATTGGCCACGCTAAAAAAGCGGGAGCTACTCCTAAGCGCTACGTTCGTGAAATTCGCGGCATCCAATTGGGTGACTATGAAGTTGGTCAAGTGGTTAAAGCTGACCTTTTCGCAGAAGGCGAATTCGTTGACGTAACAGGTATTTCTAAAGGTAAAGGCTTTGCCGGCGTTATTAAACGTTGGGGACAAAGCACGGGTCCTATGTCTCACGGTTCCCGTTACCACCGTGGTCCAGGTTCCATGGGTTCGATTCAAGCGAACCGCGTACCTAAAGGCAAACGCCTTCCAGGTCACATGGGTACTGACGCTATCACAATTCAGAAGCTTGAAGTTATCCGCGTAGACGCTGAGCGTAACGTGTTGCTGGTTAAAGGTTCTGTACCAGGCCCTAAAAACGGTTTTGTGAAAGTTAAACTTACCGTTAAGAAATAAATTCTTAGAAGAAAGGAGGAACAATAAATGCCTAAAGTAACATTATACAATGTGAGCGGTTCGCAAGTAGGCGAGGTTGAATTGGCAGATAGCGTATTCGGTATCGAGCCTAACAAACACGTTCTACACAGCGCTGTTACGCTTCAGCAAGCTGCTGAACGTGCAGGTACTCACAAAACGAAAGGACGCTCTGAAGTACGTGGTGGCGGTCGTAAGCCTTGGAAACAAAAAGGAACTGGCCGTGCTCGTCAAGGTAGCATTCGCTCCCCGCAATGGGTTGGCGGCGGTACAGTATTTGGACCGACTCCACGCTCTTACGGATTCAAGCTTCCTAAGAAAGTTCGCCGTTTGGCAATCAAATCGGCTCTGTCTTCGAAAGTAATCGGAAATGACATTATCGTTCTTGATCAATTGTCGTTCGCTGCTCCTAAGACAAAAGAATTCGCAGCTATTTTGAACAACCTGAAAGTGGCTCGTAAAGCGCTTGTTGTTTTGCCTAGCTACGATGACAATGTAGCATTGTCTGCTCGTAACATTCCAGGTGTGAAATTCGTCGCAGCTGACGGCATTAATGTTCTGGATGTACTTGTATATGACAAGCTCATCATCACTAAAGATGCTGTAGAGAAAGTACAGGAGGTGTTTGCGTAATGAAAAACCCTCGCGATATTATTAAACGTCCTGTTATTACAGAACGTACTAGCGAATACATGGTTTCCAAACGTTACGTGTTCGAAGTTGATCTTCGCTCTAACAAAACAGAAATCAAAAACGCTATTGAGCAAATTTTCAAAGTTAAGGTTACTAGCGTTAACACAATGCGTGTTGCTGGCAAGCCTAAGCGCTATGGTAAATATAGCGGTTATAGATCCGAATGGAAAAAAGCAATCGTTCAACTGAGCGATGATAGCAAAGAACTTGAGTTCTTTGAAACGTCTGTATAGAAAAGGAGGAAATTCAAGTGCCAATTAAAAAGTATAAACCGACCTCTCCTGCACGTCGTGGTATGTCGGTCTCGACTTTCGAAGAGATCACAACAGACACACCGGAGAAATCGTTGCTAGCACCACTTTTCAAAAAAGCTGGTCGTAACAACCAAGGTAAAATTACGGTTCGTCATCAAGGCGGCGGACACAAACGTAAATATCGGATTATCGACTTCAAGCGTCTTAAGGATGGGATTGCTGGTAAAGTGGCTACGATCGAATACGATCCAAACCGTACTTCCAACATCGCTCTAATCCACTATGCTGATGGTGAGAAAGCCTACATTATCGCTCCAAAAGGTCTTAAAGTTGGAGATCAAGTAATGTCTGGTCCTACTGCCGATATTAAAGTAGGTAACACTCTTCCACTTGGTAACATTCCTGTTGGTTCGGTTATCCACAACATTGAATTGCAACCAGGTAAAGGCGGACAATTGGTTCGTGCTGCTGGTACTGAAGCTCAGCTTCTTGGTAAAGAAGAAGTTTACGTGTCGATTCGCCTTTCTTCCGGTGAAGTTCGTCGTATTCTGAAAACTTGCCGTGCTACAATCGGTTCTGTTGGTAACGAAGATCACGAGCTCGTGAAAATCGGTAAAGCTGGCCGTTCCCGTTGGTTGAACAGACGTCCTGAAGTCCGCGGCGTAGTTATGAACCCTAACGATCACCCACACGGTGGTGGTGAAGGTCGCGCTCCGATCGGTCGTAAATCGCCAATGTCTCCTTGGGGCAAACCAACACTTGGTTACAAAACCCGCAAGAAGAAAAAAGCTTCGAGCCAATATATTATTCGTCGTCGTACGAAGTAATAACTGCTTAAATGAGGCTGCGTGACATAAAGTCACGTTATGTTCCGCGAAGGGAGGACTCCACATGGGTCGCAGTTTGAAAAAAGGACCGTTTGTTGACGGCTACCTGCTCAAAAAAGTCGAGGATTTGAATGAATCAAACAAAAAAGTCGTGATCAAAACTTGGTCCCGTCGCTCGACAATTTTCCCGCAATTCATTGGTCACACTTTCGGCGTTTATGACGGCCGTAAGCACGTACCGGTATGGGTGACGGAAGATATGGTTGGACACAAGCTTGGTGAGTTTGCACCAACTCGTACGTACAAAGGTCATGATGACGATAAGAAAACAGGCAGAAGATAGTTTTGCCTATAAGATCTTTATCGATTGAAAGGAGGTTCACACATGTCTGAAGCTAAAGCGCATTTGAGATTCGTACGTATTGCTCCTCGTAAAGCTCAACTCGTTGCGGATTTGATTCGCGGCAAGAAAGTTGGCGAAGCAATCGCGATTCTGCGTCACACGCCTAAATCTGCTTCCCCGATTTTGGAGAAGCTGCTGAACTCTGCTATTGCTAACGCTGAGCATAACTATCAATTGGACGTTAACAAGCTGGTTATTTCCCAGGCTTTCGTTAACCAAGGTCCAACTATGAAACGTTTCCGCCCACGTGCAATGGGACGTGCAAGCAAAATCAACAAAAGAACCAGCCACATCACTTTGGTGGTATCTGAGAAATAAGGAGGGATAACGTGTGGGTCAAAAGGTAAATCCGGTCGGTCTTCGTGTCGGGATTATCCGTGATTGGGAATCCAAATGGTACGCAGGCAAAGACTTCGGCGATCTTCTGATTGAAGACGTGAAAATTCGTGAATACCTGAAGAACAAACTTAAGGATGCGGCAGTATCCCATATCGAAATCGAGCGCGCGGCTAACCGTGTTAACGTGACGATTCAAACTGCGAAGCCGGGTATGGTTATCGGTAAAGGCGGTTCTGAAGTGGAGAACCTGCGCACGGAGCTTGGTAAAATCACTAAAGGTAAAAAAGTTCACATCAACATTTCTGAAATTAAACAAGCAGATATGGATGCTATTCTTGTAGCAGAAAGTATCGCACAACAGCTGGAGCGTCGTGTTTCTTTCCGTCGTGCTTTGAAACAAGCGATCCAACGTTCGATGCGTGCTGGCGCTAAAGGGATCAAAACCGCTGTTAGCGGACGTCTCGGCGGTGCTGAAATTGCTCGTTCAGAAGGCTATAGCGAAGGTACAGTTCCACTTCATACCCTTCGTGCTGATATCGACTATGGTACAGCTGAAGCGCATACGACATATGGTCGTATCGGTGTAAAAGTATGGATCTACCGTGGCGAAGTCCTTCCGGCTAAGAAGAAAGCTCCCCAGGAAGGAGGCAACTAATCATGTTGGTACCTAAACGTGTCAAACACCGCAAGCAACAACGCGGACATATGAAAGGTCGCGCTAAAGGCGGTACTGAAGTTTCCTTCGGAGAATACGGTCTTCAAGCGCTTGAGCCGTCATGGATTACGAACCGTCAAATCGAATCGGCTCGTATTGCTATGACTCGTTACATCAAACGTGGTGGTAAAGTATGGATTAAGATTTTCCCAGCTAAGCCAATCACTCAAAAGCCTCTCGAGGTTCGTATGGGTAGCGGTAAAGGTAACGTTGAGAAATGGGTTGCTGTCGTTAAGCCAGGCAAAATTATGTTTGAGCTTGCTGGAGTGCCTGAAGAGGTTGCTCGCGAAGCAATGCGTCTTGCGTCACACAAACTGCCTGTTAAAACGAAGTTCGTGAAACGCGAAGAAGTAGGTGGTGAAGCAAATGAAGGCTAGTGAATTTCGTAACCTAACCTCTGCTGAGATCGAACAAAAGGTAAATGGTTTTA
Source organism: Paenibacillus sp. KS-LC4 (assembly GCF_036894955.1). Classification (NCBI taxonomy): domain Bacteria; kingdom Bacillati; phylum Bacillota; class Bacilli; order Caryophanales; family Paenibacillaceae; genus Paenibacillus; species Paenibacillus sp. KS-LC4. Next base: position 5,614,084 of record NZ_CP145905.1, on the reverse strand, counting down.
AAGAGGAGCTATTCAACCTTCGTTTCCAATTGGCTACTGGTCAACTGGACAATCCGACACGGATTCGTGACGTACGGAGAGAAATTGCTCGTGCTAAAACCATCTTGCGTGAAAGAGAACTCGGTATCAGCAGCTAAATAGTAGTCCTTAACTAAGGAAAATTTGCCAAGGTTTAAGGAAGGAGGAAGAACATGAGCGAACGTAATGCCCGCAAAGTGTTAGTCGGTAAAGTGGTGAGTGACAAAATGGATAAAACAGTTGTTGTTGCTATTGAAACTTACAAAAAGCACAGCCTGTACCATAAACGCATCAAATCCACGAAAAAGTTCAAAGCCCATGATGAGAACAACGAAGCTAAAATCGGCGATGTTGTAAAGATTATGGAAACTCGTCCGCTTTCGAAAGACAAACGCTTCAGACTCGTGGAGATTGTTGAAGTAGCGATTGTCCTTTAAGTTTGAAAATGTAATCTAGTTTTGTCCGAAAGGAGGACGTTGACATGATTCAACCATTTTCCCGTTTGCGTGTCGCTGACAACTCAGGAGCTAAAGAACTGATGTGTATCCGTGTACTTGGTGGAACTGGTCGTCGCGTAGCGGCTATCGGCGATTTGATCGTTTGTTCCGTTAAACAAGCAACACCAGGCGGCGTTGTCAAAAAAGGTGATGTTGTTAAAGCAGTTATCGTTCGTACAAAGCGTACGGTTCGTCGTAAAGACGGTTCCTACATCGCATTTGACGAAAATGCAGCTGTAATCGTTAAAGAAGACAAGAGCCCACGTGGTACTCGTATTTTTGGACCAGTTGCTCGTGAGCTGCGCGATAAAGATTTCATGAAAATCGTATCGCTTGCACCAGAGGTTATCTAATAAAAGTCCCCAAGGGATTGCAATAGCTTGATCATCAAGCATGCAGGAGGTGTAACTCATGCCAAGATTGAAAAAAATTCTTGAATCGCATAACAATAAATTGCACGTTAAAAAAGATGATACGGTCATCGTCATTTCCGGTAAGGATAAAGGCAAAAAAGGCCGTGTAATCGCTGCATACCCGCGTGAAAATCGCGTACTTGTAGAAGGCGTCAATATGGTTAAAAAGCATACTCGTCCATCGCAGGCTAACCCGCAGGGCGGTATTATCGAGCAAGAAGCGCCGATCCACGTTTCGAACGTGATGCACATTGATCCGAAGAGCGGTAAAGTAACTCGCATTGGATACAAAGTGCTTGATAACGGCAAAAAAGTTCGGATCGCAAAACGTTCCGGCGAAGTAATCGACTAACGTTACTGTAGGAAGGAGGACCATGAATCATGGCTGCAAGAATGAAGGATCGTTTTCTAAACGAGATCACTCCTGCTCTGATGCAGAAGTTTAACTATACAACAGTTATGCAAGTGCCTAAAATCGAGAAAGTCGTCATCAATATGGGTGTCGGCGAAGCGGTTGCTAACTCGAAAGTACTTGATGTTGCTGTTGAAGAGCTTCGTCAAATTGCCGGTCAAAAACCGGTTGTAACTCGCGCGAAGAAGTCCATTGCCGGCTTCAAACTTCGTGAGAACATGCCAATCGGGGTTAAAGTAACACTGCGCGGCGAGCGTATGTATTACTTCCTGGATAAGCTGTTCAACATCTCCCTCCCACGTGTTCGTGACTTCCGCGGTGTATCTTCAAAAGCATTTGACGGTCGCGGTAACTACACACTGGGTTTGAAAGAGCAATTGATCTTCCCGGAGATTGAATACGATAAAGTTGATAAAGTTCGTGGTATGGATATCGTCATCGTGACGACGGCAAAAACGGACGAAGAATCTCGCGAATTGCTCACCCAATTGGGTATGCCATTTGCGAAGTAATCCACTTTTAGGAGGTGTAATACCCAGTGGCAAAAACTTCGATGAAAGTGAAGCAACAGCGTACACCGAAATTTAAAGTGCGTGCGTACACGCGCTGTGAACGTTGTGGCCGTCCGCACTCTGTTTTGCAAAAGTTTAAAGTTTGCCGGATTTGTTTCCGTGAGTTAGCATACAAAGGCCAGATCCCTGGCGTTAAGAAAGCAAGCTGGTAATAAGCCTAGTTCGGGAAGGAGGTTAACACAAATGGTTATGTCTGATCCGATTGCAGATATGCTGACACGCATTCGCAACGCGAACCTTGTTCGCCATGAAACCGTTGAAATGCCCGCTTCGAAAGTGAAGAAGGAAATCGCTGAAATTCTGAAGCGTGAGGGTTTCATCCGCGATGCTGAATATATCGAGGATAACAAGCAAGGGATTATCCGTATTTTCTTGAAATACGGCCCGAGCCAAGAGCGTGTAATCACTGGTCTGAAACGTATTTCTAAACCAGGACTTCGCGTTTATACAAAATCTAATGAGATCCCTCGTGTACTGGGCGGTCTGGGAATTGCTATTATTTCCACGTCCAAAGGGATTATGACTGATAAAGAAGCACGTCAAGGCAAAGCTGGCGGCGAAGTCGTCTGCTACGTTTGGTAATTAACAAGTCACAAAGATTGGAGGTGTAACGATGTCCCGTATTGGTCGCAAGCCAATCCAAGTGCCTAACGGCGTAACAATTAACTTGGAAAATTCAGTTATCACTGTTAAAGGACCTAAAGGAACGCTTTCTCGTGAATATCACAAAGATATGAAAGTCAATGTGAGTGAAACGGAGATCGTCATTGAACGTCCTTCTGACAATAAATTGCATCGCTCTTTGCACGGTACTACTCGCAGCATCATCGCTAACATGGTGAGCGGAGTTACTGACGGATTCTCGAAAAATCTTGAACTCGTTGGCGTAGGTTATCGTGCAAGCAAAAATGGTGAGAAAATCGTTCTTAACGTTGGTTACTCTCACCCAGTGGAAATCGCTCCTGAAGGCGGAATCGAGTTCGACGTTCCTGCAAACACGAAAATTACTGTTCGCGGAATTGATAAAGAACTCGTTGGCGCATTTGCTGCCAAAATCCGTTCAGTACGTGAGCCTGAGCCGTATAAAGGTAAAGGTATCAAGTACGAAGGCGAGCGTATTATCCGCAAAGAAGGTAAAGCTGGTAAGAAGAAATAAGCAGTCTGATAGGGCTGCTTAACATAGCGGTATGAGGAATTGGAAAGGAGTGAACCTTGAATGATTACGAAAGGCGATAAAAACAAGGCACGTCTGAAAAGACACTTGCGTGTTCGTAAAAAAATCAATGGAACGGTTGCACGTCCACGTCTGTCGGTGTTTCGTTCCGCTAAGCATATGTATGCTCAATTGATCGATGATGTACAAGGAGTAACACTTGCTGCTGCTTCTACACAAGACAAAGAGCTGGCTGAAGCTATCGGCAACGGCGGCAGCGTTGAGGCTGCTCGTAAAGTAGGCGAATTGCTTGCAAAACGCGCTCAAGCGAAAGGTGTAAACCAAGTAGTTTTTGATCGCGGTGGTTACTTGTATCACGGAAGAATTCAGGCGCTTGCTGATGCAGCTCGCGAAGCTGGTCTGGAATTCTAATCGACTTTACTTATAAGGAGGTTAAACGACTTGCGTATAGATCCGAATACGTTAGAACTTACTGAAAAAGTTGTCAACATCAACCGTGTTGCCAAAGTTGTTAAAGGCGGACGCCGCTTCAGCTTTAGTGCATTGGTAGTAGTTGGCGACGGCAACGGCTATGTTGGCGCAGGAATCGGTAAAGCAGGCGAAGTACCTGATGCAATCCGCAAAGGTATCGAAGATGCTAAGAAAAACCTGATTCATGTTCCAATCGTTGGTACAACAATTCCTCACCTTGTGCTAGGACATTTCGGCGCTGGAGAAGTTCTCCTGAAGCCGGCATCCGAAGGTACAGGTGTTATCGCTGGTGGCCCGGTTCGTGCAGTTCTTGAACTTGCTGGCGTTGGCGATATTTTGACGAAATCCCTCGGTTCTTCGAACTCCATGAACATGGTTAACGCAACGCTCGAAGGTCTTTCACGTTTGAAACGTGCTGAAGATGTTGCGAAGCTTCGTGGTAAAACTGTCGAAGAGCTGTTAGGTTAAGGAGGGGTATACGATGGCAAAATTGCAAATCACCCTCGTTCGCAGTTTGATCGGCCGTAACGAGAAACAGCGTGCTACTGTAGCATCGCTGGGACTTCGTAAAATCCGTCAAACCGTTGAATTGAACGATACTGTAGCTATTCGCGGCATGGTTAAACATGTTAGCCACTTGGTTAAAGTCGAAGAAGTATAGAAAAGTCATTCATACCAAGAAATAAACAAGGAGGTGCAAGAACGATGAAATTGCATGAACTCGCACCAGCACCAGGTTCCAAGCAAACGCCAAAACGTAAAGGTCGCGGTATTGGTACCGGTAACGGTAAAACAGCTGGACGTGGTCACAAAGGTCAAAATGCTCGCTCCGGCGGCGGTGTTCGTCCTGGTTTCGAGGGTGGTCAAAACCCATTGTACCGTCGTGTACCGAAACGCGGATTTAACAACCGTTTCCGTAAAGAGTATGCCATAATCAACATTGAAGAGCTTAACAGCTTTGCAGCAGGCACCGAAGTCACACCAGAAGTTCTTCTTGAGCAAGGGATTGTAAAAAATCCACTAGCGGGCATTAAGATTTTGGGTAACGGTGAAATCAACGTCCAACTGACTGTAAAAGCAAGCAAGTTCTCTCAATCTGCGGTAGAGAAAATCCAGGCTGCCGGCGGTAAAACCGAGGTGATCTAATTGTTCAAAACCGTGTCCAACATTTGGAAAGTTGCGGATTTGCGCTCGCGCATTCTATTTACGCTTTTCATCCTGCTCATCTACCGGATTGGTTCTTTCATTCCGGTACCGGGCGTCAATAAAGAAGTGTTCAAACAAGTTGATCGCGCAGGTGCAGATTTGTTCGGCTTGCTTAACACGTTTTCTGGTGGAGCGCTTTTCAAATTCTCTATTTTTGCAATTGGGATTATGCCATATATCACAGCTTCGATTATCGTGCAGCTGTTATCAATGGATGTTATTCCTAAATTTGCAGAGTGGGCGAAGGAAGGCGAGAACGGAAAACGTAAGCTCGCTCAAATTACTCGTTACGGCACGGTTATTCTTGGTTTGGTTCAAGGTTTTGCAACAGCAATCGGCTTCAATCGCCAATATGGCAATGAGATGATTCCTGGTGCAACCTTCGTTGATTATTTGGTTGTTGCTATCATCTTGACTGCAGGTACTGCTTTCTTGATGTGGCTAGGCGAACAAATTACTGAGCGTGGTATTGGTAACGGCATTTCGATCCTGATCTTTGCAGGTATCGCTGCCGGTATCCCAGGCCACATCCGTACAATTTGGCAAGATCAATTTATTGGTCAAGAAGCTGCATTGTTCTGGAATATTGGTAAAATGGTTCTGATCGTTATTGCGATCATTGCCATTATCATCGGTGTTATCTTTGTTCAGCAAGGGATTCGTAAAATTCCTGTTCAATACGCTAAACGCGTAGTGGGCAGAAAAATGTACGGCGGACAATCAACGCATATCCCAATGAAAGTAAACGGAGCAGGTGTTATTCCGGTTATTTTCGCGGTATCGCTTTTGATGTTCCCGATTACGATCGCTCAGTTCTGGAATGGATCGGCATGGGCAAACTGGATTATCAATAATATGTATTATGACAAACCGCTTGGTATGGTCTTGTATGTACTGTTGATTATCGGTTTCACTTTCTTCTATACCTTCGTTCAAATTAATCCGGTACAAATGGCGGATCAAATGAAAAAGAACGGTGGTTATATCCCAGGTATTCGCCCGGGCAAACCAACTTCTTCTTATCTGACTCGCGTTATGTCGCGTATTACATTGACGGGCGCGCTTTTCCTAGCGGTTATCTCCATTTTGCCAGTGCTCTTCGGAACGCTTGCAGGGTTGCCGCGAACGGTGCAACTTGGCGGAACTTCGCTTCTAATCGTTATCGGCGTTGCGCTTGATACGATGAAGCAAATCGAAACTCAGTTGATCAAACGCCATTACAAAGGGTTTATCAATAAATAACAATAGGTTCTGTTCGGGCTTCCGTGACGTCGCTTGCGATGGTACGGACCCGCATGAACCTATTGTGTTTAAAGTGAGGAACACGAATGAACATTTTATTCATGGGCCCTCCGGGAGCCGGTAAAGGAACGCAAGCTGAACGAATCGTTTCCGAGTTTGGTATTCCACATATCTCGACAGGCGATGCATTCCGCCTTGCTATGAAAGAAGGCACTGCGCTCGGTCTCAAGGCGAAAGAGTATGTCGATAAAGGGCTGCTCGTACCCGATGAGATTACGAACGGTATCGTAAAAGAACGTCTTTCATTAGACGATTGCAATAAAGGGTTTTTGCTGGACGGTTTTCCTCGGACATTGCAACAAGCCGAAGCGCTTGATGGCATGCTGAAGGAACTTGACCGAGGCATTGGCCATGTCGTTAATTTAAAGGTTGATCGTGGGTTCCTCTTGGCACGCCTAACTGGAAGACGCATTTGCAAAACATGCGGAACGACGTATCACATTCTGTTCAATCCGCCGAAGCAAGAAGGCGTCTGTGATAAAGACGGCGGCGAATTGTATCAGCGTTCAGATGATACGGAGGAGAAGGTTGGAACGCGTCTTGATGAGTACATTTCCAAAACGGCTCCACTTCTTGACTATTACAGTGATAAAGGTCTACTTCGCGAAGTCGATGGCGAGAAGGAAATTAATGCGGTAACAGCCGATATTACTTCCATCTTGCGAGGTTCGTTGTAATGATTATACGCAAATCCGAATCGGAGCTGCGCTATATGAGAGAAGCAGGCAGAATTGTTGCGGATGCACATCAGTTGATGGCGAAGTCGGTTAAGTCGGGTATTACTACCCTTGAGCTTGATCAACTGGCTGAAGACTATATCCGCAGTCAAGGTGCAGTGCCTTCTTTTAAAGGTTACAATGGTTTTCCCGCTAGCATTTGCGCTTCTGTAAATGACGAGCTGGTACATGGTTTTCCAGGACCTCGGAAGTTGAACGAAGGCGATATTATTAGTATTGATATCGGAGCGCAGTACAATGGCTATCATGGCGACTCTGCATGGACCTACGCGGTTGGGGCAGTAACGCCGGAAGTGCAAAGGCTGCTGGATGTAGCAGAACAGTCGCTTTATGCGGCCGTGAATCTGATCCGTCCGAATGAGAGGCTATTTACGATATCCCATGCTGTTCAACAAGTTGTCGAAGCGGCTGGCTTCTCGGTTGTACGAGAATTTGTGGGTCATGGAATTGGAGCCAAGCTTCATGAGGAGCCGCAAATTCCGAACTATGGCACGCCAGGTCGCGGACCGAAGCTTGAGCCAGGAATGGTGCTTTGCATCGAACCTATGGTTAACATCGGTGAACGATATGTCCGCACGCTTGAAGACAATTGGACGGTCGTAACGGAAGACGGCTCGATGTGTGCTCATTTTGAGCATACGGTTGCCGTAACGGAGAATGGTTTTGAAATTTTGACGCTTTCGAAGCCACAGGCGGAAGTAAGCCAGTGATGGATAAGTTCCCGCAGGTAGGCCAAATTGTCAAAGTGCTTCGGGGCAAGGATGAAGATTGCTATGCGATCGTTATATCTATCATTGACGAGCGATTCGTTATGATTGTAGATGGCGATAAGCGGCGCTTTGACTCGCCGAAGAAGAAGAACGTTCTGCATCTCGAGTTACAGCCTGTGATAAGCAGCGAAGTTGTAAACAGCTTGCTTGAATCAGGCAGGGTGACCAATACCAAGTTACGTTATGTTATACAGAAGTTTGCACATGCGAAAGGAGAATGACGGTTGGCTAAGGAAGACATCATTGAGGTCGAAGGTACGGTGATTGAACCGTTGCCGAATGCCACATTCAAGGTGGAGCTGGAGAACGGTCATCAAATTCTCGCACATGTTTCCGGTAAGCTCAGAATGCACTTTATTCGTATTCTGACGGGAGACAAGGTGGTTATACAGTTATCGCCTTATGATTTAACAAAAGGGCGCATCACCTATCGTAAGTAGGCCGCATTGCGGTTTACGAGCGAAAGATTCGGGAGGTAATCACAATGAAGGTTAGACCTTCGGTTAAGCCGATTTGCGAAAAATGCAAAGTCATTCGTCGCAAAGGCAACGTTATGGTGATTTGTGAAAATCCGAAACACAAACAAAAACAAGGATAGAAGGAGGGATAACGGCCTATGGCACGTATAGCTGGTGTAGACTTGCCGCGTGATAAGCGCGTCGAAATCGCTCTGACATACATTTTCGGTATTGGCAAAGTGACTTCACAAAAGATCTTGAGCACAACTGGCGTTAACGCGGACACTCGTGTTCGTGATTTGACAGAAGACGAGCTTGCGAAAATTCGTGAAGCAATTGACAAAACAGTTAAAGTGGAAGGCGACCTGCGTCGTGAAATTTCGCTTAACATCAAACGTCTGATTGAAATCGGATGTTACCGTGGTGTTCGTCACCGTCGTGGTTTGCCTGTTCGCGGTCAACGCACGAAAACAAATGCGCGTACGCGTAAAGGTCCTCGTCGGACTGTAGCTAACAAAAAGAAATAAGAAGAGGTGAAATAGGATAATGGCAAAACCGAAAAAAGTCGTTCGTACAAAACGTCGTGATCGGAAAAATATTGAGTCTGGCGTCGCTCACATTCGCTCGACATTCAATAACACGATTGTTACAATTACGGACCCTCACGGCAATGCAATCTCTTGGGCAAGCTCCGGTAACATGGGTTTCAGAGGTTCGCGTAAAAGCACGCCTTTCGCAGCTCAAATGGCAGCTGAAACTGCAGCTAAAGCAGCAATGGAACATGGCATGAAAACCGTTGAGGTTATGGTTAAAGGTCCAGGCGCTGGTCGTGAAGCAGCTATTCGTTCGCTTCAAGCAGCAGGTCTTGAAGTTAACCTGATTAAAGACGTTACTCCAGTGCCTCATAACGGATGCCGTCCACCAAAACGTCGTCGCGTATAGTTAGATCCACTGTGGTATCAAATGACAGCAACTTGTGAATAATGGTTGTGAAGGTTTGGCATACTACGAGATTTGACTTAAGATACGGTATGGTAACGGAGCGACGTTTGAAGGAGGGTACTATTAGTGATTGAGATCGAAAAGCCGAAAATCGAGACCGTGGATTTGAACGAGGATGGGACTTACGGACGGTTCATTGTTGAGCCGCTCGAGCGTGGCTACGGCACGACGCTTGGAAATTCGCTTCGCCGAATTTTGTTGTCGTCTTTGCCGGGTGCAGCTGTTACTTCCGTTCAGATCGACGGAGTGCTTCACGAGTTCTCTACAGTTCCAGGAGTGATGGAAGACGTAACGGAAATCATTCTGAACCTGAAGGGCCTCTCGTTGAAAATCCACTCCGATGAAGAGAAGGTTTTGGAAATCGACGCTGAAGGCGAAGGAATCGTTACGGCGGGCGATATTCGTGCTGACAGCGATGTCGAGATTTTGAACCCTGATCTTCACATCGCCACCTTGGCCTCCGGCGCGCGGCTCCATATGCGTGTTTTTGCTAATCGGGGACGCGGATATGTGCAAGCGGACCGTAATAAAAGGGAAGATCAACCGATTGGAGTAATCCCGGTTGATTCGATTTACACGCCAATTACACGTGTAAATTACAGTGTGGAGAATACTCGTGTTGGTCAAGTGACTAACTATGATAAGCTTACGCTGGAAGTTTGGACTGACGGCAGTATTCGTCCGGAAGAGGCTGTAAGCCTCGGCGCTAAAATCTTGACTGAGCATTTGGATCTATTCGTTGGCTTGACTGACGAAGCGAAGGATGCCGAGATTATGGTGGAGAAGGAAGAAGACAAAAAAGAGAAAGTTCTGGAGATGACTATCGAAGAACTCGATCTTTCCGTACGTTCATACAACTGCTTGAAGCGTGCAGGCATTAATACCGTTCAAGAGCTGATTACGAAATCCGAAGAGGACATGATGAAGGTTCGCAACTTGGGCCGCAAGTCGCTTGAGGAAGTTCAAGAGAAGCTGGAAGAACTAGGTCTTGGCCTGCGCATGGAAGAGTAGCATCAATTAGTCTAGACTACAGGCAAGGGAGGTAAAATCAAGATGGCATATCAAAAACTAGGCCGTAACGCTAGCGCGCGGAAAGCATTGTTCCGTGATCTCGTTACTGACCTTTTCCTTTATGAGCGTATTCAAACAACGGAAGCAAAAGCGAAAGAGGTTCGTTCGATCGCTGAAAAGCTGATCACGAAAGCGAAGCAAGGTGACTTGCACGCTCGTCGTCAAGTAGCAGCTTACGTGCGTCGTGAAACAATCGATGGAGAGCAAGATGCAATCCAAAAATTGTTCTCTGAGCTGGGCCCCCGTTACTCGGAGCGTCCGGGCGGATACACGCGGATTTTGAAACTAGGACCTCGCCGTGGCGACGCTGCGCCAATGGTATATTTGGAACTGGTAGACCGCGCGTAACATGAGAAAGGGTGGACCCTCGAGGCCACCTTTTTTTAATTCTAAGAATATATAAGTTTCATCTTTATATCCGCTAAAAATTCTAAGGCAAAGCTCTTCAAGCGTCCTAGAAGGACGACGAAGTCGTTTTTGCATGTGCGCTGGCTTTTGTGAGGGCCGGGATGATTGGCTTAGCGTTGGCTGATGATAGTGTGAAGCTTTGGGTGGGCGTGCATTCCGTGAAAGCTTGGGCTTACGAGCGTTGTTGTCTGATTATTAATAACGAGTTGTGCCCCATTACTAAGTGATACTACTATGTCGGCCAAACGGCCCTCTCCTTAATCTTGCATTGAGCAGCAAAGAATTTGCTGCCAGTGGTTGCTACAAAGCAGGAACTGCGGTGCAGCTCTTGTGGATGCGGAAAAGAGATGAGGGAGCTGAAGGCTGGAAAGCCTTGAAGGTTTGGGTAAATTCTCGATTGAGGGTTTGGGATAGAAACCATTGAAGGTTTGGCTAGAAGCCCTCTTGGGGGCCTGGGAGGAATTCCACATGCGAAATATTGCAGTAAAGGTTAGCTACGATGGGGCGCAGTTTAATGGCTTCCAGTCTCAGCTGGAGCCGCATCTCAGAACGGTGCAGCAGGAGATTGAGAAATCGTTAAAGGCACTTACGGGTGAGGAAATTAATATCATTGGCTCGGGCCGGACAGATGCAGGCGTTCATGCTATGGGTCAGGTATTCAATTTTCATACGAAATCCGTCATACCGGTGGAAAGATGGGCAATTGCACTGAATACGAGGCTGCCAAAGGATATTGTTATTTTGGAGGCGTTCGAGGTGCCGGAGCATTTTCATTCCCGGCGCTCAGCCAAACGAAAAACGTATCGTTATTCGATAGACCGTGGCAAGTTCCCAGATGTATTCACCCGCGAGTATTGCTTTCATTATCCGATGCGTTTAGATGCAGAGGCTATGGCGAAGGCACTTCCTTATGTGATCGGCGAGCATGATTTTACTTCCTTCACATCTATTCATTCGACAAAGCCGCATCATATAAGAACGATTTATGAGGCGTATTTTGAGCAGCAGGGCAGCAAGCTTCATATGTACGTGACTGGCAATGGTTTTTTGTACAATATGGTGCGGGTTATTATGGGGACGCTGCTATGGGTGGGGCAAGGCAAGCTCAAGCCGGAAGATATGAAGCACATATTAGAAGGTAAAAGCAGGTCTTTGGCTGGACCAACGGCAATGCCTCATGGCCTTACGCTAGTCGAAGTTGAATATCCAGATGAACTAAGAAGTTAATCGTACAAACTGCTTGCTTTAGGCCACTTTATATAGTAATATATAACTTGTGCTTTCTTAGTGGCTATCCCACAGCCCCGACTGAGATCGTCACAAACTTGGCAGCAATAACAGTTATAAATCGAACGGAAACGTTCTTTGATAAAATTAAATTTTAAACGTAAGCGAATGAAGGAGGATCTCCATGCGTACCACCTATATGGCTAAGCCAAATGAAGTTGAACGTAAATGGTACATCATTGATGCGGAAGGTAAAACCCTCGGTCGTCTGGCAAGCGAAGCAGCTAGCTTGATCCGTGGCAAACACAAGCCGCAATTTACACCTCACGTTGATACAGGCGATTTCGTTATCGTAATCAACGCTGAAAAAATCGTTCTGACAGGTAAAAAACTGACAGACAAAATGTACTACCGTCACTCGATGTACTCCGGTGGTTTGAAAGTTACACCGGCTAACGTGATGATCGACAAAAAGCCTGATCGCGTTATCGAATTGGCTGTTCACGGCATGTTGCCAAAAACACGTCAAGGTAACAAAATGAAGCTTAGACTTAAAGCATACGCTGGTTCGGTACATCCGCACCAAGCACAAAATCCTGAAGTTTACGAACTTCGCGGGTAATTAAAGGGGAGGACAGTTTCATGGCTCAAGTGCAATACTATGGAACGGGTCGTCGTAAACACTCTGTTGCACGTGTACGTCTCGTGCCAGGTGAAGGACGAATCATCATTAACAAACGTGATATCAACGAATACTTCGGTTTGGAAACATTGAAACTAATCGTTAAACAACCGCTTAACCTGACAGAAACGCTGACGCAATATGATGTATTGGTTATTGCTAACGGCGGCGGTATGTCCGGTCAAGCAGGCGCTATCCGTCATGGTATTTCCCGCGCTCTACTGAAAGTAGACGCTGAATACCGTCCAGCTTTGAAACGCGCTGGATTCCTGACTCGTGACCCACGTATGAAAGAACGTAAAAAATACGGTCTTAAAGCGGCTCGTCGCGCGCCACAATTCTCGAAACGTTAATATGTTTTACAGCCCCTGGCCCTCTGGCCGGGGGTTTTTTGTTGCTTTTTAAAAGGAACAAAGCAAAAGACCGTCAATCATAGTCTGCAAAAGCATATAAAAGTCGCTGAAAAAACCAACCTGATCTATTGCCAGCAGGCAGGCCGAAGGAAATACAGAAAATGCAGATGGGACAAGTAGAAGAAGCGTGCTTTGAGCCTGTTTTTTCGGAATATAAGCAAACTTTATTTCATTTTGGAGTAAACTAGATATTGAAGATTGTAAGAGGACGACGTATAATTAAACTCAAATACAGATCAATATACTTGGAATTGATACGGAGGGATAAATAGATGAATCTTTTTGAGAAGGAAGCGCTTATTGCCAAGCAAGCTGTGGAGCTTGAAAATGCAACGCCAGAAGAAATTATTGCATTTGCTGTAGCGACATTCCCTAATCTGACTTTTGCATGTAGCTTCGGTGCAGAGGATGTTGTGCTTGTAGACATGCTGCAGAAGATTAGCCCAGCAACAGATATTTTCTACTTGGATACTGATTTTCATTTCAAAGAAACATATGAGACTCGTGATCGTATGATCGAGCGTTATCCAGGAATCCCATTCGTAGAAGTGAAGCCGAAAATTACGCCGGAGCAGCAAGCTGCGCAATATGGCGAAGAGCTATGGAAGTCAGATGCCAATCAATGCTGCAACATTCGTAAGGTAGAGCCGCTTACCCGCATACTGTCCCAATATGAAGCATGGATAACAGGTATTCGTCGTGATCAGGCGCCAACACGTGCCAACGCTAAAAAAATCGAATACGATACAAAATTCGGGTTGGTCAAGTTTAATCCAATTGCCCATTGGACATCAGAGGATGTATGGAATTATATCCGCGAAAATGATGTTATTTATAATCCGCTTCATGATCAGAACTATCCGAGCATTGGCTGCCAATATTGTACGCGTCAAGTTATGCCAGGCGAGGACCCACGTGCTGGACGCTGGTCAGGACAAGAAAAAACAGAGTGCGGCTTGCATAAATAATCATTACTGAAAAAGGCTTGCCGAGCAGTCTGTCACCTAATCATTTTTATTGTGTGTTACTGTGAACGTGCAGAGGCACACTCATAAATAACCATCTCGTCCCATATAGATGATAATGAGCGCCGGCCAAGCTGGTGCTGATTATTATTTATGGAGGACGGGGTGGTTTTTTTGCGCCGATGGGGACGACGCTGGGTCGTTTGGATAACACTAAAGGGAGCGCTGCGCTTGACTGCCGCTGCGCTGGCCATTGCACTCGTATGGACGCTGCTTACTTATGGAGATGAACGAACTGCACGGACATGGAAGACGTGGGCAACGCCGTTATCTGGTAAAACGATCGCGCTTGATGCTGGACATGGGGGAGTGGACGGCGGGGCGGTGAGCAAGCAGGGAGTCGTTGAGAAAGATTTGAATATGGCAATTGCGCTTTATTTGCGCGATTATTTGCAGCAGGCGGGAGCTATTGTCGTGCTGACGCGCGAAGGGGATTATGATCTGGCAGCTCCGGATACGAAAACCTACAGCAGACGGAAAACGGAGGATTTGCATAAGCGTGTCAATATCATCAAGGAGAGCCAGCCTAATTTGGTCGTAAGCATCCATATGAACAGTATTCCATCAGCAAAATGGTCAGGGGCACAAACCTTTTACAATCCGGCTACTCATCTCGGCAGCAAGCTGCTTGCTGCGGCTATCCAGAACGAAATTAAACGCAATTTGGAAAATACGAGTCGCGTTGCAGCAACGGAAAATTCCGTCTATTTGCTTAAAGCCATTACGGAGGTGCCTACGGCCTTGATTGAAGTCGGTTTTCTGTCTAATCCGGGGGAAGCGGCCAGACTAGCCGATTCGGAATACCAGCGGAAGGTGGCGGCTTCCATCTATCAAGGGCTTTTGAGATTCGCTGCTGGAGAAAAATGATGCTGCCGGCAGAGGGCACGCCACAAGGATGAAACCGTTTCGACACGTTACAGCAATGAATGTTGCTGCTTAACTATGCTATAATCATTATTAATAAGCAGTAATCGCATACATAAAGGTGGGGACGTATCCTATGTTAACACGTGAGCAAGCTTTGGAAGCCGTTGAAGCAGTAACGGCGATATATACGGCGGGCGAGGTAGCCGTCCGCGATGTGATGGTGAAGGACCGTCAAGTTTCACTGACGGTCCTGATTGCCAGCGAGGAGGCGAAGCCCTCGCTGGAAGCCGCGCTGCGCGAAGCGCTAGCGCGGCTGGGCGCCGAAACCGTGCATTGCCGGTTTCGTGCGCTAGAGCCCGCAGCTGCGGCGGATGCATCCGCGCAGCGCGGGGCGCCAAGCGGCGGCGGCGAAGCCTCCGCTGCCGCAGGCGCAGGCGCCGCCGGCCCCGTGCAAGGCCACGGGGCCGGGCTGGCGAGCCCGCTGCTGGATGCCCGCAGCGGGGTGCAGTTCATTGCCGTCGCCAGCGGCAAGGGCGGCGTCGGCAAATCCACAGTGACCGTGAACCTCGCGGTCGCTCTCGCTCGCAGGGGCAAGCGTGTCGGCATAATCGACGCCGACATTTACGGCTTCAGCGTGCCCGATATGATGGGCATTGAAGAGCGCCCGCAGGTCGTGAACGAGCGGGTCATCCCGATTGAAAAATTCGGGGTGAAGGTGATGTCGATGGGCTTTTTCGTCGAGGATAACAGCCCGATCGTATGGCGCGGGCCGATGCTGGGCAAGATGCTGCGCAACTTTTTTGACGAAATCGAATGGGGTCAGCTTGATTATTTACTGCTTGACCTGCCGCCGGGAACAGGCGATGTAGCGCTGGACGTTCATCAGATTATCCCGCAAAGCAAAGAAATTATCGTTACGACGCCGCATGCTACAGCTGCATTCGTTGCTGCCCGCGCAGGAGCAATGGCGATTAAGACCGAGCATGAAATCATCGGTATCGTAGAAAATATGGCGTATTACAAATGCAGCAAATGCGGCGAGCCGGAGTACATTTTTGGCCGCGGCGGTGGTGGAAGGCTAGCGGAGTCGCTTCATGCCGAGCTGCTGTCCCAAATTCCGCTTGGTGCGCCGGATAATCATCCATCAGAGCCGGACTTCTCGCCGTCCGTATACAAGGCTGAGAGCGAGACAGGCCAGCTGTATCTGGAGCTAGCAGACAAAGTGCTGCAAAAATGCGAATAGCTCCCGTTCCTTCAATTTAATAACGAAAATGACAAAAGCCCTGCATATGAATGAAGCATTAGCCAGATAGCTGGCCTAACTGCATTCACAGCGGGGCTTTTTTACTTTCTTTTTAACTAGGACGGCGTTAGCCATTTCATTTTTGATCACAAGCTACATGGCACTATCCTGCTGCCCGTCTCCCGAGCCAGAATCCTGCTGGTCGCCGCCACTATCATCACCGGAGCTTTGTTGCTCTTCTCCAGAGCCCTGCTTGTCGACCTTCTCGTTAGGCTTTGGCTTCAGTTCTTCTTGAACGGCTTTCTTCATTAGATCGAGCACTTCAAGCCGGAAAAGCGGATTTTGCATCGACTCCTGCATAATCGACATGACTTGTTTTTTATACTGCGTGCTTTGCAGCACCTCCAAAATCATCTTGTCCATCTCCGGATTTTTCATCACCTTAATTAACTGCTCCTGATACGACGGGTCCTTAAGCAGCTGCTTGTGAATGTCCTTGTTCTGCTTATTGACGGCTTTGGCAAATTCCCCGGCGAAACGAACGTCGGTCATCAGCGTTTTGATTACCTTGTCATATTCAGGTGCGACCAATACATCCTTCACCGCCAGACGAACTTGCTCCTGATCCTGCACAGACAGAAGCTTGGACGTGTTTCCATTATAGCCCGACATTTGCTGAGCCGATTCCTGGAGCGCTTTTTGAGCATCCTCCGTTTTGAGTATATCAATGACCATGGATTTCATGTCTTTGTACGTGACTTGCTGGCTGCTTCCCGATGATTCCGATCCACAACTGGTCAAGACAAAGGACGTTGCAATGAGAAGCATAAATACCGTCATACGAATGCGCATGATTCGTGTTCTCCCTTCGTGGCAGCATTCCTGTATTGATGGGAGTAGTATGTGCCAAAGTTCCGTCCATTATCATGGGGAAAGGTTAGCTTTTTAATGTGAACGTGGTAAAATAAAGGGTGTTGGACAGGTAGTGCTTGAAAAATTTAGGGGGATGTCAAACGTGAATATCAGAAAATGGTTTTTTCTTTTTTGGAGCTGTATGGCAGTCGGTGGTTTGGCTACAGCGATATGCGGAATAACGATGCAGTGGACGGATCCAGAATTCGGCTTTATGGGACTGGATGCCTCAGGATTCAATTTTGCTATGATGGCACTTGTTGGCCTTATGTTTGGTGTATTCAGCCAAATGTGCTTCTTTGCTTATTTGACTTTAAATTATATCGCGCTTAGCATATTTCGCAAAAGCTATCTCTGGAATACGCTGCAAGGCTATACCACCGTGTTTGCAGCATTTGCTTTAGGCTATTTGCTGTTTGAGCAGCGGACGAATGGCTGGTTCTTCTGGCTTTTGCCGCTTCTGCTTATGCTGTTCTCCCTTGCTGTGTCTTATATAAAGGTGAAGCAGACGAAAGCGGTAGCTTTTGTGCCGACCGTTTTCCTAATGTTCACCGTTACGTTCATTGAAGCTTCTCCGGCTTTAAAAGGGGAGACTAATATGGCCGCCGTCATCTTTATGATTGTGCCGTTGTTTGCATGTAATGCATACCAAATTTTGATGCTGCCGCGGATTTTGAAAAGCGAAGCGACCGAATCTGCATCATCTGCAAAGCCGGTCGCTTAATGTAGGAGCTATTTTTAAACCTGCATCGCTTAACGCTTCACTGCTGCGTTCAATTGGCTTGTACCGGTGGAGGAGAGGGTGGATTTGTCTTGTACGGCTTTGCCCTCGGTTTCCGTCTGTGTAATGAGCTCCGTCACCGTCACGAAGTCATAGCCCTTGGAGCGCAGCTGGTCGATAATAACGGGCAGTGCTTCATGCGTTTGTTTTACGGAATCGCTGGCATGCATCAATATGATATCGCCAGGATGAGCGCGACTCACTACTCGGCTAATGATTTTATCGGTGCCAATGTTCATCCAGTCCAGGGAGTCGGTGTCCCATTGAATGACCTTATAGTTCATTTCGCTCGCAATACGGAGCACCCGTTTGTCAAAATCGCCATTCGGCATTCGAATCAAGTTAGGCTGTTTGCCAGTCGTATCGGAAATAATCGAATGAGCAGTAGATATTTGCGTACGGATTTCATCGTCGCTCAGCTTGCTGTAATAATCATGCTTGTGACCATGGCTTCCGATCTCATAACCGGCGTCGGTTATTTTCTTCACAATATCGGAATGCGATTGAATCCAGGGCGACGATAGAAAAAAGGTCGCTTTCGTAATACCTTTGTCCTTAAGCACTTTCAGTATTGGCTCCGCGCGTTTTTCGCCCCAGCTAATATCAAACGTAAGGGCCACAACTTTCTTTTCTGTCGGAACACTGTAGATGGCAGCGGGCTGTTGCGGTGAAAACACCGTAATATTGTCGCGCTCCGCGTAAATGACGCCTACCGAAAATACGAGTGCAAGTACAATAAGACTGTAGTGCTTGATTTTACGACCGTTCATTACATAAAAAAAGTTCATCTTAGGCGGGCTCTCCTCTCTAATGGAAGCTTGTTCTAGTACAATCTATGCTCATAGCGCCAAGTTATTCATGCTTGTTCAATTTATAATGGGCAGAGGAGGGCATCATTTGTTTAAGCCTCGGGAAATTCTCGATCATTTTCGCTCGATGAGCGGCTATATTGCTTTTGGGTGTATCTTATTTTTTGCCGGCATTGTTGTAGGTGGAAGCAATACGGCAATTAGCGATATGATGGATCAACAGCTGAAGGCGATAGCGGAGCTGGCACAGCAGCTCGATCAGTCAGACAATCCGACGATGAGCTATATATTGTTCATTTTTTTCAACAATGCCATTAAATCCATCTTCATCATGTACCTTGGTGCTTTTCTTGGAGTAGTTCCGCTTTTCTTCCTCGTCTTTAATGGCATGATTATTGGTTATTTGGTGAACCGGACAGCTGAGCTGCATGGAGCGGGCACTGTAATGGAAATGATTTTTAAAGGCTTGTTGCCGCACGGTATTATTGAAATTCCGGCAATTATTATTGCTGGTGCATATGGGATGCGATTTGGTGTCCTTGTTTTAAAGCTAATGAAGTCAACGGTTAGCCCAAATGGGCAGGTGGATAAGAGCGGTTTGGAAATTTTATTTT
>NZ_CP145905.1:4975000-5245000 GCF_036894955.1 Paenibacillus sp. KS-LC4 | reverse complement strand
TAAAGAGTGCGTAATAGCTCACTGGTCGAGTGACTCTGCGCCGAAAATGTAACGGGGCTAAACACACCACCGAAGCTATGACATGTACCGAATGGTACTTGGGTAGGGGAGCGTTGAATATAGGTTGAAGGTATACCGTAAGGAGTGCTGGACTGTATTCAAGTGAGAATGCCGGTATGAGTAACGAAAAGACAAGTGAGAATCTTGTCCGCCGAAAGCCTAAGGGTTCCTGAGGAAGGCTCGTCCACTCAGGGTAAGTCGGGACCTAACGCGAGGCCGAAAGGCGTAGTGGAAGGACAACAGGTTCAAATTCCTGTACCACCGTAAACCGTTATGAGCAATGGGATGACGCAGAAGGGCAGTGACGCGGACTGATGGAATAGTCCGTCCAAGCAGTGAGGCTGATGAGTAGGCAAATCCGCTCATCGTAAGGCTGGGCTGTGATGGGGAGCGAAAATTACAGTAGCGAAGGTCATGCACTCCGGCTGCCGAGAAAAGTCTCTAGCCAGGTGAAGGTGCCCGTACCGCAAACCGACACAGGTAGGCGAGCAGAGCATGCTAAGGCGCGCGGAAGAACTCTCGTTAAGGAACTCGGCAAAATGACCCCGTAACTTCGGGAGAAGGGGTACCTCGGTAGGGTGAATAGCCCGAGGGGGTCGCAGTGAAAAGGCCCAAGCGACTGTTTAGCAAAAACACAGGTCTGTGCGAAGCCGTAAGGCGAAGTATACGGGCTGACGCCTGCCCGGTGCTGGAAGGTTAAGGGGAGCGGTTAGGGGTAACCCGAAGCTGTGAACCGAAGCCCCAGTAAACGGCGGCCGTAACTATAACGGTCCTAAGGTAGCGAAATTCCTTGTCAGGTAAATTCTGACCCGCACGAATGGCGTAACGACTTGGGCGCTGTCTCAACGAGAGATCCGGTGAAATTTTAATACCTGTGAAGATGCAGGTTACCCGCGACAAGACGGAAAGACCCCATGGAGCTTTACTGTAACTTGATATTGAACTTTGGTACGATCTGTACAGGATAGGTGGGAGCCATTGAAGCATGAGCGCCAGCTTGTGTGGAGGCGACGTTGGGATACCACCCTGATCGTATCGGAGTTCTAACCTAGGACCATGAAACTGGTTCGGGGACCGTGTCAGGTGGACAGTTTGACTGGGGCGGTCGCCTCCTAAAATGTAACGGAGGCGCCCAAAGGTTCCCTCAGAATGGTTGGAAATCATTCGGAGAGTGCAAAGGCATAAGGGAGCTTGACTGCGAGACCAACAAGTCGAGCAGGGACGAAAGTCGGGCTTAGTGATCCGGTGGTACCGAATGGAAGGGCCATCGCTCAACGGATAAAAGCTACCCTGGGGATAACAGGCTTATCTCCCCCAAGAGTCCACATCGACGGGGAGGTTTGGCACCTCGATGTCGGCTCATCGCATCCTGGGGCTGAAGTAGGTCCCAAGGGTTGGGCTGTTCGCCCATTAAAGCGGTACGCGAGCTGGGTTCAGAACGTCGTGAGACAGTTCGGTCCCTATCTGTCGCGGGCGCAGGAAATTTGAGAGGAGCTGTCCTTAGTACGAGAGGACCGGGATGGACGTACCGCTGGTGTACCAGTTGTTCCGCCAGGAGCACCGCTGGGTAGCCAAGTACGGACGGGATAAGCGCTGAAAGCATCTAAGCGCGAAGCCCCCCTCAAGATGAGATTTCCCAATTTAGTAAGACCCCTTGAAGACGACGAGGTTGATAGGTTCGGGGTAGAAGCGCAGCAATGCGTGCAGCTGACGAATACTAATCGGTCGAGGGCTTATCCTAATAACACGCTAAAGGTTCAGAGCTTGTCTTTCGCATCCAGTTTTCAATGTGCAACGTACATTGATTGATTTTAAGCATGATCATGGCCCGTTGGTCAAGTGGTTAAGACACCTCCCTTTCACGGAGGTAACAGGGGTTCGAGTCCCCTACGGGTCACCATATTATTTCGGAGGCTTAGCTCAGCTGGGAGAGCATCTGCCTTACAAGCAGAGGGTCGGGGGTTCGATCCCCTCAGCCTCCACCATTATGATTTTGAATACGGAGCTGTGGTGTAGAGGCCTAACATGCCTGCCTGTCACGCAGGAGACCGCGAGTTCGAATCTCGTCAGCTCCGCCATTCTTTCATTCTATGCCGTTGTAGCTCAATTGGTAGAGCAACTGACTTGTAATCAGTAGGTTGGGGGTTCAAGTCCTCTCGACGGCACCATCTTTTTCAAAAAAAATATGCGGTCGTGGCGGAATTGGCAGACGCGCTAGATTCAGGTTCTAGTGGTGTAACAGCCGTGGAGGTTCGAGTCCTCTCGACCGCACCATATTTTTTTGCGGACGTGGCTCAGTGGTAGAGCATCGCCTTGCCAAGGCGAGGGTCGCGAGTTCGAATCTCGTCGTCCGCTCCATTTTTATTTCGGGACGTAGCTCAGCTTGGTAGAGCACCTGGTTTGGGACCAGGGGGTCGCATGTTCAAATCGTGTCGTCCCGACCATTATAAGTTTTACAGTATGTCTGAACTTGCACAGCAATTGAAGCGCAAGAGCAGGCTTTTTTATTTGGAAGCAACACATAAGAGCGATAGCTTATATACGTAAGAAGCTTGCAATCCCACGTGAAGAGTGGCTCTGCAAGCTTCTTTTTTATAGGAACACAACTAATTGATTAAAGCCGTGGGCTAATTAACCGCAGCAATTGGGTTTCTGATGACTTTGACTTCGTAGAATGTAATCGTATTGGAGATAATATAGTCCGGTGTTCCCCCGCGGCGGGAATGGGCATCACGGAAAGCATCGCTGCGAGTCCAAGCATTAAAGTCCTCTTTCGTATTCCAACGCGTCACAATGGATACCTCCTCATAGTCCTTCGTTTTCTCTGTCAACAATACCTCAAGACCAAGGAAGCCCTCTGCTTTCTCTACGTCACCGACACGATCGAAACGCTCGATCAGCTTATGGGCATTGCCTTTTGTAATATGGGATGCATTCGTTACAATAATCATTTTAGTATCCTCCTGATTTTTTCTTGGATTTGGGATAATAATAGGATAGCCCTCATCAAATTTGATACGGGCATCCATGTTGTAAACATCTTTTAAAAACTCCGAGGTTAAAACCATTTGGGGCTCGCCTGTCATGGCGATTAATCCGCGTTTCATAGCAATCATATGGTCACAGTATGCTGCTGCTTGTTGGAGGTCATGTAAAACCATAACAATTGTAATCTGATAATCCCGATTAATTTGTTGAAGCATCTCCAGTACATCAAATTGATGTGCAATGTCGAGAAAAGTAGTAGGCTCGTCGAGCAGAAGAATATTTGTTTTTTGCGCTAACGCCATGGCGATTCGCGCTTTTTGCTGTTCACCTCCAGATAAAGTGTAAAACATTTGATGCTGATAACGTTTCGTGCCAGTAATGGTTAATGCCCAATCTATGATGTCGTTGTCTTCGTACGTCATTTTGTTTTTGAATAGAGGCTTGTGAGGTGAACGCCCGAAGGAAACGAGCTCACGCACCGTTAGATCAGGAATCATTTCTTTGGATTGAGTAAGCATCGCAATATCCTTGGCAAATTCTTTGGATTTGTAGCTTTTAAGCGGCTTCTGATTAATAAATACTTCGCCCTTATCTGGCGTAAGCAGCTTGGTAATGACCTTGAGCATGGTTGATTTTCCAGAGCCGTTAGGACCTACAATGGCCGTGATTTTCCCAGTAGGAATGATCATATTGGCATCTTCCATTTCAAAAGCACCAACAGATAAGCCTACATTTTCGATGTGGATAGCAGCATTCATCGAATTGCCCCCTTTTTGCGTAATAAGTAGAGAAAGAATGGTGCCCCTAGGCAGGCGAGAAGAATGCCTACAGGAAGCTCAATCGGATCAAACCAGGTACGTGCGAATGTATCTGCTAAAACGACCAATGCTGCTCCACCGACGATAGAAAGCGGAAGGAGAAAGCGGTAGTCGTCTCCGATAATTAAACGAACGGCATGTGGGACGACGAGCCCCACAAAACCGATTAATCCAGCTACGCTGACGGCAGCACCGGCTAATAGTGCAGCCAAAATGATGAGCAGAAAGCGCTGGATTTGAACCTTTTGTCCAAGCAGTTGAGCGGAGTCATCGCCAAGCAGCAGCACATTGGCAGGCTTAATGGCAAGGAAGCAGAGCAGCAGGCCGACTATGGCATAAGGTGCCATGAAGGAGAGATGGCTCCAGCTTCTTCCGTTTAGCCCACCTGCAAGCCAAGGGAGAACCGATTGTACACGGTCGCTGTAGACGACCATAAGTCCATTTGTTACAGCTCCGAGCAGTGCATTAATGGCTACGCCTGCTAGCACGATTTTGATAGGCGAGGTTCCTTTGTCCCATGCGCTCAAATAGATCAGCAGGCAAGTAAAGCTCGCGCCTAAAAAGGCTGCTATTGGCAGCATATAGCCAAGCTGCGGAAGGACAACCATTGTGATGACAGCGGCAAGACCGCCGCCAGCCGAAACCCCGATAATGCCGGGATCGGCCAGAGGATTGCGCATGACACCTTGTAATAGAGCACCTGAAGCAGCTAAGCAAGCGCCTACCAGCAGGCCTATAATGACACGGGGCATTCTTAAATTCATAATAATGGTTTCGTAACGGGGATCGGCATCGGAGGTGAGTACCTGGCCAATCTCTTTTAACGTAATCGGGACAGAGCCGTAAACGAGACCGAAATAAGTAACGAGCAGCAAAATAAGAGGCGCAATGATGATCGACCATTTGCGCCGGCGGCTTCGCTCTGTTTTATTCATGGCTGCTTCTTCTCTCGATCTAGCATTTCAATCATAAGGGTGAGCGCATCCGTTATACGGGTTCCCGGGTTTGTGCCGAACAGCTCGGCAGGCAGCACTTCGATAGCATTGTTTTTGACAGCATCTAATCCATTCCAGGCTGCATTGCTTTGCATTTCCTTAAGAAAGGCATCCTTTACCTGCTCAGGATTGCCATGTGTCATAATCATGACAACTTGCGGATTGGACTGTATAATTCTCTCAGAGTTGAGCTGGGCATATTGGGGATAGCTTTGAAGTGCTTCATAGTCGGAAGCAATATTTTCTCCGCCAGCCATCTCCAAAATATTGCCGCTGAGGGAGTTGGGCAGTGCAGCCATAAAGGTACCAGGAGCACCGTACACTAAGAGAGCTCGTGTCTTGTTCGTGCTGGCATCGACAGCAATTTGGCTAAGCTTATCGTCAATTTCGGCAATAAGCTCTTCCGCGCGCGGCTGCTTCTGAAGAAGCTGGCCTAAAAGCGTAATTTGCTTTTTAATATCGTCTATAGAGTGGGCAGAGGAGAGTACCATTTTGGCTCCAATGCTTTCAATAGTGGGGATATCCTTTGTATTCATAGGATTGTTGCCCAGAACGACATCCGCTTTCAAAAAGGCGATTTTCTCCAAATCAACCTCGTGAGTAGAGCCAATCTGCTGGACGGCCTCTGCTTCTTCGTTGCTCAATGGAACGGAGGAGGTAGGGCGGCCAACGAGAGTTCCCCCAAGGGCATAAATAATATCGGCTTCACCGTTGCTTAACGCTACAATATGCGAAGGGACAGCAGCAAATGTTAATTGCCTTCCTGCAAAATCGGTTATGGCTATGGCATTCTGTTTTTCAACATTGCTTGTAACCCCCTGTAGAGCATTCGAATCAACCGTTTGCGAGCAACCTGCTGCAGCTAAGAGAAGCAGAGCCAGCATTGCAGGGTATAAAATTTTCATATAATCCTCCCAATCCGATATGATAATGATTATTATTATTAAAATAATGATATTGTAAATGATAATCAATGTCAATAAGGGATAAACAATATATAGAAAAATAATATTAGCATTGAAAAATTAAATTCATAAAATTTGAATTGAAAATTATCATATTTTAATGTGTTAGTATAAAATAAATATATTTTATCAGTAAAATATGTATCATACCTCAAGGTTTGAAATCATATAAAGAAAAATAAAACAAAAATTATTAAAATAAGTGATTGACAAAATTAATGCAATTACGTTAATATCAAGTTGTCGAGCAGCTGAGAAAGCATTTGCTAGACATTCTTAAGAGCTGTGAAGGGCATGGTGAGCAGACTTAGGAGAGGGGAAGAGAAGGTATTTTTTTTGGCACTCAATTGATAATGATAATCATTAGCTTGATTGTTGTCTACCTTTTCTAAACTATTTTTTCCATACGACAGGAGAGGAGGAGAGAGACTTCATTCGTAAACTCCCAATATCAGCTTTCTTAATTGTTTGTTTTATGATTCTTCTTGCAGCACCGGCAGCTTATGCGCAGAGCATGGTAGACGGTACATATACGATTGATTACGTCATCAAGAAGGCTGAAGATGAATCTGCATCTATGGCAAATGATTATTGGGAAAAGCCTGCGAAGGCTATCGTTGAAAACGGGAAAATAACAGTGCAGCTGCAAATTAATCATAGTGCTTGGGTAACAGAGTTTAAAGTTCCTGGCGGTGGAGGTTACGTGAACACGAAGGTAATCAGCAGCAGTAAGGCTAATGATACGCGGGTTGTGCAGTTCAGCGTTGACGATTTGTCCCAAGCGATGCTGTCTAAAATTCATGTCACAGTTCCAGATATTGATTATGATCATGACTACACTATACGTTTTGTGTTTGATTCGAGCAGCCTGAAGCTTGTAAGCAAGGCAGAAACTCCAGCGATAACGGAGGCAACTCCCAAACCTGCAGCATCTGCGGAAACAAAGCCAACTGCTACACCGACTCCTAAGGTGTCTGCTTCCCCGAAAGCGACGAAGGCACCTGCTAAGGATATAAATGCCGGGGCAGCAGCTACAGCAGCACCAAAGGCTTCTGCTCAAGCAACGTCACCTGCTGCCGAAGAAAAAGGTACAGCTGACAGCCGTGTAGTGGAAAGCGCTGCCCCATTATCGACAGAATCTAAGGAAGCAGCAGCAAGTGCTTCTCCTGAAGCTGTAACGACTCCAAAAGCGTTAACTGATGCAACTGCTCCTGCAAAGGAGGCAATGGCTTCACCAGAGGAAGTGGAGAAGGCAGTATTAGAAGCAGAAACAGACGAAGCTGTTGAAGCTGCCAGTGCCGCCGAGGGCGAAGTGACGGCTGAGGATGCAGGCAGTGCTAATACAGCGGATACCGTTTCTGTAGAAGCTGCGGCAGAGGTAGAACCGCTTCAAGAGCGCTCCAATCATTGGGCGACGCCACTTGCGGTTATTGGTATCGTTATTTTAGCAGGAGCTGCTATGTATGTGTATCGTAAAAACAAAACCAAAACCAAAAACGAATAATAGGGAGTGTTTATAATTATGATTAAATCGTTCAAAAAAATGATGCCTTTGATGCTGTTGGTTATGGCTGTTGCTTTGGTTGTTCAAGTAGGCTCCGCATTTGCAGCAACTTCGCTGAACTTCACTGTTTTGAAGCCAGACGGTACCGTTTCTTATGCTGACGCATACGCAAACAGTCCAGCAAGCCTTGCATCGGATAATAAAACCGTTACTTTGTCCTTCTCCGGCGGCAGCTACATCAACTCGCTGAGCATTTCCAATGATGGCGGTTCTTCTTACACGGTTGTTAATGCAACTACTCTTGCAAACGGTGATAAAGAATTTACTTTCGTAGTAAATAATTTGAATGTTGATACTGTTGCTAAAATCCACGTTACAGTGCCGCCATTCCCAGGCTACCCAAATGGCTATAACACGGTTCACGACATCAAATTCGGTTGGGATCTGTAAGAGCATTCGCACAAATTAAACAAAGATAGAGTAAGAAGAACGGTCTGATTTAACCAGACCGTTCTTTTGCCGGGTAAATCAGCATGTTAGGGAATTACAAGGTTTTGCAAGCGAGACATAGAGATAGTGGAAATAAATGAACGGTTAAAAGGAGAGTAAGCAGGGTGAAAAAGCAATATACAAAAGTGGTAGCATTGCTTCTGGCATTCGTGTTAATGCTGCAAGTAGCAAGCATTGGTCCAATTGCTCAAGCGGCGACTACAACGGTGCCGGATGGCGAATATCCAATCAGCTTTCGTTATTTGAAAGATAATACGAATGAAACTTCAGTTCTGGAGCAGATGGTTGTTGTTCAGAACACAGGTAAACTAATCGTTAAAGACGGCAAGGCTCAATTTGAAAATGAATTTTATAAATATACAGCATTTAAACATTTTTCTTCCCGAATGGATGGTCAAGAAAAGGCAACGATTAATGGTCAAACGATTACAGGTCTAGATGGGTATGCCCCGGTAACGCCGATCTTGCTTGGTGATGGAACGAACCCAGATTCTGCTAAGGCAAGAATCGATATAGCTGATTTGAGCAAGCGTCAGGATATTTTGGTACATGTCGTTATACCGGCTGCAAGTTATGACAACTGGTATAACCTACAGCTCGATTTGGACACAACAACGCTTCCTACTGGTCCAGTAGATGGCGGCGGTGACAATGGCAGCGGCAGTGAAGCGGTAACACTTGAGAAGCTGAATGAGCTTTTCACAGTTACAAGATCCGTTTATGAAAGCACTTATGAAGGTACAGGAGATGGCTTCTACCCTGCTGGCTCCAAAACAAAGCTTTATAATGCGATTCAATTGGCGGACGGCATCGCTTCATCGGCAGGTGGCAATATTGAATTGATTAAAGCGGCCTACGCCATTCTCAATGAGGCTAAAAAAGAATATGAGGCTGGACGAATTAGCGTCAGCAAAATTGCTTTGTTCCAAGCTATAACAGATGCAGGGGCATTTGCTGCTACTGTTAAAAATACGGGGACGGCAGATAACGGAAGTGGAACGAGCATTATAAGCGATGGAGAGTATCCATATAATTATGAGCTTCGTATGCAAAACGCCATTCATACGGCAAATGGCTGGGCTTTTAACAAGGATGCCACCCAAAAACAAGTCAATGATGCCATGCTTGCTTTGCAAACGGAGGAGGCATTCGTAAAAGGCCAACGCTACAATGCGCACGTTCTCGATCTTATTGTTCTGAACTCACTTGCAAGCGATGCTGAAATTTCGGAGTTTGCAGGAGATTTCGCTTCGCAAATCACATTGCTGCAAGGTATGGTCAAACATACAGTTGCCAATATTCCGTTTAAAGCAGCGGTTGACGAGTCTGCTTTGAAAGCTTCTTCCCCGTCGAGAAACGGCGGATTTTCGACTGCCATCTCGCCATCATTTTATAAAGTGAACAGCCTGTCTGATGCAGACCAAACGATCTATCAGGTTGCAGTGAGAAATGATAATGCATTAGATAGCACATTCCAAGGGCTATCTTACCTGCAATATGAAAGCAATTCAGTAACTAAATCCGTATATTTGAGCTTTAACTCCGAACAGTTCAAGACGTTAAAGGCTACTATTGCTGCTGCTCAAGAGCTGCATGATCAAGCGGTAGTAGGTACAGCAACTGGTCAATACGATAGCAATACAAAAGCAGCGCTTCTTACTGCTATTGAAGCTGCTACAGCGAAAGCTGAGCAATTGTCGGCTGCAAGACCGCAATTAATCAGCGCCAACACAACACTGGAGCAAGCAGTGACGGCATTTAAAGCATCAGCAAACCGTCAAATTAATTATGCAGCTTTACATGCAACTAATCAGGCATTCTCCAGCATGGACAGCTACTTCCTGAAACCTGCAAATGTAACTTCAGTTGACGGCTCCACATTTGTCAGCTTTACAATCAAAGACAGCAGTATCGTTACGGCCTTCAAAGTGAAGGAAAACGGCGTACTAGTTGACTCTATGATTGTAAGCACAGATACATTGGCTAATACAAGAGTAGTTAAGTTCAAAGTGAGTGATTTGACAGCGCTGCTGGACGCTCAGGTTCATATTTCCATGCCGACTGTCATTGATCCGAGATCAGGACAGCCTTATGAGGCGGATCATAACATTCGCTTGAGCTTTGGTACAGGTGATGCTACAGCTTTGAAAGCAAGCATAACGGCCGCTCAAAAATTGCACGATGAAGCAGCCGAGGGAACAGTAATGGATAAATATCCTGCTGAGGCTAAAGCGAAGCTGCAAACGGCAATTAATGCTGCGAAAGCTATTACAACTAACCCGCTAGCGACAGAAACACAAGTAAAAGACGGCAGCGCTGCTCTGGAACAAGCAGTTTATTCATTTAAGGCTGCAAAGGTTTTGAGCAATGGTACTTACAGCATGGTGTTGAAATCATCTGATGAAGGTATTTTTGAGCATTTGGAAGCATCGGGCGTATTGACGTTCAATGGTGGAAGCCATGTTATTAGCTTTACTCCTAGAGCGGGAGTAACGATTAAGAAGCTGAAAAATAATGCAACGGAAGCAGAAATTTTTCCTACAGTCTCGACTGACGGAGCAAGCAATGCTGCTTCGCTGACTAACGCTGTATTTTTGGCGGCGATTGTAGCAGGTACGCCTGTTAAATTCACTGTACCAAATCTGACTGATACGTATTCAATCGTGCTTGGAGTGAGCGGAGTGGCAACGGATGTGGAATATGCGGTTCAGTTCGCCGATATTACGAAAACAGCGGATGCTCCTGTTGTCGAATTGCCAAATACGACGGTTCCAGGTCAACTCGCTAACGGCAACTACTTCCTGCAATATCAAATTAGAAAATACGGTACAGAAAATGAGTCCGTTATGCAAGGCTACGTCGTTTCCCCAGGTCTATTGAAGGTGTCAGGCAGCGCAAAAACATTTTATATGACGCTTACGAAGGACAAGGAGATTACAGGGCTCAAATTCAACGGTAATCATGTAAGCGTAGAGAGCAGAGATACGGTAAATAACACGAGGGTCGTTTACTTCAATGTCCCTGACCTTAATAGTACGATCAACGGCTGGGTTAAAATTGATTGGCCGGAAGTGAACTATCACCACGAATATGATATTCAAATTAAGTTCGACCCTACAACACTAGTCTCAACATCCGGTTCTGTAGCACCTGGTGTAGGCGATGTGGAGGTCGTTGAAGAAAAGCCAGCAGCTGGCAAAGATGAACTTAATGAGCCTGTTGTAACGGACTTCAAGGATATTCAAGGACACTGGGCCCAAGCATCCATTGAAAAAGCGCTTGAGCTTGGTATCGTCAAAGGTTATTCCGATGGTAAATTCCGTCCGAATGGCGTTGTAACTCGCGCCGAGTTCGCTGTTCTGATCAGCCGGGCGTTGAAGCTTACGGATGGCTCGACAAGTGCGGCCTTCAATGACAGCAAGCTGATTCCAGCATGGGCGAAGCCGCATATTGACCGAGCTGCGAAAGCGGGCTTGATTTCTGGCTATGCGAACGGAACGTTCCTTCCGAGTAAAGAAATTAACCGTTCGGAGCTGACATCCATTATCGTAAGGGCAGCTAAGCTCGACATTGATGAGTCGAATGAGCTGAGCTTTGCAGATACAGCCTCCATTCCGGATTGGGCGAAAAATGACATTGCCGCAGCTGCAAAGGCTGGTTATGTTCAAGGCAAAGGCGACAATAAGTTTGAGCCGCTTGCTCATGCAACAAGAGCAGAAGCATTGACGCTGATCATGAAGCTTCTGGAAACGAAATAAGCTGCCGCTAGTCGCCATACACAAGTGAAGCAAAACGGACAAGGATGCTGGGAGACCAGTATCCTTGTCATGTTCTCATGAAGGGAGCTAGATAAAGCGATGATTAAAGCTTTTGGCAAAATACTCGGGCTGTTCGGGTTGCTGACCATGCTTCTGCTAGCCGCCTGCTCTGCGGCAGGAGCAGACCCTGCTGCCCAGCAGGCAGGAGCTAGCCAAGCGTCGCAAACCGAGCAAGCGGAGCAGGTGGAAGACAGGGCTGAGCCAGCATCCTCTCCTGAAGCACAGCAGCGGGTTGTATCGACGACCGTGGCGATTACGCAAATGCTGGATGCGCTTGAGGTGGAGCTTGTCGGTGTGCCGACCAGCTCGAAGACGCTGCCTGCCCGCTATGATCAAGTGACAAGGATAGGCAATCCGATGAGCCCGGATATGGAGCTCGTGAAATCGCTTAAGCCGACGGAAATATTGTCGGTGACGACGCTGGAGTATGACCTGAAGCCGGTATTTGAAGCGGCGGGAATGCAGGCTGATTTTCTCAACCTTACGAGTGTGGAAAGTATGAATCATGCTCTCCAAAAGCTAGGTGAGACTTACGGAAAGCAAGCTCAAGCACAAGCTATAATCGACAGGTTCGAGCAGAAGGTTACGGAGATTCATACGGCTACTGCTGACAAGAATAAGCCAAGCGTATTGATTTTGCTAGGGGTGCCTGGCAGTTATCTGGTCGCGACGGAGCATTCATACATTGGTGATTTGGTAAGGCTTGCCGGCGGCGTCAATATTGTAAAGGGTGAAAATGTAGAGTTCCTGGCCTCCAATACGGAATATTTGCAGCAGTCGAATCCGGATGTCATATTGCGTGCTGCCCATGGCATGCCGGAGGAGGTTGTGAAAATGTTTGATAAGGAGTTTCAGAAGAACGACATTTGGAAGCATTTTAGCGCCGTGCAAAATGGTCGTGTCTATGACTTGGAGGAAGCCTTATTCGGAACGACTGGCAATCTGTATGCTGTAGATGCTATTGATACTTTGATGGGCATGCTCTATCCATAGGTCAATAGGGTTTTATCGTTTATGGTTTGCACGTCAGTGCGGCACAGCCCGGGAACTTTTTATAAAGGACGTTGGTCATGATTAAGAAGGTTGGTAGTTTTGTTGTGGTTATCGCTTTGCTGGTGGCTGCTATTATTTATTCTGCTATGACGGGGAGTATTAAGGTAGGTATTTTGGATTTGGTGCAGGGGTTATTCTCAGGAACGAATGATCAGGTTGAGGTTATAAAAGATTTGCGCTTCCCGCGTATCCTCGTCTCCCTGCTTACAGGAGCTGCGCTTGCCGTTTCCGGCGTGCTGCTTCAGGCGGTGATGAAAAATCCGCTCGCTGATGCTGGCGTCATTGGGATATCCTCGGGTGCAGGGCTAGTATCGCTGACCGTTGTAACGATTTTTCCAGGGCTGTTTTTCTGGATGCCGCTGTTTTCCTTTTTTGGCGGTGCGCTCGCCTGTTATCTCGTCTATGCGCTGTCTTGGAAGTCGGGACTAAGCCCGTTGAGGCTTATTCTCGTTGGTATTGCGATTAACGCAACGTTCACAGGACTAGGCCAATCGTTT
This sequence comes from Paenibacillus sp. KS-LC4, assembly GCF_036894955.1. Taxonomy (NCBI): domain Bacteria; kingdom Bacillati; phylum Bacillota; class Bacilli; order Caryophanales; family Paenibacillaceae; genus Paenibacillus; species Paenibacillus sp. KS-LC4. The sequence goes on along the minus strand of NZ_CP145905.1, from coordinate 5,231,792 downwards.
AATTATCGCGGAAGCTATGCGGTTACGAGCGTCAATCAGGCGATTTCATCTATACTCACCATGAAGACATGGACGGATGTGCAAATTATTGGGGTATATGGTCTCATTGGCCTGCTGCTGTCCTTGCTCCTAAGCTCATGGTGCAACATGCTTGGCTTGCAGGATAAAACAGCGAAAAATCTCGGTCTGCGAGTGACGCGTGCGCGTCTGCTGATCTCGGTCGTAGCGGTGCTGCTTGCCTCGGTAGCAACGGCCATTGGCGGCTTAATTGCTTTCGTCGGCCTGCTCGTTCCGCATATTGCGCGTACGTTGGTTGGCTCCGATCATAAGGTGTTGATTCCGTTTTCTGCACTCGGAGGTGCCTTGCTGATTTTGGCAGCGGATACGCTCGGACGGACGGTGCTGGCACCGACGGAAATTCCGGCCTCCATCATTATGACGATTATCGGCGGGCCATTCCTCATCTTTATGCTTAGAAGGAGTGAGCGCGTAGATGGAAATTAAACAGGTGACATTTTCTTATGATAACAAGACAGATCAGCTCAAAAACATTAGTGGACAAATAGAGGCTGGTAAAATAACGACGATTATTGGCCCGAATGGCTGCGGCAAGTCGACGCTGCTCGGTGTTTTATCGCAAAACTATGCGCCTGCTCACGGGGAGGTGCTGCTCGATGGCAAATCGCTAGCTCGAATGAAGCCCAAGGAGCTTGCCAAAAAGCTTGCAGTCGTGCATCAGCAAAATGAAGCGCCGTATGATTTAACGGTAGAGCGGCTGGTAAGCTATGGACGGCTTCCGCATCGCAGCTTCCTAGGGCAGCCGAATGAGGCTGACGAGCGGGCGATAGAAGAAGCGCTTGATGCGACCAATCTCCAGCAGAAGCGCAGTCAGCGGCTCAATCAGCTTTCGGGCGGCGAGAAGCAGCGGGTATGGATTGCAATGGCACTGGCGCAAAAAACACCGATTTTGTTTCTGGATGAGCCGACCACCTTCCTTGATATGTATTACCAGATTGAAATATTGGAGCTGGTGCGGACATTAAATCGGGAGCATGGCATGACCATCGTCATGGTATTGCATGATATTAACCAAGCAATTCGCTACAGCGACCGAATTGTCGTAATGAAAGCGGGCGAAATTGTTGCGAGCGGTTCGCCAGAGGCGGTTATTACAAAGGAAATCGTAAAAGAAACATATCAGGTGGATGTACGGCTTATGCAAGAAAGCGATACGGGGCTGTATGTCGTTCCAATCGGTATTTGAGCTCGTGATTGAAAGGCAAAGCCGAGGCGGGGCTGGATGCCACACTTTAGTAAGTCGACGATTCGTGCAGAGGGCTGCACGGGCAGTCGGCTTTTATTTTTTTTCGCTGGCCGTAGTGGTAGAATAAGAAGAATAAATCAAGATGAGATAGTGAGGAAAGCTAATGATACGTTTTGGCCTAATTGGCACTAACAAAATAACCGATTCTTTTATCGAAGCGGCAAGCGGGCTGGAGGATTTTGCTTTAGCGGCCGTGTATTCGCGAACGTCCGAGCGGGCGGCACAATTTGCGAGCAAGCATAAGGTTCCGCATACGTTCACGGATTTAGAGGAAATGGCCAAGAGTGATCAGGTGGATGCTGTATATATTGCAAGTCCCACCTCGCTCCATGCACAGCATGCGATTACGTGCATGAAGCATGGCAAGCATGTGCTTTGCGAGAAGCCAATTGCTTCAAACGCCCGAGAAATGCGGGAAATGATCGCAGCGGCGAAAGACAATAATGTGCTGCTTATGGAGGCAATGAAATCGACGTTCGTGCCGAATTTTGCAGTTATTCGCGAGCACCTGCCTAAGCTGGGGGCAATCCGGGCTTATTTTGCATCGTATTGTCAATATTCGTCGCGTTATGATGCGTACAAGGAAGGCAATGTCATGAACGCGTTCAAGCCGGAGTTTTCAAATGGCTCGCTGATGGACATCGGCATTTATACCGTCTACCCGTTGGTCTCGTTGTTCGGCAAGCCGAATAAGGTAAAAGCAAGCGCCGTTATGCTAGAGTCGGGTGTGGATGGCAAGGGCAGTTTGCTGCTGCAATATGAGGGTATGGATGCTGCCGTGCTGCATTCCAAAATATCAAATTCTCAGCTTCCAGCAGAAATTCAAGGCGAAGCGGGCAATATGATTATTGAAAATATTAGCTACCCGAATCAGGTACGCATCGAGTACCGCAATGGTGAAGTGGAGGAGCTGACGGTGCCGCAGGAGGAAAATGTGATGGTATATGAGGCTGATGCTTTTATTCGGCTCATTCAAAGCGGCCAGCATGAATCGGATATTAATTCGCTTGCGAACTCGCTTGCTGTACTTGAGGTGCTGGATGAGGCGCGCAGCCAGATCGGGCTTGTTTTTCCAGCAGATCGGCTATAATACGGATGTAAGGAAGCAAATGGAATGGGGAAAAATTTATTTTATAGAGACAAAGGAGACTTGGAATGAGCGATGTATTAGCTGTTCAATTGGAGAAATACGCTGAGATTATTGTGAAAATAGGTGTGAATGTCCAGCAGGGGCAGGCGGTATACGTAACGGGAGCGATTGAGGTCGCGCCTCTTGTGCGTCTCGTTGCAGAGAAGGCTTATGCAGTTGGAGCAAGCAATGTACATATTGATTGGACGGATGACCAGCTTTCCAGATTGAAATATGAAAAAGCAGGGGCTGAAGTTTTCGAGCATTTCCCGCAATGGGAAACGGCGAAGCGCCAGGAGTTTGTGGATAAAGGCGCTGCTTTTATTTCTATCGTATCCGCAAGCCCGGATTTGCTGAAGGGTGTCGACACGCAGCGTATTTCCAGCTACCAGAAGGCTGCTGGCGCAGGGCTGAAGGAGTTCCGCAGAGCGATTCAAGCGGACAGAGTGAGCTGGACGGTTGTTGCGGCTGCCGCCAAGGACTGGGCGAAGAAGGTGTTCCCAGAGGCTGAGGGCGAGCAAGCTACCCAGCTGCTATGGGAGGCGATCTTTAAAGCGGTGCGTCTGCATGCAGAAGATCCGGTTGCGGCTTGGCAGGAGCATAACAGAGCGCTTGAAGGCAAGGCAGCGGCGCTGAACAGCTACAATTTTAAAAAGCTGCATTACACCGCTCCGGGCACAGATTTGACCATTGAGCTGCATGACAAGCATCTATGGGTTGCTGCCAGCAGTGAAAACGAGCAAAACGTTCCGTTTATGGCCAATATGCCGACGGAAGAAGTATTCACAGTGCCGCTGAAAACGGGCGTTAATGGTTATGTATCGAGCACAAAGCCGCTCAGCTACGGCGGCAACATTATTGACCGCTTTAAGCTTACCTTCGAGAACGGCCGCATTGTGAAGGCCGAGGCGGAGGAAGGCGAGGCGCTTTTGCAGAAGCTGATTGATACGGATGAGGGTGCGCGTTATTTGGGCGAGGTTGCCCTGGTGCCGCACTATTCCCCGATTTCGGAGTCCAACATTTTGTTCTATAATACGCTGTTTGACGAAAATGCTTCGAACCACTTGGCTATCGGCAGCGGCTATGCCTTCAATATTGAGGGAGGCAAAAAGATGTCGCCAGAGGAGCTGGAAGCAAACGGCGTTAATGCGAGCTTGACGCACAATGATTTCATGATCGGCTCTGCCGACATGGACATTGATGGCATTCAAGCTGACGGCACCGTCGTTTCGGTATTTCGTAAAGGCAACTGGGCGTTTTAAGATGTGAACAATAAGCGTGAAAAACAGGCTCGGAGCTGCATGATGCGGCTTCGAGCCTGTTTTGATGTTTCGCTGCTTGCTAGTGGTCTCATAAAGTTTAAAGTCTAGTACAGCTTGCCTTGGCGGTACAGCACCGTAGACAGCTTCATGACGGAATGATTATAGCAATTTTGCCGCAGCGTGTAAGCTGCGCTAAAGAAGGAAGGCAAAATAGAGCCGAGTGTGCTTTGCATTTTCTCAAACAGCATGCGATGTACCTGCTCTTCAGTCAAATATTGCGTTTCGCGACCTTGCAGCCACTCAAAATAAGAGACGATAACGCCGCCGGCATTGGCGAGAATATCGGGAATAATAATAACACCGTTCTCGGAAAGCTTCTGGTCGGCTTCACCGGTTATTGGCGCATTCGCCCCTTCGACGATGATCTTGGCTTTCACTTTATCTACGTTATCCTGGCGTACCTGCTCCTCTAGCGCGGCTAGTACGAGCACATCGACATCGAGATATAGCACCTCCTCACGATCCAAAATGTCAGCTTTGAGCCCCATCTCAGTGAGCTCTTCCTTCGTCTTGGGCAAGTCGCCGTGATGATGATTGGCGAATTCGATCAACGCCGGAATGGATAGGCCGTCCGCATTGTAAAGTGTGACATTGCGGTCGCTGACTGCAACGACCTTATTGTTGAGATAGGTACATTTATGCGCTTCCAGCGCAGCGACGGAGCCGACATTGCCGAAGCCTTGAACAGCGATGGAAAGCGATTTGTCCGACTGGGCAAGTACATTGGCAGCGAATAGACTAGAGCTGTTGGTCAAGTAGCCGCGATGCTCTTTAATAAAATCATGGAGCATATAGCGGAATGTGAAATAAACGCCCTTGCCTGTCGCTTCCCGGCGTCCTAATGAGCCGCCGTTTATGACGCTTTTGCCAGTAAAGCTGCCGAGATACGGTTTGCCGGGATGAATATTTTTATATTCGGCCATCATCCAGTCCATCTCTCGTTCACCAGTTCCCATGTCGGGTGCGGGAATATCCTTCTCCGGGCCGAGAATATCAGTAAAATATTGGACATATTTTTTGCAAATAATGTATAGCTCTTTAGATGAATAATTGCGCGGATTAATGCCGACGCCGCCTTTACCGCCGCCGAATGGAACGTCGTGAAGCGCATTTTTGAGTGTCATCAAGGCTGCTAGATTAGTAACCTCTTCTTCATTTACAGATTCGTGGAACCGAATGCCGCCTTTGTAGGGGCCAAGCGTATCGTTATGCTGGATGCGGTAAGCTGGTATGCGAACGACGTCGCCATCATCCATTGCTATACGTAAAAAAGCTTTATTTACCTTGTTTGGCGTGGATAAAATAGCGGCCAAGGACAGGAAGGCCTGATCGCGATGCTTGCCTTGCAGGTCTGACAAAAAGGAGGAGTCCCCCAATAATGCATGTAACGATTGCTGAACGATTGTGCCAGTTTGGTTTGCCATGTTTAATTGACCTCCAGTGTGGGTAACGAAGATTGTAGTACATGGAGCCGGGGAAGGCACCTACATCATTTTAACATAGCAAGAAGAGTAATCCAAAATGGAATATAGGTAATTTGGAGTGAAATTAATAGTAATTAGTTCTTAATTCCTATCTTTCAAATGGAAAATAATCCAAAAGTATGTTGAAATATGTCGCTATCCCCGTTAACATTTACAGAGCAAGAGAAAATTATATTAGATAAATAGAGGGAGAAGTGAAAGGTCATGGATCAATTTCAAAATCACAATCAAAATGGCTACCAGCAGCAAAATCAACTGGCTGAGCCTGTAAGCTTTAAAGAGTGGATGATTACCATTTTGTTATGTGCTATTCCGATTGTAAACATTATTATGCTGTTCGTCTGGGCTTTTGGAGGCAACACAAAAATCAGCAAGTCGAACTACGCCAAGGCTTCATTGCTATGGGCTGCTATCGGTATCGTTTTATATATCTTTATTTTCTTACTATTCGGTGCTGCTATGATTGCAGGCTTTTCTGAAATGGGCAACTACTCTTACTAATATTTAAAGCAACCTGATTTACAGGCAGGTAAACAAAAGGCGCTCCAGCCCGCTGCCATGCGGCGAGGAGCGTCTTTCCTTTTACCTAAATAATGCTATAATAAACGAAAATGAAAGGCTAGGGGACTGCGACGAAATACAGTACAGCTAATTATCTCGCAGCTTCTAACTATGGAAATAGAGGTGTTAAGGATGGCGAAAAAAAATCGGCAGACAGCAACGCAAGCGAGCAAGCCGAAATCGGCCGCGGCGGATAGTCAGCAGGCGACCTTGAAGGATTTGCTGAGCGCTGATGTGCTGAGCAAGCTCAAGGAGCAGTCGAATGCGCTGAAGGCAGCGGAGGAGCAGAAGAAGCAGGAGGCTGCTCAGAAGGCGGATGAAGCGCGGAAGCAGGAGCAGAAGCGGCTGGAAAACGATATGGAGTATTTGCTCAATAACAGCAAGCCGGGCGACTGGAAAAAATACAAATAAAGACGTACAGCGCGGTTGCTTGTTAGGCGCAATACATACAAAAGGAATCATCGCTTCTGCCCGCGTGATTCCTTTTGTGCTTCGTATGCAGTTTATTTACTCGCTCTTGCAGCGTAGGGGTTTTTCGTTCACCAGGCTTCACGCCATTCCAGCTTCCCCGCAGCTGCTCGGGATTCATTAAGCCTCGTTGCACCAGCTTCTGTCTTGCTTTCTTCGCTTTACTCATTGCCATTATCATTTTCCTCCTGTTGGTCTGCGTAGGTGGTGCCAAGTTATTCAGAGCACTCCCTTTTATTATATGTTGAAAAACGTGCTTAGGAAAGTGTCGGCTTCTGGCAATTGACAGACTTTGCAGGCTGCGTTAAAGTCAATAGGCGAGCTTGAAAAGTAAGCGCCATCATATTGGACGGGCTTGCGGTCAAAAATCAAATGAAAATGTTCAATTAAACTTTATATTAGGCTGCTGTGAAAATAGAAAGGGTGAAGGAAATGTCTGTAGGCGTATTGGCACATTTATTTGGGAGCTTGTCTTACCGGGAGCTGGCTGAGAAGGTGGGCGCTGCCGGATTTGGCCATATCCAGCTGGCGATGTGGAAGGCTATTCATGATGTTGATTTTAATAAACCGGGCAAGCTGACTCCAGGACTCGCCATGTCCATAGCGGAGGAGCTTCGCAAAAATGGCGTTTCAATTTCCATATTAGGCTGCTATTTGCATTTCTTTGAGCGCGATGAGCAGAAGCTTCGCGAAAATATAGAGCGGTTTAAGGAGCTGATTCGCTACGCACGTTTGCTCGGCGCACCTATGGTTGCTTTTGAGACGGGAACCCATCCAGACGGCGTTTATACGGAGCAGGACTGGAGGACGCTTAAATCGACGGTTCAGGAGCTTATAGAGGAAGCGGAGAAATGGGGCGTATTCATTGGCATTGAGGCAGCAAGCGGCCATTTGATTGGCACGGCTGCGGAACTGCACGCTTTTCTGCAAGAGATCCCGTCCTCGCATGTTGGCGTTGTCATCGACCCGGGCAATTTACTGACGACAGAAAACTTTGCCCGTCAGGATGAAGTCATTGAAGAAGCGTTCGCGCTGCTTGGCGACCGAATTATTGGCGCTCATGCGAAGGACCGTAAACCCGATGCGAATGGAGTGCTGCAGACGGTTCCGGCGGGCTACGGCGAAATGAATTACAGTCTTTATATGCGTTTGCTTAATAAGTACAAGCCGGGCGTTCATATTATTATGGAGACGGCGAGCGAGGAGCAAATGGCTTTCTCCAAAGATTATATTGAGCGTATTCGTTCTGAATACGCGTAGTTTTCAGGCATTCTTGTTATACAGGTGTTTCTGTAGGGATCACATGGGCTTTTGTTTTTGACATTGAGCCTCAATTAAGAAATAGGTGATGAATATGTGGAATGTAATAGTACCTTATGTCATGCCTTTGTTCATGGTTGTAATTATTGCGACTTCTCTTATTAGATTAAGAAAAGAGTATAAATATAAAGATGGAAAAGGGAAGAAAAGTATTGTTTTAAAACTAGTTTTGTCATTAGCATTTACTTATTTAGTTATTATGCTAATTATAAATTTGTTTATGAATTATGAATAGTTTAGATGCTTAAATGATAGTTTTTTTAAAACATGCTTTTTCTAGCTATAAAAAAATGCTCCTGTATCTTTCGATATAGGAGCATTTTTCTGATATATTGCACTCTACAGCTTAATATCCTTAACAAATTGCAGCAGCTCTTCTGACATTTTAGCCAGTGCTTGGGACGAGGAGGTTATTTCCTCCATCGTAGCCAGCTGCTGCTCGGTTGCCGCCGATACGCTTATGGCGCCGGAGGATGTTTCTACTGCAACCTCTGCGACCCCTTGCAGGGAAGCCGCCAGCTTATTCGTATCCTCGGACATTTGCTGCGAGGCTTCGGATACGGAGTGGATTTGCAGGGTCACGGAATTTACGGCTTGCTTAATGTTGTTAAAGGATTCACCAGCAGCAGATACCGCAGCAATACCTGCTTGTACGACCTCCTTGCCGTCATGAACGGACTTAACGGTTCGCTCGGTATCCGACTGAATGGAGCGCACCAGCACGGCAATTTGCTGGCTGGACTGAGTCGATTGCTCAGCCAGCTTGCGAACCTCTGCGGAGACGACTGCAAAGCCGCGTCCTGCGTCTCCCGCGCGTGCAGCCTCAATCGCGGCGTTAAGTGCCAGCAGATTCGTCTGCTGGGCAATACCAGCGATGACCTCGACGATTTTGCCAATTTCATCGGAGCGTGAGCCAAGGATGCTAACGTCCTCCGCAATATTTTGCACCGTGGACTGAATATGGCCCATTTGCTCGACAGCGGATTGCACCGCGACCGTTCCATCTACAGCAGTCTGAGCGGCTGCTCGCGATTTTTCCGAAACCTGTAGGGAGCTTGCGGCCATATTGCTAGCCTCTACCGACATATTGTTCACAAAAGCTACGCTCTCCTGAACGACTCGAATTTGCTGCTCGGAGCCGCCAGCTACCTGCTCAATAATTTCAACGACCTGCTCGGTTGCTTTAGTTGTCTGCTCTGCCCCGGCAGTCAATTGCTCGGACGAGGCGGCAACCTGAAGCGCATTTTGCGATACCTGCTCAATCAGATTACGTAAATTTTGCGACATGGCATTAAAGGATACGGCCAAAATGCCCAGCTCGTCGCGATTTTTCACCTTAACGGCTTCACTTGTTAAATCGCCCTGCGCAATACGTTCTGCTACGGCGGTAATTCGAACAATCGGCACCGTAATCATCCGGCTAATGAAATAAGCAATAGCTATCCCGGTCACTATCGAAATTAATGAAATAATGAGAACCATGAGTCGGGTGCTGGCCACTTTGGCCGACGTTTCTTCCGAGCTAAGACGAAGAACCTCTTCTTGCTCGAGAACGAAGCGATCCGCTGTTTCCATAAACTTGCTTATAATCGGCTCGTTTTTGGCGGCGAGGCGCATGTAGTCCTCTACTTTATTTTGCTTCTTGAATTCAATCATTTCCTCGGCATTGCTCGTATAGCTTTGTTGGAGCAAATCGAGTCCTTGCAGCAGCAGCCAGTCATTTGAATCGTTGGTCATGCCTTGCAGCTGCTGGCTGACTTCCTTATAACGGCGAACGGAATCGCGGTAGGTGTCGATTTCCGCCTCGTCATTCATCAGAAGATAGCCTGTAATGCTCAAGTTTTCATTTTTAATAGAGAGACTTAAATCTTTGACCAGACTTACACTATGGGCGCGTTCTTGCAGCAGCTTCTGATAGGTGCTGTTAATTGAACCAATTTCAACATAGTTAAGAGAGGCGATAACAATGAGCAGCAGCAGAATCGAGAAAAAGCCGCCGTAAAGCTTTTTACTAATCGTTAATTTCATCAATTATTATCCTTTCCGCCTAAGAAGCGGCATCTGCGAAAATTTCGTTCGCACCGTCCCGGAATTGTTTTGCGGCTTCAACTGGCGTGATTGTTCCAAGAAGCATTTGATTTCTAATTTTCGTGAATAGTGTGTTGATGCTGGTCGACGTTAGGGGAACAGGCGGATCAAGCGGGCTAGAATGTTTCTCAACTTCATCCATATACACATACTGCTCTTTATCGGTTTCTTTCATCGTACTGAGCAGATGCTCGCGTACTTTAGCTGTAGCGGGAACACCGCGCTCGCCAAGCAAAATATCATTCACTTCTAAATTATTGAAGAAAAAGTCAACGAACAAAGCCGCTTCATCCTGCAGCTTCGTATAGGCAGAGATCGAGAAATACATCGAAGGCTTAACGTAGTTGCCTTCAGAGCCGCCTTTAAAGGTTGGAAGCGGCAGCAGCTTTAATGCCTTGCCTGACAGGTTCGTAAAGGAGACGATGTTATTGCTCGTCACCCGATGGAAAGCAGCAAGCTGATTGACGATAAGAGAATCCTTGTCAGCCGAGCGGTCTTTGAGAACGGCCGCGCTTGCCATTAGGCCTTCATCAATCAGCATTTTCTCCATTGTGAAGTAGTCGGACAAATATTCATCCTTATCGTAGCCAAGCGAGCTGCCATCCTTGGAATAATAGCTTGCGCCCCGCTGTCTGATGTAATAGGCAAAGTCTAGAGAATCCGTACCGATCGGGACAAAGTTCGGGTCGCTGATTTTTTCCTTAAGGTCGCGGGCGGTTTGAATGAGATCTTCATACGTATAGCTGGCTGCTGGAACAGGAATGCCAGCTTGCTCGAATATTTCCGGATTGTACATCATGCTCAAGGCATTTATCCCGGTAACGACGCCGTAAAGCTTGTCGTCTATCGTGCCTGTCGTGCGCGAGCTTGCATCCAGATCGGTAAGATCAAGCTTGCCAGAGGCAGCCAAATCATCCAGCGGCAAAATCAGCTTGCGCTTGGCATACTCATCAATAAATTTGTAATCCATTTGAATGACATCAGGGAAGTCTTGATCAGCAGCTGTCATAGCGAGCAGCGTCCAATAATCTGCATTTGTTGCATCTACCGGCTCAATTTTTATATTTGGATATTGCTTTTCAAATAAATCAATGACTTTAAGCGTTTTTTCACGCCTCACGTCATTGCCCCACCAATAAACCTTAAGCGTTTTTTGCCCATTTTCCGTTGCGGCAGGCTCTGTGGTGGCGGCTTTAGTTGTGCAGCCGGTAGCGATTAAAGCAACTATGATGACAGTAAAAATGATGAATCGGATTTTAAGAGCGGTCTTCACTTATTTCCCCCTTGCGGCTTTTTTTGCCATTTATATATGGTTAACTACTTATTATATCGGATTTATTATTTTTTTATTTAGAGCTGACATATCCCATTTTATTGAACGGGTGGCGAATACTATTTTGCGGCACTGTTTGCATAGGTATAAAAAGGAGCCGTTTCACCTTATCGCACGGGGAGGAATTTGCGATCGTATCCATAGTGGGAAGCAATCAGCAGTTGATTATACCTGAGGGATTATCGTTCCAAAATGTGACCGAAAGGCGTTTATCCTTTCAGGATGTGAGTGAGCGGATTTGCAGCTTTATTGCTGGAGATGTGCATGCCTCCTATCATTTTGTAGTCGGAACGGACAGTCAAGTATTTCGGGGGTATACGAAGTTTGTAACGGGGGTTGTCATTCGTAGAATTGGAAAAGGGGCTTGGGCCTGCTATCGCCAAACGGTAGTTCCCAGGGAAATGATGAAGCTCAGAGAAAAGCTGACGCTGGAAACGGTATTGTCGCAGGAGGTTGCTTATTATTTTATGGATGGCGTGCTGCAGCGAATGGAGGATTTGCTGCTGCCCTATGTATATGAAGGGGCATCACTGGCGCACTTCATTGATATTGATGCAGGTACGGTACCTTCTGTTAATGAAACCTCGCTTTATGTGCAGGAAATGGTAGAGCGGGTGCAGGGAATGGGAACCTATGCTGCGCGTGTCAAGCCGGATTCCTATGCGGCTTCCTCCTATGCCAACCGTTTTACGAAAAAGGCAGTTCCCCGCTACAAGCGCAGGAGTCTGTTCTGAAGCAGCTAGACTTCAGGCAGGCTTTCTTGCATATACGGTGGCACTTAGCTGCCCAGCATGGTATATTTCTGTTAGATCATAGGAATAGAAAGCAGGGATTATCGTGCGTATTGGAGCAATTGAGGCAGGCGGCACAAAATTTGTGTGTGGCGTTGGCAATGAGCATGGCGTCATTGAGGATCGCGTAAGCTTTCCGACGGAAAAACCAGAAATAACGATGGCGAATGTAGTCGACTATTTCAAGGACAAGCAGGTCGAGGCTATTGGCGTCGGCACATTCGGTCCAATTAATATTGATAAATCCAGCCCGCAATATGGGTTTGTTACGACAACGCCTAAACCGGGCTGGGGGAATTTCGATTTTCTTGGCGCATTGAAAGCGCATTATGACGTGCCTTATGGCTGGGATACGGATGTTAACGCTGCTGCTTATGGAGAAGCGGTGTGGGGTGCTGCGAAAGGCTTGGACAGCTGTATTTATTATACGATTGGCACTGGCGTGGGCGTCGGTGTTTATTCGGAGGGCAAGCTGGTCCACGGACTTGTGCACCCGGAGGGCGGCCATATTTTGACCCGTCGTCATCCTGAGGATACGTATGATGGCTTCTGTCCTTATCATGGCGACTGCTTGGAAGGCGTAGCGGCAGGTCCTGCTATTGAGAAGCGCTGGGGCGTGAAGGCGGTAGAGCTTCCACCAGAGCATAAGGCGTGGGAGATAGAAGCTTTTTATATCGCACAGGCTGTAGCGGGCAGCATTTTGCTGCTGTCGCCTCGCAAAATTATTTTGGGCGGCGGCGTTATGCATCAATTGCAGCTATTCCCGCTTATTCACGCCGAAGTGAAACGCGCCTTGAATGGTTACGTGCAGGCAGCGGAAATATTGCAAAACATTGAAGAGTACATCGTATCGCCAGGACTAGGTGATAATGCGGGACTATCCGGTTCGCTTGCTCTTGGGCTTGACGCTTTAATAAATAGCCGAAAATAATTAGTCCTTTTAAGAGGAGACGACCATGCAGAATACTTACGAATTACCTCGTGCAACACCGGAAAGTCAGGGAATAAGCTCGACAGCTATTCGTTCTTTTTTGGCAGGCATTGCGGATAATCATTTGGATCTGCATGGCTTGATGATGATTCGACATGGGCATGTCGTAGCCGAAGGCTGGTGGACGCCCTATCAGGCAGATCGGCAGCACATCGCTTATTCGTTGACTAAAAGCTTGAGCTCCATGGCGATTGGCTTCGCGGTGGAAGAAGGTCTGCTTTCCGTGGAGGATGCGGTGCTGGACTATTTTCCCGAGGAAGCGACTGAGGCGATCAAAGCCAATATGGGCGGGCTTAAAATACGCCACTTGCTCACGATGTCTACCGGACATACGAAGGATACGGCACGCTTTGATATGTTTCAATCCTGGTTGTCTGATCATGTCACCCCCAAGGTAGGCGATCGTTCTGACCGCAATTGGATAAAAGGATTTTTCGAGCAGCCGATTGAGCGTGAGCCAGGCTCGTTTTTCCTCTACAACAGTGGGGCGAGCCATATGCTGTCAGCTCTTGTACAGCGGGTAAGCGGCCTTGCTCTTCCTGATTATTTGATGCCGCGGCTGTTCGAGCCGCTTGGTATTGAGCGTCCGGTGTGGGATTCAGCGCCTAACGGAGAAGCTACCGGGGGCTGGGGAGCCAGGCTGAAAACCGAGGATTGGGCGCGTTTTGGCCAAATGCTGCTGGATAAAGGCATGTTTAATGGCAAACGCATCATTTCCGCCGAATGGATAGAGCAGGCGACTGCCAAGCAAATAGACAACATCAATCATGGCGAGGTCGTAACAGGCTCCGGCACTGATTGGCAACAGGGCTATGGCTATCAATTTTGGAGATGCAGACATGGCGCCTATAGAGGCGATGGAGCTTTCGGGCAATTTTGTGTCGTTCTGCCCGGGCAGGATGCCGTCATTGCGATCAACAGCGGCGTACAGGACATGCAGCTAGTGCTGGACTTAATCTGGGAGCATCTGCTGCCAGCCATGCTGCCAAGCTCGCTGCCTGAGAATGAAGCTGAGCTTGCGTGCTTGCGGGAGAAGCTGGGCAGCCTAGTCCTGCTAGAGCGCACTGGGCACCCGCGCCCGCTGTTTGCCGAGGGAACAATTCATTATAAGGTGGAGCAAAATGAGGATGGGGTCACGGAGCTTTGCCTGATATTTGGCAGAGAAGTGACAACTTTATTGTGGAGCGATGCGGCGGGGAGTCATCGTCTGGACTCCGGTCATCAACAATGGTATTATGGCAATGAGCTGGCTAATGAAGCCGTAGCAGCCCGCGCGACCTGGCTAAGCAGCGATACGCTGGTTTTCGATATTTGCCGCGTCTTTACACCTTATCATGACGAGGTTATTTGCACCTTCAGCGGCGAACGTATTACAATCGCCTACAAGCATTTTGATTTTGTAAACCGTCATGGAGAGCTTGCTGGCGAACGGCTTTCAAACTAGCATTTGACAACTATTCTATTAAACTTGAAGCTGCGGAGAAGGGAGGCCTTAGTCATGAAGCGTTTGTTTCATAGCCGTATAATGTCCATGGGCCTCTACGGGCCGTTTTAAGCATAAGCATGAAGAGAATAGGTGGCTTATTTATGATAGGCCGCTGCCGCAGGCAGCTCCTCTTCATATGCAGGAGGACCGTAGGCTGATGGCTTGCGGTCTTTTTTGGTTTATATGATTAGGAAGTATAGGAGCTCGCCCTACTTTCTCTATATTCCTATTTTAAAGGAGATAATGCCCCATTTATGATTACCAAAACGTATAAACCTTATATTTTCAAAGCAGAAGCAGGCCAATCCACTGATGATTATTTCAATTATGCAACGGCCGTCCAGACGATTAAGAGCATGCTCGAGGAAGCCTTCGGCTCACCTATGCAGCTGTACATGCAGGATGACGGGGACGATGTGTGGGACTGGGTTTCGGACGATCTCGCGAGTGGATACGAAGGTGTAAAGCGGGAGGCTGCTATCTACGACTTGGTGGAGGATCGCTCCTTTCGTTTCGAGGATTCGAAGTCTGAAGCCAATTACCGGATCAATCCTTCGCTTCGCAATAATGTTATTTCTTATCCCGAATATGAGGTAGCGTTTGCCCGTATTCCTTTTTTGCGCCAGTATGGCCTGAACACGGAAGATATTATTTTTGCGAAAAATGATGAGGCGATGCGTGCTTTTCTCGAAGCGATGCAGGCGAGGCAGCTTAGCGAGCGTCGCGTGACGATTTTTACCGATACGAAGGAAGGGTTTGAGCGCAGCAAGGAGCAAATCACGCGAATGGTAGAACGCGACGAGGTGATGATGAGCGAATCCTTGAAGCAGCAAATTTACCGTTCCATTGATGAGTTTTTCTCTCGAGATCGCGAGTTTTTCCAAACCTATAACGTGCCGTATAAAAGAGGTATTCTCCTGTATGGCAAGCCGGGAAATGGCAAGACGACGCTTGTAAAATCAATCGCAGGCAGCGTAGAGGCTCCTGTCGCCTACTGGCAAATTACGGAGTATACGACGAGCGATTCGATTCAACAGGTGTTTTCCGCCGCGATGAAAATGGCGCCGATGATTCTCGTGATTGAGGATATTGATTCGATGCCGGAGTCGGCACGCTCCTTCTTTCTGAATACGCTCGACGGAGCAACATCCCGTGAAGGGCTGTTTCTAATCGGCACGACGAATTATCCAGAAAAAATTGATCCGGCGCTCATGAACCGCGCAGGCCGCTTCGACCGGGCTTATGAAATGAAGCTGCCTGATAAAGAGCTGCGGCTTGCCTATTTGCAGCGCAAAGGGTTCGGAAGACTCGCAGAGGATGCGGATGGACTTATGGAGGAAGCAGCGTTAATAACGGATGGCTTCTCGTTTGCCCAGCTAAATGAGCTGTATGTATCCGCGGCGCTTCAGAAGCACTACGAGCAGAGTGTAGATTTGAAGCGGGTCATTGAAGAGCTGAAAACAGACTTTGACAAGGATCGCCGCGGAGTATGGATGGCAGATAAAGGACAAAAGCAAGTGGGCTTTCAAACGCTTTAAGCGTGCTTGAGTGAAACGAACAAGCCTAATCGGATGGCGGCAAAGGATGCTGCCATCCGATTAGGCTTGAATGGAAAGGAGATTTGAAATGGTAATGGATTATGGTTCAAATGCAATCTCGATATCCCGTCATTCGCGTGGACGCCGTTTTCCTTGGAAGCGAGTGCTGTTATGGGCAGCCATTGTCGTCATAGTTCTGATCCTGGCGCTATTCCTATTTATACAGGCGAAGACGTATAGTCCGCTGGAAGAAGCGCTCACCGCGCTGAAAAGCGACGGCTCTGTTCAGGTAAGTGAGCTTAAGCATGGTTACCGTTTTGAGCCGGAAGCGGGCAAGGAGTTGCTTTTGCCTAATATTATTTTTTATCCAGGAGGGCTGGTGAAGCCAGAGAGCTACGCACCGCTTGCACGGCGCCTGGCAGAGGCTGGACATCGCGTTTATGTGGCGTCAATGCCATTGAACTTGGCGCTTACTGCGCAGAACCGCGCAGATGAATACATAGCGGAGCATCCAGAAGAAAGCTATGTGATCGGCGGGCATTCGCTTGGCGGTGCATTTGCTGCGAGATATGCGGCAGAGAATCCGAATAAGCTGGCCGGCATCTTTTTCATGGGCGCATATGCCGATGACGGCGCTGATTTGAGCGGCAGCAAGCTGGCAGTACTGCAAATTACGGGGACGCTGGATGCTGTGCTGAACAAGGAAACCTGGGAGCAGTCCAAGAAAAATTTGCCTGCGGAGCGGACCGAATATGTGTCGATCGAGGGCGGCAATCATGGCGGCTTCGGTACATACGGCAAGCAGTCCGGCGACAACGATGCGACGATATCGGCTTCCGAGCAAGCGGACAAGGTGGCAGCTGCAATCGACGCTTGGCTTTCGAAGCTCCCCAAATAAAACGGTTGCCAAAGGATATTTTAGCCATTATAATGACGTTGAAAAGGTTTTCAAAAAAAAGAAAATAAAGGATGGTTTGGCGATGAAGCCTACGATCCGTGACGTTGCTAGAATGGCTAACGTATCCATCAGCACCGTTTCCCGTGTCATGAATGCGCCGGAATCGGTCACGAGGGATAAGCGACAGCGTGTGCTAGAAGCGATTGAAAGCTTGAATTTTCATCCGAATGCGCTGGCCCGAGGTCTTATATTCAAAAGGTCGCAAATGCTTGGTGTTCTCATTCCCGACATCCGCAACGCTTATTTTGGCGAAATTATTCGCGGCATGGAGGATGCGGCTAAGCAGCTTGGCTACAATTTGATGATTTGCAATACGGACCGGTTGCCAGAGCGAACGATTACTTATCTGGATACGTTGAACAAGCAGCAGGTCGACGGCTTATTGTTCGTCAGCGATTATGTCCAAAGCCAATATTACGAAACGATGCAAGCTTGCGGCTATCCGGTCGTGCTTGTGTCAACCGTGTCTTTCGAATACGAACTTCCATCCGTTAAGATTGACGAGGAGGCCGCTGCTTTTGAAGCGGTCAATTATTTAATCGAACAAGGGCATCAGCATATTGGCCTCATCTGCTTCACGCTGCCCGACCCCATCTCAGGTCAGACCCGCCATGACGGCTTCGTCCGGGCTCTCGAACAAAACAACCTCCATCATTGTGCAGACTACGTAGAGTTTGCAACACACTGGTTTGAAGAAGCATATGCAGCCACCTCTCGCTTATTCGACCGACACCCACACCTAACTGCTGTATTTGCTTGCTCCGATGAATTTGCAATGGGCGTTATTTCCTGCCTGAATGATCGTGGAATCCGTGTTCCCGATCAAGTTTCCGTTGTAGGCTTTGACAACCAGCGCATGTCTTGGATGACGATACCGAAGCTGACGACGATTGCCCAGCCCATGTATGCGATTGGCTGGAGAGCTGTAGAAAAAATGCATGAGCAGCTCGAAGGAAGAGAAGCTGCCGTGCTAAGAGAATGGCTTCCTCACGAGTTAATTATCAGAGAATCGACGCTGCCTGCGCCTCATGCTCGACTCCAAAGCATTGTGCATAAGGAAGCTTAGGCTGATGTTTGTTCGCTGTAGTTGTCACCTGCGATGCATTTGCTGAATACGTTTGATGTAAGCGCATTCATTTTAAGCGGAGCAAGGGTATTATTTGCAATTTCATTTCGCTTCAAGCTTGAAGGGGGTGATGCAACATTACGCTATGAACATAGCTTCTATGAACGACTTACAACCTGTAAACGTACATCATGCGGCGAACGTTCATCAACGAGAATGACTTTCGATTCACTTGACTATGAACGATAAGGGGATGGGTCTTTTGAAAAAGCCATTTAAGTTTGGTCACACGCTCATGCTGAGCATGGTTCTAATTATGGCGCTGCTCGTAGCTGCTTGCAGCAGCGGAAGCGGCGGCAGCAATAGCACTCCAAGCGAGGGAGCGGCAGCAACAGCTACACCGGAGGCTAGTGCGGAGGCTACGAAGGAGCCGGAAGGAAACGCGGACGGTTCGCCGCTGGAGCAGGCGCTTGCCGGCAACTACAAAGGAACGAAGGTATCTATGTTTGGTCCATTCGTTGATGTGGACCAAGTGAAATTCGAGGAGAGCATTAAGGCGTTTGAGGAGCAAACGGGCATTGATATTCAATATGAAGGCTCAAAGGAATTCGAGGCGACCATTTCCATTCGAATCGACGGCGGCAATGCGCCGGATATTTCCGACTTCCCACAGCCAGGCCTGCTTGCTAATTTCGTGAAATCGGGCAAGGTTATCGATGTGTCGCAATTTTTGGATACCGATAAGCTAAAGAGCAACTACAATCAAAGCTGGCTGGATATGGCGACGATGGAAGGGCCGAGTGGACCTATAATGGCCGGCGTATGGAATCGCAGCAGCGTGAAAAGCCTCGTCTGGTATCCAAAGAAAGAATTTGATGATGCGGGTTATACCGTACCTAACACTTGGGATGAGCTGCTGGCGCTCACGGAGCAAATTGCCGCTGACGGCGATCCGGCATGGGCAATTGGCATCGAAAGCGGAGCGGCAACCGGGTGGCCCGCAACCGACTGGATTGAAGACATCATGCTGCGCACGACAACACCGGAAAACTATGATAAGTGGGTAAAAGGCGAGCTGCCATTTACAGATCCTATTGTTAAAAATGCATTCGAGAAGCTGTCGCAAATTTGGCTGAACGACGACTATGTTTACGGTGGGCGCAAGTCGATCGTAACGACTGCATTCGGGGATTCGGTTACACCGATGTTTGATCATCCGCCTAAAGCATGGCTGCATCGCCAAGCCAGCTTTATTACAAGCTTTTTCCCTGAAGGGTTGAAATCGGGTGAAGATTATGACTGGTTCTACTTGCCGTCGATTGATGAGGCTTATGGTGACCCCGTGCTTGTTGCAGGTGATTTGTATGCGATGCATAACGACCGTCCGGAAGTGCGCGCCGTTATGGAGTTTTTCACGACAGGCGAATCTATTAAGACCTGGGTGCAGTCGGGTGGCATAATCGCGCCAATGAATGATGCAAGCCTGGATTGGTATCCGACAGATGTCGAGCGCAGAATGGGCGAGCTCGTGAAAAACGCCTCGACGCTGCGCTTTGATGGATCTGATCTCATGCCTGGTTCGGTAGGAGCAGGCACGTTCTGGAAAGGAACGACGGACTATATTAGCGGAACCGTTGATTTGGACGGCGCGCTTAAAGAAATTCAGTCTGGCTTTAATAATTAAATCTTAATTGAAGGAGGGGCTGGGCCATGCTAGCTTCCACGCCAAAAACGAGCAAGTCGCGAAACGTTGCCGTTACTCTGGCTGTCGTGCTCGTAAATGCGATTATACATTCAGGCATTTACTTATTCCTGCGCGATACGAATTTGCCATCTGTCTTATATGCTTTGCTTGCTATCATTTGGGGAGTGCTGGGCGTTTATTCGATTTATTGGTCGTTTAACTGGGCAGTGGAGCAATATTCGGACATCTGGAAGCGACGCATCCAGCCCTTTATTTTCGTAGGACCTGCTGCGTTGCTGCTCGGCTGGCTGCTGCTTATCCCGACGCTGCGCACCTTATATATGAGTCTTATGGATGCGGGTACGGAGAAGTTTGTGGGGCTTTCCAATTATGCCGCCATTTTCACGAACCGCTTGCTGCTTACCGCGCTGCGCAACAATTTGATATGGGTCGCTTTTGGCGCTACTGCCTGCATCATCTTAGGTTTGCTCATTGCCGTGCTCGCTGATCGCAGCAGCTTCGAGAAGCTGGCGAAGGGCATAATCTTCATGCCGATGGCGATTTCCTTCGTGGCTGCCGGGGTTATTTGGAAGTTTATTTATTTCTACAAGCCGGGAGATGAGCAGATTGGTCTGCTCAATGCGATCGTGGTAGCCTTCGGAGGGGAAGCGCAGGCATTTACCAGCATGCTTCAGCCCTGGAACAATCTCTTCCTGGTCGCCATACTGATTTGGATGCAGACGGGATTTGCGATGGTACTGTTCTCGGCGGCGCTCAAGGGCGTGCCGGAGGATATGCTTGAGGCGGCGCGTATTGACGGCGCAGGGGAAATTCGTATTTTTCGCAGCATCATTATACCGGCGATTTCGGGGACGATTTTGTCCGTATCAACGACAATTGTTGTCTTTACGCTCAAGATTTTCGATGTCGTCATGGTCATGACGGGAGGGCAATACGATACCGAGGTGGTGGCGACGCAGTTTTACCGTCAGTTTTTCATGTATCGCAATGCCGGCTACGGCGCAACGCTGGCAATTGTGCTGCTCATCGCTGTCATTCCCGTCATCATTATTAATTTGCGGCAGTTCCGGAAACAGGGGGGATTCTGATGAAGCGAACAAGGAAAAAGACGATGTCGAAAACCATCGTCAACGTCATACTCGCTTTTATTTGCCTCATCTGGCTCATTCCGACGGCAGGCCTCTTGGTCTCCTCCTTCCGGCCTGCGGTTGATATTTTGCAGACGGGCTGGTGGACGGTATTCCCACACCGCGATTATGTTACGCAATCGACGATTACGCTGCCGAAGGAAACCGATTTACGGCAGCCGATTGAGGTTAATGGCGAGGTGTTTGACGATGATCAGCTGCGTATTGGCGTCACCGCGCAGGATGGCAGCAGACTCATCTGGGAAAATCGCCGGGCGCGCACGATTCAGGTGCAGCAGCCGGACTGGAAGGTGAACTCGAATTTTACGCTGGATAACTATAATGGCGTACTGACAGGCAAAACCTTTGAAATTATGCAGTCAGACGGCACGGTAAGAGCGCAGAAGGGAGAAGGCCTCTCCAAAGCATTTCTCAATACGCTAGTTGTGACGATTCCAGCGACGATTATTCCAATCCTGATCGCGACCTTCGCCGCTTATGCATTTGCTTGGCTGCGGTTTCCGCTGCGTCGATCCATGTTCGTCGCGGTCATTATGATGCTGGTTGTGCCGCTCCAGGTTGCGCTCATCCCGATTTTGAAGGATTATACCGCACTTGGTTTGAACGGCAGCTACCTCGGCATCTGGATTGCGCATACCGGCTTCGGCCTGCCGCTGACGATCTATTTTATGTATACGTTCATCAGCCAGCTGCCTAAGGACTTGTTCGAATCGGCATTTATGGATGGCGCGTCGAACTTTACGATTTTCACAAGGCTTATTTTGCCGTTGTCGGTTCCAGCGATTGCCTCCATCGGTATTTTCCAATTTTTATGGGTATGGAACGATTATTTAGTATCCTTGGTGTTTATCGGCAGCCAGCCGGATGTACAGGTCATGTCGATGCGGATTGCCGCAATGGTAGGGTCAAGAGGCAGCGATTGGCATCTGCTGACAGCAGCTGCGTTCGTCTCTATGCTGATGCCGCTAACTGTATTTTTCGCCCTGCAAAAATATTTCGTCCGCGGCTTATTGGGCGGCTCGGTGAAAGGCTAGGCATCTAAGGGCGCTTCACCTTCAAGAAACCCGTGCGGATGCCCAACAGATTGGGTACAATAGCAGGGTAGGAGGAGATTGAGGATGTCAGATGTTACATTTTTGCGTAACTTTCCCTTTTTTGAGCATTTGAATGATTTGGAGCTGGCGGCAATCGCTCCGTTGTTCGTGACAAAAACCTTTGCAAAGGGCACCCAGCTGTTCTGGGAGCAGGATGAAGGCGATGAGCTGTATATGATTAAAGCTGGAGCTGTACAAATTTACCGGCATGAGGACAATCGCGAGGTTATACTTGCTATTTTCCATGAAGGGGACTATTTTGGCGAGATGGCTTTGATTGATCGTACGAAGCTCCGTTCTGCGTCAGCGAAAGTATTGGAGAAAAGCAAGCTATATGTATTGAAGCGCGAGCAGTTTTTCACCCTGTTGAAGGAAAATCCGGGCATTCTTATTCATATTTTGGGCATTACGCTGGAGCGTTTGCGTAAGGCGAATGAGCTGATTACCGACCTGACAATTACAAATGCTCGTACGCGGATATCGCGGCTCCTGCTGCGGCTGGCGGATAAGCACGGAACGACGATCGGTCTGAAGCTGACGCATCAGCAAATTGCCGATATGACGGGAACGGTGCGGGAGACGGTGACCAAGGTGCTGCTTGAAATGCAAAATGAAGGTTATATACGTATTGTGAGCAAAAAGATCAGCATCTTGAACAAAGAGCAGTTGCAGGTTATCGGCGGAATTCACCAGGATGGCAGGCTTATGGATGAGGAGGCTATCGCTCAAGAAGGCTGATTGCCATTATTTTTGCGAAAATGTAATTTGGATTACATTTTTTTGCGGGAAAAGTTGTTATGATTTAAAAGAAGAAGATAATAATAATGACGTGACGTCATCCTCCCATTTATTCATTACCTATTCATAATGCGCTTCTAGCCGAAGCGCCCTCTCCATTAAGCAAGCATAATGCCTTGCGAGAGGCCGCCTTGAAAGTAGTTTTTCGCTACTTGCAAGGCGGCCTCCTTTTTTTCGTTTATTTTATGTTAGGGAATAGTAGCCGTTTGAGACTTAAACGCGAGGGGACTCAAGCTGAGCCTTAATGCTTTCCTTCGCTTCTTCGGCTTTTTCAGTAACAGTGTTGATGACATGCTCGGTGCTTTCCTTCGCGTGGTCGGCTATATCGGAGGCTTCATCGCGAACGGTGGTGGCAAGGTTTTGCGTTTTATGGCCGATAGTTGAAACAAGCTCGCTCGTTTTCTCGCTAATGTTGGAAGCTAGGCGACCTGTTTTTTGTGTTAAATCCGAGCATGTATTGGAAAGAGATTTTCGCAGCTCAGAGCCTGATTTAGGAGCAAGCAGCAGGGCTGACAAAGCACCGAGCGCACCTCCAATTAAAATTCCTGCGAGCAGTCCGTTTGATTTTGCTTCGTTTACAGGGTTTGACATGTTAATCCTCTCCTCTTGTCTGATTATCGTCTCTCATGTCATTAAGTAACCCGCCTAGCAAATTTTGAAACAAGGGTTAAAATGAATTGGAATGAAACTCGCTTATGGAAGGAGCATTATTTATAGGATTGGAAAGGCGTAATCGTATATGATATAACTACTAGAGCGTTTCACTTTGACAAAAAAGGTTGATTAACTTGTAGCTATGAAAGGAGCGCGAACATATGCGAATTGCAATTGTGGACGACAACGCTACGAATTTGCTCATTATAGAGAAGATTTTGCAAAAAGCCGGATATACGAAATTAGCAACAGCCTCCTCAGCGATGGAGCTGTTTGATATTTTGGAGCTAGATGAGCCGAATGCGACGGAACCGCCGGTTTCTCTCATTCTAATGGATTTAATGATGCCGGGCATTGATGGCATTGAAGCGTGCAGGCGCATTCAGGAGAGCGAGCGCTACCGCGATATACCTGTTATTTTTGTTACGGCGCTTGGGGATTCGAATAAGCTGGCGGAAGCGCTGGACGCGGGAGCGATTGATTATGTCATGAAGCCGATCAATAAAGTCGAGCTGCTTGCTCGCATTCGCTCAGCGCTTCGTCTTAAATATGAAAAGGATTGGCATAGGGAGCGCGATCAGCGTATTTCCTTCGAGCTGAATTTGGCGAAGCAGGTGCAGCGCAGCATACTTAGCGATCCGATAGACAATGATCGGGTCAAAATAGATGCGATTTATCGCCCATCATCTGAGCTAGCAGGCGACTTTTATGCCTGGTACTGCTTAGGCGGCGGAAAATATGGCGTTATTTTGCTTGATATGATGGGCCATGGCATTTCTTCCTCGCTCGTATGTATGTATATTTATTCGGCGTTGCAGGATACGATTAAGAGCATTTCCGATCCTGAGCTCGTCGTGCTTGAGCTGAACCGGAGAATGATGCAGCTGCAGGGCTCTAATCAACTAATGAACTATTATTTTACCGCTATTTATTATGTGCTGGACACAAGCGAGCAGACGATTGAATATGTCAATGCGGGGCATCCCGCCGGTATCGCTTTTGTGGATCAAAAGCCGCAGCTGCTGACGGAAGGCTGCTGCGCGTTAGGATTTTTTGATAACATTGAAGTGAAGAAAGGTACGATTGCTTATCGCAATCAGGTGAAAATCGTGCTCTATACCGACGGCCTGCTCGATCAGATCGCCAAAGGACAAGAGGATGATGTCCAGCAGCTGCAAGCAAGGCTGGGTGGAAATGGGGAACAGCTTGAGGATCATGTGCTGAATCTATTCGAGGGCCTGGGGCAGGTAAGCCAGCAGGATGATATTTGCCTTGTTACGGTCGAAACAAAAGGGAAGGCGAGATAGAAGGATAAGTGAGATACAATATAAAAAAATTTAAAGCATGGCTCGCGGGCTGTTTCAATCATTCCCAAACGGTTTAATAGTAGCATATCTGACTATTTCAGCAGATGCTGGATTTGTATGAACAGCATGATTGGCTGCCTTTCAGATTATTGCAAACGTAGGCATGGTAATTGTAATAGTCGCTTATATCCCGCGAGCGGCAAGCGGGCAGCCGATCTTGAAGATCGGCTGCTCTCCGCTTGTGCAGTGACGGTGTTATTGATATGATCTACTTAAAATTTGCCTTGGGAGTGTGTTCAATGACATTAAACAAATTTCAGGCAGTTATTCATGAAACGGATAGCGCGATAATTGTACAAGTAGGCGGTGAGCTTGATTTGGCCGCAGCACCGGAGCTGCGCTCTCTGCTCGAAACGGTTGTGAACCGTACGGATAAGACGCTTATTCTTGATACGGAGCGTCTTGCTTATATTGATAGCACAGGTATTGGCATCGTTGTGTCAGTCATTAAAGCGCGTGATGAGAAGAAAGCTGAATTTATCGTTAAAAATATTCCAAGAAGCATTAAGCGGCTATTTGATATTACCGGCATTTCAGGCTATATCAACGAAGGGACCGTAAGCTAGGGATGAAGCGTATTGTGATGCAAATACCGGCGGACGCACAATATTTAGATATCGTCAGGCTTAGCCTATACGGTATTGCTTCTAAAATGGGTTTTTCGTTCGAGGATATCGAGGATATGAAGGTTGCTGTTGGGGAAGCTTGCAATAACGCTGTTTTGCATTATGCGCCAGATCAAGCAGATGAGCGGGAAGTGGCTCATGCCGATCAGGCAGCGGAGGATGAGCTTCAAATTAAAGTTGAATTTGAAGTGCTGCCAGATCATTTGACGATTAAAATTACGAACAGCGGAGCAGGCTTTGAAGCTGGCGATTATATGGAAAAGGCAGGGCCGCTTGAAGGTGAAGACGCAAGCGGTTTGGAAGTTGGTGGACTTGGCTTGTATTTAATGCAGGCATTAATGGATGAAGTTAATATCCATTCCGCAGAAAGCACGCAGGTTGTCATGACCAAGCGTCTTCTGCCGCTGCAATAACACATAACCACGACAAGGCATGGGACGTCCCGGCAAGTCGTGGTTTTGTTTTTTTTATATGGCTAGCCGGCTGCTGTTTCAGTCCTTGGGTAGCAGGGTAACTTAAACGTAACAAGAGGCACAAGGAAAGTAAGGGGGCTATGCTTATGCTATGGGAGATAGGGGTTTTGATTGCAGCAATTGCTTTCGCCATACTCGTTTATTATGTGATAGAGGCGCTTAGATCACTTAAGTATTCACTCGATGAGATGAGGGTAACTTTAGTCGAGGTGAAGCATGAAATATCGGCAATCGGCACAGAGGTGAAAAGCGTCGTTCAAACGACGAACTCTGTTGCTGATGATGTAAATATGAAGCTCAAATCGCTGGATGCGTTATTCGGCTCGCTTGATAATGTAGGTCATGTCGTTCAGGAGGCGACCTCGGCAGTTAAGGAATCGGCGGTTGCACTCATTTCTTCTGTGAAGTCAGGGCAGAAGCTGCGGAAGGAAAGAGCTGTTGCACAAGCCGAAGCGGAAGCAGCGCGACCTAAAGCGGCAGTAAATACTACAAAGACAGAGCTGCTTGCACAAGGAGCAACGCTAGCTGCGAAAGTGCTGCATATGCTCGCAGAGCGCAAGTCTGGAACGGGAGCCTCAGAAAATGCAGCTGGGCCAGCGGCTACGCATCATACGGCTTCAAGCAGACATTAAACAAACCGTTAGCAGCATGATAGGCGTTGCTTTACATCTTACAGTAGAAAGGAAAGAATGGCTGATATGAAAACATCGGTGCAATTGACAATTCCAGCGGAGGCAGATTATCTCGATATTGTTAGATTGACTCTTTACGGTCTCGCCGTTAAGTTAGGCTTCGAATATGAGCAAATTGAAGATATGAAGGTAGCAGTGGGCGAGGCGTGTAATAACGCGATTATACATGGCTATGAGCATGTAGGCTCGGGCGAGCTACATGTGAATTTTGAACAGCAGTGTGATGGACTTAAAATTTGCATTCGTGATAATGGCACAAGCTTCAATTATGAACAGGCTGTTAATCGAACAGCGGGTGCGCTTCACTCCACGAGATTAAGCGATGCCCCAATCGGCGGACTTGGTCTGTATATGATGCAGGAGCTTATGGATCATGTGGAAGTGAATACGACTAGCGGTACGGAGGTCATTCTTACCAAGCTGCTTGGCAGAAAAGAGGAAATGGCATGAGCATAAAACCCTCCTCCAAAGCACCAAGTGAAATTGCCGCTTATATGCATACCTACCGAGAGGAAGGCTGTAATGAAGCGGCTACTGCGCTTCTGTTGCATTATGAGGATATCGTTCGCATGGCTGCTGGCAAAATGTCACGCAGCCGTCCTGACTTATATGAGGATTTATTTCAGGTAGGACAAATGTCGCTGCTGCGGCTATTTAAACAATATGATCCTTCAATTGGTATTCCGTTTGAAGGTTATGCGATGAAAAGCGTCATCGGAAATTTAAAAAATTATTTGCGTGACCGCTCCTGGTATATTCAGGTGCCTAGACGTGTTAAGGAAAAGGGCAGCATGCTTCAGCATGCGATTGATGAATTGACGGTCAAGCTGGAACGCTCGCCGAAGGTGGAGGAAATCGCGGCCCATCTGGAGCTTACGCAGGAAGAGACGATTGAAATTTTGGCAGGACGTGATTATTACCATTATACGTCACTGGATACGCCGCTCACCAGCGAAGGGGATGGTGCTTCAATTGGTGACCTCATTGCTAATCCGTCTGATGAATTTAAAGCGCTTGATATGAGGCTGGATATAGGGGAAGCGATGAAAAGCCTCAAGGAAGAAGAACAGACCGTTATCCATTTAATCTATCAGGAAGGCCAGTCGCAGCGCATGATAGCCGACAAGCTGGGAGTCTCGCAAATGAGTGTTTCACGGATTCAGAAGCGTGCGATTGAGAAGCTGCGGGCATGGCTGTAAGTTTATCTGAGATGCCTCTTTTCTTGCCATACTCTAAGCAAGGATGATAGAGTTATAAGTATGGTTGGAATGGAGGAATGACTTATTTGGCGTTCGATGCGCTTTACAATAAGAGCGAAAATTTTATTAGGCTATCTTAGCATTCTATTATGTTTAGCAGTTGCTATTGGTATTATTGTTGTGCGTATAAATGCTTTGCAGAGCGAAATCAATTTCATAGCGGATCACGATATTACCGTTCACGAAATGGTTGATCAGCTTGAAATTAATATGCTTGATATGCAAAATGGGCAGCGGGGTTACGTTATCAGTGGTGACGAGAAGTATTTAGTTCCTTACAATGATGCTAATTTAGCATGGGGAAGCAATTACAGTAAACTGCATGAGCTGTTGGATGATAATCCTGGCCAACAGGCGAATTTAGAGGAAATTAAAGCTAATATTGAGCAATGGGGCAAGTTTGCGGGGGAGCCCGTCGTTCAACTGCGTAAAGAAAACAAGATGGATGCGATCCGGACCTATTATGCGAGCGATCTGGGCAAGGAAATTGTAGAAAAGGTGCGTACCCAGTTGGATCAGCTTCGCACTTCGGAGAAGGAGCTAACGAAGCTAAGAGTGGAGGCACTCTCACAAAATAATCGCAATTTGCAAAATGTGCTGTTTATTGCCTTTGCTTTAGTGACGATAAGCGCGATTGCTGCTGCTATATTCGTCTCAGGTGCCATTGTTCGTACGATTAAGGATGTCAAACATACGATTCGCAGCATCATCGCTTCAGAAGGTGATATTAATGAGCGGATTCGCGTAAATACGAAGGATGAAATTCGCGAGTTAGCCGAGGCGACGAATGAATTGCTGGACAACGTCAATGAAGAAAGCTGGGTACAGAAGCGGACCGTGGAGGTAGCGGATATGTATCAGGGCTTTAAGCATATTGCTGATTTGTCCGAAGCGTTTGTTTATCAAGTAACGCCGATGGTTGATGCTACTTATAGCGCTATTTATTTGCGCCATGTACAAAATGGCGTATCCACCTATGTGAAGACGGCTTCTTTTGCCGGGCACGATCATGCTATAGAAGCGGCAGTAAGCTTCAAGCCCGGAGAAGGAATTGCTGGTCAATGTGTCGTTGACAAACGGCTTTATCATTTGACAGATTTGCCGATGGGATACGTTAAAGTCCGCTCTTCCTTAGGGGAGGCTTCTCCTCGAAGCTTGCTGGTGGCTCCGGTTTTCTTTGAGGGCAAAGTTCTGGCGGTTGTGGAATTTGCCTCTTTAGGAAGCTTCGATGACAAGCATCTTACCCTTATTAAAGCGTTGCAGGAAAGCCTTGGCGTAGCTATAAACAGTGTCATAGGACGTATGGAAATCGAGCGTCTGCTTAATGAATCACAAATGCTGACCGAGGAGCTTCAGGCGCAGTCTGAGGAATTACAGGCACAGTCTGAAGAAATGCAAATGCAGCAGGAGCAGCTGCGCCTGACGAACGATTATTTGCAGGAGCAGCGGGACTTGGCAGAGCAGCGCAACAGTCAGCTGGAGCAGACGAAGCATGAGCTTGAGGAGTATTCCGAGAAGCTTATCCAGAGCTCGCAGTACAAGACTGATTTTCTGGCCAATATGTCGCACGAGCTGCGTACGCCGCTTAACAGCATTTTAATTTTGTCGCAGATGCTTTATGAGAATGAAAATAAGACGATGACGGAGGAAGAACAGCATTATTCCCACGTCATCCATTCGGCAGGCAAGGATTTGCTCAGCCTGATCGACGATATTTTGGATTTATCGAAAATTGAAGCCGGTAAGCTTGAAGTAACGATTGACGAAGTGAATATGACTGAGATTCCAATGTTGATGCGCCAGCTATTCGATCCTGTAGCCGAGAAAAAGCAGCTCTCCTTCGTTACGGGCTTCGATGAGCAAGCGCCGCCTATTATATCGACGGACGGTCACCGCTTACAGCATATATTAAAAAATCTGCTGTCCAACGCGTTTAAGTTTACAGATAGAGGTTACGTGCACCTCAGCATTTCTCCAGTTGCACAATCAAAAATAGTAGAGCTTTATAATGGCGAGGCTCCATCAGATACGATGATTGCGATTTCGGTAACCGACAGCGGCATTGGCATTTCGCCAGACAAGCAAGCCATTATATTCGAAGCATTCCAGCAAGCGGATGGCACAACGAACCGCCAATATGGCGGTACGGGCTTAGGCTTATCCATCTGCCGTGAATTTACCCGCCTGCTAGGAGGCAGGTTGCAGCTTGAGAGCGTGGAGGGCGAGGGAAGTACCTTTACGTTGTTTTTACCAAGCTTAAGTGAAGAATTCGTGGCGTTCAGTCAGGAGATGCTGAATAGTCGAGACCAGTCGGCGGCTGGTGCGAATACCGTAATATGGCTTGCATCTGATGATGCTGGAGGAGATGCTAAGCAACAGGATGATGAAGAGCTTAGCGAGGAAGAGAAGGCACAGCGTAAAGCTCATATAGAGGATACGCGGCTATTTGAAGGAAAGCGGCTGCTGCTCGTTGATGACGATGATCGCAATGTATTTGCGCTTAAGACGGCCCTTACCAGTAAAGGAGTTATTGTGGAATCAGCGAGCAATGGCAAGATCGGCGTGGAGCTTTTGAATCATCAGCCTGACTTTGATATTATTCTTATGGATATTATGATGCCGGTTATGGACGGATTGGAAGCTATACGCAGTATTCGCAGCAATCCATTGCTGAAGGAGCTGCCGATTATTGCACTCACGGCCAAAGCGATGAGGAATGATCGGGAGCGCTGCATGCAGGCGGGCGCCTCGGATTACATTAGTAAGCCGCTCCAAATGGAGCAGCTTTACTCGCTGCTCCGCGTATGGATGACGAAGCAGGAGGGTCGATGAATCAAGAAGTGGAAAACGTAGAGCTAGAATTATTTTTAGAAGGCATCTACCGTTATTATGGATTTGACTTTCGGCATTATATTCGTTCGTCGCTCATGCGCCGGATTCAAAATCGGTTGCGTATTGAAGGAATCCCTACGATTACAAGACTGCTTGAACAAGTGCTTCGTGATAAAGACATGCTGGATAAGGTGCTGCATGATTTCTCTATTAGAGTGACCGAGATGTTTCGGGACCCTGGTTTTTTTCGTGCCCTGCGGCAAGAGGTGATCCCTTATTTGCGAGGACTTCCGGAAATAAGAATTTGGCATGCTGGCTGTGCGACAGGCGAAGAGGTTTATTCTATGGCTATTTTGCTCAAAGAGGAGGGCCTCACCCAGCATAGCAAAATATATGCGACCGATATGAGTGAGAGCGCGATTGAAAAGTGCCGGCGAGGTGCTTACCCGCTCAAGCAAATGCAAATCTATACGAAAAATTATATGGAAGCAGGCGGAATAAGCGCATTTTCCGAATATTATCAAACGGATCATCAATATGCTTATTTTTTGCCTGAGCTGCGCGATAATATTATGTTCGCCCAGCACAACTTGGTGACGGACGGCTCGTTTAATGAATTTCATCTCATTCTTTGCCGTAATGTGATGATTTATTTCGATACGACCTTGCAACTGCAAGTCCATAAGCTGTTTTACAGCAGTTTGGCGGTGGAGGGGTTTCTCGGTTTAGGTAATAAGGAGTCCATTGTCCAGCTCGATAAGCATTTTAAATATGTCGAATTTAACCCGAATGAGCGAATCTATCGCAAACCAACATTAAGCGGAGATGACGTAACCTAAGCTATATGATAAAAAGAGCGGCTTGTCTGCTCTTTTTTTGTGTTATATAATTTTTTTGCCAATAGGTAAAAAAGGCAGGGATGCTATCAAAGATTGTCGAATACTTTAGGAGAAATGGGCTAGTGATGAATCTTCGAGGCTTTGAGGTGCAGGAATGAGAGAAGTATTGAGATACGCAAGGTTCGTCGTACTATTCTTCGTTTTATCCATCTGTTTAATGGTTCCTCGGGCTTTTGCGAGTCCTCCTCCTCCACCAATAACACATATTGATCAGTGGTATATTCAATGGCTAGATGAGGCAAGTCAGGAGCCGGTGCTCGCAGATGTGATGGATCAGGAGCACAATGATAGATGGATCTGGTCAACTGAAAATGATCGGGTCACTACGAAGCCGGATGGCTTTAACTCCGCCTGGATCAAGATTGAGGTTCCAGATTTGAAGTGGGAAAATCCTGGAATAATGCTTGACGTGAACTTTGCGCAGCAAATTCGTATATTTAACGATGGTTATCTTATATATGAGGATGAGCGCAACTACGGCTATGAGACAAACAATATTTTGCTGAAGCTGTCTCCTCATTATTATAATAAGCCGATATACATCTATTTAAAAGGCAACGCAGATTCAAGCTCGCTAGGAATCGACGGTAGCGTGAAGCTTGGCGATTTCCAAAGCATGAATTCTAAATATTTGCAGAAAAATATTCTGGATATCATTTTGGGCTGCACGCTTGTATTTGTATCTATTTCATTACTTATATGTATGCTGTTTGTGAATAAAATATATTGGCCAGGCTGGAATTCGTTATGCCTCCTGATGCTCTCGCTTGGGATTATGACGTTGACGATTTCTCCGTATTTGTATGCGTTTTTCGGAAAATCCAGTCGAGTGTATTATTATTTGTTTGATATATCCTCGACGTTTATTATGACCTGGATCTTTTTATTTTTTGAGCAAATTATTAGTAAGGGAACAAGCCGGGTACTCAAATATTGTTTGCGTGTCCAATTAGCCATCTCCACCGGAAGCATCGCATGGCTGCTGTTGAGCATCCTGCTAGGTGGAGGAGTGCTGCACTATTATGAGCGCATCGTGCCACTTATCTTCGCTTCGTCCGTGATAATTGGCAACATCATCTTAATTTCGGTGCTTGCGTTTTATTGTATGCAGCGAAATCGGGAAAGCATTATTATTTCTATAGGCTTTGCGCTGTTTGCACTAACTGTAGTATCCGAGCTGGTCATTTATTTTACTCACACAGATTATGAAATGTTTTATTGGAAATGGGGAACGCTGTTTTTCATTTTCTCTTTAATCGTGGTGTTAATCCGCCGGATCATTAATAATTATGAGCAAATGCTGCTGTATTCCCGTAAGCTGGAGGTATTCAATAATGAGCTGCAGCGTTCTGAGAAAATGGAAATCATTAGCCAGCTTGCCGCATCAGTTGCACATGAAGTGCGCAATCCGTTGCAGGTGACACGCGGCTTTCTCCAGTTAATTGGCCATCGCTCCGCCGATCAGAAGGATAAAAATTATATGCTGCTGGCTATCGACGAGCTGGATCGCGCATCCAGCATCATTACGGACTTTTTGACCTTTGCCAAGCCCCAGGTTGAAATGACGACGATATTGAATATAGCGGAGGAGCTGGGGCAAATTGAAGCTATACTATCTCCGCTTGCTACGATTCAAGGTGGAGAGCTGCGGGTGGAGTCGAATTTTGAGCTGTATGTGCGTGGTAATTCCTCTAAGTTCAAGCAAGCGATTATTAATATTGTGAAAAATAGCATCGAAGCGCTGCCAACAAAGGGCAGCATCGACATTATCGCCTATCAGGAGGATTCCACCGTCATTATTCGCATTAGCGATAATGGAGTAGGGATGGAAGAGAGCGAGCTGGAAAGACTAGGCGAGCCGTATTTCTCTAATAAGTCCAAAGGTACAGGGCTTGGGCTAATGGTTACCTTCCGCATTATTGAAGTAATGAACGGTCGGATCTATTTTAACAGTATTAAAGGAGTAGGTACGGAAGCGTTCGTAAGCTTGCCTATAGCAGAAATTCAATAAAAGCGCCTTGCCTTCCTGGCAGGGCGCTTGCTTGATGACTGTACGTAGAGGTTACTTCCAAGGCGGAGATGCAACAGTTGCTTTGGAGCTATCAGCTGGACTGATAGGGATTACGAGATAATAGCTGTTAGTCTGTTCTTCTACTGCGTTTACTTCAATGTCTTCTGGAATTTCAACTTGAAAAGCCTCTTTAATAGCGGCGCGTGGATCAGCTAGCAGCTGCTTCTTGAAAGCCTCATCTTCCCATGCTTTCTGAATAATTTGTTGTCTTAACGGGTTATCGCTGCTCATACTTTTCCACCTTTCTAGTATTATGTATAAGTTCCATTTGCATATTGTAGCATGGAATTTCGACAAAAACTACTATATATTTTCATAAAATGCTAATGAATAGCAAAAATTTTAACGGAATATGTCATGCTAGTGTTTGAAAGAGTCCGCCCTCCATCTGTTTTTTGCGATTGAGCTCTATAGCTTGAGCATCATTTGCGAGAGAATCGGTTATGGAGGCATGAAACGCTAGTAAATAACCAGCCTTAAGGCCTAATTGTTGATGGGCTTGCTGAAATTGGCGAGCGAGCTCGACATAGTCCGTTAGCAGCCCCTGTACATATATCGCTTTTCTTACTTTACTGACGATAATAGGCGAATGCTCCGGCCATCTATTCTTGAATAAGGCTAGCAATCCGTTGTAGCTTCCATCAGCTAAGTCTGCTTCCCAGTCCGTCCAATCATCGGCCATTTGAAGCGCAACAAGCACATAATCAACAGCCTGTTCGACTGCTGGTATGAAGGCGTGCTTGTCCGATAGGAGCAAGGCTCCGGTGCTGGCTATTTTCACGAGTGATGATTTTAAAGCGGTACGAAGCGGATCGGTGTTGAAATAATCGCTCTCGGATTCTTCGGTCACGCCAAGCGACCAATCGGCCATGTAACGATCATAATACTCCCAAAACTTAGAATCAGTTGGATGCAAACGGTGCAGGACACCGTACATTTGCGTATAAAATAAATGTCCCAAAGCCAGTTTCTGTCTGCTTTCCGCACTCCCCTTATCCATCACTTCATCCACAATGAAAAAATGCAGCATGCCGAATAAATTGGCAAGGGCAAGCTGCTCGCATTGCTCCTCGGTCACATCGGCCATTTCCGTCATCCAATAGGGCAGCAAATAGCCGAGATAGTTCTGGCTGCCGCTGCGATGCAGAGGATTAATATGCCTAATATAAGCTTGTCCCTTTTGATTTAGCGGTTCGGGAAATTTAGCTGTTAATTGCTCTGCTTTGGAGAAAACGGCCTGAAGGCGGCCTTCAAAATGAGTGATAAATGTCATAGGGCAAAAGACCTCTTATCTTTATATAATAGGCTAAAAGGCGCATTAAATAATATGTTTTCCAGTATTATACTTTGTTTTGGTTGTTGAAGATAGAGGGTAAGTTAAGTAAAATGTAGAAACTTGAAACTTTTTTTGTGGGAAAACGATAAAAAGAGAAAGGCGAATGCGAAAAAGGAGGAGCGCATGGGAGACAATGGGCTAATAATGCAACCAGTCGTACCGATTTTGCGAATTAATGATTTAAGCCATACATGCGGAATTGATCCAATCCCGCTGTATGGCTTTCTTTCTATTTGGTATGTTTGATGAGAATAGTTGTTAATGATTTGGCTCCTGCTTTCGGTCAGCTAGAGATGCACGAAAAATAAGTACCGTTGTTGCCATAAAAATATAATTGACAATGATTCTCAACAGGAATATACTTCGCAATAGAATAAATTCACATGACGTGGATTGTTAAAGGGGAAAATCGAATGAACTGGAAGTTGATCGCAATTTCATTATCTTGTGCAAGCCTATTATTTCTTTCTGCATGCGGATCGGATACTGCTGCTAATACAAAAACAGATAACGCGGCAGCGACAGCAGCAAATACAGCTGATGAAACGCCGGCAGCGTCGGAGGAGTCGCCCGCTGCTACAATAGCACCTGCCACCGCAGAGGAATGGCAGCCTATTCTTGACGAATATCGCGCCTTCACCATTAAAGAGGCGGATTCGCTCGTGATTGAAACCGAAAAATTCGTCAATGCCGTTAAAGCGGGCGAATTGGAGACGGCGAAGCAGCTGTATGCGCCATCGAGAATGTACTATGAAAGAATCGAGCCGATTGCTGAAGCGCTGGGCGATTTTGACCCTCATATTGATGCCCGTGAAAATGATGTCGACGAGAAGGAATGGAGAGGCTTCCACCGAATCGAGAAAATTTTATGGGAAGAAAATACGACAAAAGGCGCTGAAGGCTATGCCGATACGCTGCTTGAGGACATCAAGCTGCTTCGCGCACTGATGGAGACGGTCGAAATTGAGCCTAGCCTGCTCGTTACGGGTGCGGTTGAGCTGCTGAACGAAGTATCCTCCTCTAAAGTAACAGGCGAGGAGGAGCGTTATTCACATACTGATTTGTATGATTTTGTAGCTAACGTTGAAGGTGCGGAGAAAATTTATGAGCTGCTTAAGCCGCAGTTGAACAAGCATGATGCGCAGCTGGAAGCATTGATTGGCACAAGCTTCACAAGCCTTGACGATGCGCTTGCCGTTTATAAAGATGGCGACGGCTATAAATCTTACCTTGATTTGAAAGAAGAAGATACGAAGAAGCTGAGCCAGCTGCTGGACGCTTTGGCAGAACCGCTTTCACAAATGGGCAAAATTTTGGGGGCTTAATGTCATGAGTTCTACTACTAACAACGACGATAAACAAAAGCATAATCAGAAGCAGGCTGGCGACAGTGTGCTGGAAAAACCGATGAGCCGCAGAGATTTATTGCGGCTCATGGGCGTTGGTGGGGCTGGTTTGCTGATCGGCGCGACTGGCATGGGCGGCATTATGCAGGCGGCAAGCAAGACGCTGACCGTTCCGGCGGCGACAGGGGCTGGAGCAAATGGAGATGTGCTGCCTTTTTACGGTGCTCATCAGGCAGGCATTGCGACGCCGTCACAGGATTTTATACTATTCGCTGCTTTTGATCTGACTGCAGCTTCAATTGATGATGTACGTACCTTGTTTCAAGCTTGGACGGCCGCTTCAGCTGCAATGACACAAGGAACGATGATTGGCACGGACAATAATAACTTGAACCTGCCGCCATCCGACACGGGCGAAGCCGCAGGCTTATCGCCTTCCAAAACAACGATTACGTTCGGCGTAGGGCCGAGCTTTTTTGATGGACGCTTCGGCCTGTCAAGCAAGAAGCCCGCTACCCTTGAGGAGCTTCCGGCATTTGGCGGCGATGAGCTGCAGCCGGAGTGGTGCGGTGGCGATATCGGCGTGCAGGTATGCGCAAACGATATGCAGGTCGCCTTCCATGCCATTCGTAATTTGACGCGGATCGCACGGGGGAAAGCGGTGCTTCGCTGGACGACGGAAGGCTTTCAGCGTACATCCGGCGCTGATAAGCAGGGAGCAACCCCGCGCAACTTGATGGGCTTCAAGGATGGAACCGCGAACCCGGATACGAGCGATGAAGCGCAGATGAAGCAGGTCGTCTGGGCTTCCGCCGATGACGGTGTACCATGGATGGCGGGCGGAAGCTATATGGTCGTGAGAAGAATTCGCATGCGGGTTGAGGTGTGGGATCGCTCGACGCTGTCTGACCAAGAGGCAACCTTCGGTCGTCACCGGGAGAGCGGTGCTCCAATTGGCAGCTTGAAGGAGTTTGACACCGTTGATTTGAATAAAAAGGATGAGAACGGCAAGCCGGTCATTCCAGCCAACTCGCATCTGGCACTTGCTAGAGGTGACGGGTCTTTGAAAATATTGCGCCGCTCGTACTCCTACTCCAGTGGTCTTGACAAGCGCACCGGACAGCTTGATGCGGGACTATTGTTTATTTGCTATAACCGCGATACGAGCAAGCAGTTTATTCCGATGCAGACCAAGCTGAGCCGCATGGATAAGCTGAATGAATATATCGTGCATACGGGCAGCGCCGTGTTTGCCTGTTTCCCTGGCGTCAGAGAGGGCGGTTATATTGGAGATACGTTATTGTAGCAGGAGAGAGGAGAAGCGGCATATGTTTTCAGGTACCAGCCGTTACAGCATAGGATGGAAATGGCTCGGCATTATCGTTATTTTAGCAGCTATAGCTGCAAGCTCGATTGGCGTGAGGCCCGTTTTTGCAGAAGCGTCCAGCGATTTGGATAAGCTGCTTCCGCTCGTTGGCGGAGCGCTTGCGGCGGCAAGCCAGAGTGACTGGGAGCAGGCATCCGGCCATATTAAAGAAGCAAATGAGCGCTGGAAGCAGCTAAACGTGAAAAAATCAGATTTATCCGCCGATGTCGACTCCGCTCTGGCTCATGCAATCGTGCTCTTGGAACAGGGGGACAGCAAGCCGGATGAGGCGAAAGCCTCCTTATCCGAGCTGGCAAAGACGATTAATAAATATGTGAAAACCGTCCAGAAGGACGATCAAGCTAAGCTGAGCGGCAAGGAAGCGGCAAAGCTGCTGCTGCCTATGGCGACAAAGCTGCTGGTCGAAATTAAAGGGGAGCAATGGGGAAAGGCGAGCGCTGATTATAAGACGATTAACGATAATTGGCTGACAATTGAACCTGCGATCCGCTCGGACAATTTCAGCGTTTATGGCAAGCTGGAGACGGCAATGAGCATGATCCGAATTGCGCTTCAGGCTGAGCCGCCGCGTGCGGAGCAGGCCGAGACGGAAGCCAACGCGATGATTCAGCTGCTTAATGATTATATGGCGGGCAAAATTGATGCGGCTGCGGTGCCAGCGGAAAAACTGGGCATTGCTGACCTGATTGCAATTGTTGATAAAGCAGCTAAAGACATAGCCGCAGGCAACTTAAGTGAGGCTGATGGCCAAATGCAAGCCTTTATTTCAAAATGGCCGTCGGTTGAAGGGCAGGTTCAGATTCGTTCTGCTGATGCTTATACGAAAATCGAAATTCAAATGACGGCGGTTTCGGGCTATTTGCTTTCCAATCCGCCGGAACCGGATAAAGCCCAAGCTGTAATTGGGGAAATCAGAGAGATACTTGCTCCAATGGTGGAGGAAACGCGCTATACTGCCTGGGATGCTGGAATGATTTTGCTCCGCGAGGGGCTTGAGGCGATTCTCGTGCTTGCGGCTTTACTGGCTTATTTGAAAAAAACGGGCAACGAGTCGAAACGCATCTGGGTGTGGTCTGGCGTCTGGGTCGGCCTGCTGCTGAGCGCGGTTATGGCTGTGCTGCTCACTTATGTGATTGCTCAAGCGGCTGCTGGCAGCGCGCGTGAAGCAATTGAGGGCATCGCTGGTCTCGTCTCCGTCATCTTGATGATAACCGTTGGCAATTGGCTGCACAGCAAAGCGAATTTGCGAGGCTGGAACAGCTATATTGACAACAAAATGGGCAGCGCAATCGCGCGCGGCAGTCTGTGGTCCTTGTTCGCTGTGTCGGCGCTTGCTATTATGCGGGAAGGGGCGGAGACGACGATATTTTATGTCGGCATGGCACCTTCCATTGATCCCTACCAAATGATCCTAGGTATTGGCGTAACGTTCCTGCTGCTCGTGGCAATTGCTTTCGTTATTATTCGCTTCAGCACGAAGCTGCCAATTCGTCCCTTTTTCATTGTGGCATCGGTACTCATTTATTATTTGGTGTTCCGCTTTATGGGAGAAAGCATTCACTCGCTGCAGGTTGCTGCATGGCTGCCGACGCATGCGTTAAGTGAATGGCCGACCATTGGCTTCCTTGGAATTTATCCAACGCTGGAGACAGCTTTTACGCAGCTTGCGGTATTGGTGGTCATTATTATAATGTTCGTGTGGCAGCAGGCGAGAAGAAAAGCGTAGCAATCTAATAAAGCTGTTATATGAACAAGCTAAAGCGGGTGCCCTGAGGTGGGCATCCGCTTGCTGTTTGATGCTGCGACTATTGGTTTAATAGGGAATATGATAAACTAATAGCAACCCAGAAAAAGGTGGAGAGAACATGAAGGCTCAGACGATGCTTATATCCGCACTGCTGTTTGCATTTGTTATTGCGTTGTTTGCCGTAATTAATGTCAACTCGGTGCAAGTTAATTTTATGTTTGCACAGGCTCAAATTCCGCTTATCCTCGTCATTCTCGCCTCCACGCTCATTGGCGGACTCGTTATTGGATTGTTTGGCATGGTGCGCGTGTTTCGCTTGCAGCGCCAGGTTAAGCTGCTGAATAAACAGGTGAATGAATTAACCGTTGAAGTGGAAAGCAAAGCAAAGCCGGAGTTTATACCTTTCAGCATTGATGAGGCTGAGCTACCTCAGACACGGACGTCAGTAGACCATTAATGACTCGTTATTTATACAGCTACAGCTGTCATGAAGAGGAATTGGAGCTATGCCGACTGGAATTGTGGCGACTGCTGGAGGCTCCGCTCAGGGATGGCTTCGTCGTGAGCGAGCATAACGTTCATCCGAGTAGAAGTCCGTTTCTCAAGCGTCGCATGGAGCTATCCCTTTCAGGTGCAACTTTGCCCGAGCTGCTGGAGCAGCTGCCGCTTGTTGATTTGAATGGAGCGACATTCAAGGTGCTTTGTACAGTGGCGGACGCCCCTTACAGCTACGAGGAGCAGCGCGCACTTGAGCGTTCTGTCGGCGGATCATTAGTTGGAGTAGCGGATATGCGGCAGCCGGAGCGTCTGCTGGGTATTACCTTTTGGCAGCAGCGATATTGGTTTGGCGCCTGTGAGCAAGCGAGCGCGATCTGGCTCGCCCATCGGCAGAAGCCGCAAAACTATTCGACAGCATTAGGCACGAGGGTGGCCAGAGCGATAGTTAATATCGCTGCGGGGCCAGCAGGCGAGGCGCTTAAGGCGAAGATAATCGATCCCTGCTGCGGCATGGGCACCGTGCTCATTGAGGCGCTGTCGATGGGCCTTGATATTCGCGGTGTGGATCGCAATCCGCTCGCAGTTCAGGGAGCACGGGTTAATCTTGCTCATTTTGGCTATAGCAAGGAACTCGTTACACTTGGCGATATGCGCGAGCTGGAAGGGCATTATGATGCGGCAATCGTAGATCTGCCGTATAATTTATGTTCGGTCTTGCCGATTGGCGAGCAGCTTGATATGCTGGAAAGTGTAAGACGGCTTGCTGACGTTGCAGTCATTATAACGACGGAGCCGATTGAAACGCAGCTTGCAGCTTCCGGCTTTAGCTTGATTGATCAATGCAAGCTGCATAAGAGCGCATTTACAAGGTTTATTACGTTGGTTAAATCATAAAGCGAGGTGATAAGATGTCGGACGTGGAGAATAAGGAAGTACAG
Source organism: Paenibacillus sp. KS-LC4 (assembly GCF_036894955.1). Classification (NCBI taxonomy): domain Bacteria; kingdom Bacillati; phylum Bacillota; class Bacilli; order Caryophanales; family Paenibacillaceae; genus Paenibacillus; species Paenibacillus sp. KS-LC4. The sequence goes on along the minus strand of NZ_CP145905.1, from coordinate 5,191,063 downwards.
GAGCAGCCGAAGAAGCTGACTCAAGCGGAGAAGGCTAAGCAATTGCTGGCCCAGAAGAAGCAGGGTAAAGCAGATGCCTTCGCACAAGGCGGCTTTTCAACAAGCACACAGCAAATGAAGAGCCAGAACACAAAGAAGGTCAATAATCAACGCAAAAAGATGGGCGTGTAATCAGCTATCAGCTGGAGATGCTTGATCGTTTGAATAGCCTTTTGCTATGCTGAAAATGTGCAGCGTAGCAAAAGGCTTATTTTTAATTAGAGTATCTAGAGGGCTGGCAATCTCTATTGTGTCTGAGGTGAATTGGGATTATTTTTAAGTAGCTCGTGAAGGAATGAATCGCAGCTTCTTCCCGCATAATGTACCTATACCATATTTCTTTGCAATGGAGGGAGAAGCATGCTGGCAGCTGGTGGAGGAGCCGTTAACATATTTTTGCTGGCAGGTGTGGCTACGACTAAGAGTGCCTTTAACGTTTGTCGTGATAAGCTTGACCAATTATTTCGTGAATCCGGCGCTCAGCCCCGCATTCATATTTTGCATCCTTATGGCGACAACAGCCGCAATCTGTTTCGACAGGTGCTTGAGGTGGGCAGCGATTTAACCAGCTTTATTGCAGCCGGACGCATTGGCGGGCAAATGGCTTACCGCCAAGTGAAGGAGAAGCTGATGAGCGCTGATGAGCCTTCCCTGTTCATCGGACATAGCGGCGGCGGAGCCGCAGCCTATCAAGCGGCGAAAATGCTGATGGAACGCAATCTAATGACCAATTTCCGCGTTCTTCAGGTCGGTTCGCCGCGCAATCATATTGCGCCGCAGCTGAAAGACAAAGTCTGTTATTTGTATTCCGTCAACGAGGCAGGCAAGCTTAATGATCCCGTAAGCCGGATCGGCAGCTGGGGCGGTTGGACGCGCAGCACTTCCGGCGTGCCTAAATGGCAGCAGATGAAGCATGCGCCAGGCAAGGTAGAGCCGATTCATGTCATCGGCGGACATGCCCATTATTTTCGCCATCAAGAGGCGTTTCGCGACCGAGATGCTGTCTGCAATTTGGATAAAACGATTGAGCGCCTGCAGCTGTGGTTGAAAGACTGGCACTGATGTTCTACACTGTAAATAGCAAGTGTTTAATATATTCAGTGGTTAGGATGGAGGTGCCATAGCAATGGCCAACACACACACTTATTCCAAGCGCGAGGAAATAGCCAATGCCATCACTCATGGTATTGGCGCTGCACTTAGTGTTGCTGCGCTCGTTATTTTAATCATATTTGCTGTAGATAAGGGTACTGCCTCTCATGTGGTCAGCTTTACGATTTATGGAACAGCGATGCTGCTGCTTTATGCCGCATCCACATTAGTGCACAGCTTTCCAGAAGGCAGGGCCAAGCGTGTTTTTGAATCGCTGGACCATTCCTTTATTTATGTATTTATTGCGGGGACGTATACACCTATTTTGCTGCATATTGTGCAGGGGACATTAGGGTGGGTGCTCTTCGGCATCGTCTGGGGCTTTGCGCTCGTTGGCGTCGTATTTAAAGCATTTTTTGCATCAAAGTTTTTATTTACCTCGACTATCGTATATTTGGCCATGGGATGGCTCATCGTCTTTGCCTGGAAGTCGCTTACGAGCCATTTGGCGCCCGGTGGCTTGCAACTGCTTATTACAGGCGGGCTGCTTTATACCGTGGGAACCGTCTTTTATATGTGGCGAGCGTTTCCTTACCATCATGCGGTATGGCATATGTTCGTATTAGGCGGGTCCGTGCTGCATTTCTTTGCGATTTTGCTCTATATGCTCCCATCATAAACGTTCAAAGAAGCTTGGCAGCGGGCGGATGCAATAGCATTTGTCCGCTGCCAAGCTTCTTTATGCAAACATAAGAAGGTCTACTGGGTAAGCAGCGGGCACCAGCCCGGGGGCTCCGAACAGACAGCCAGCGCAAAAATGGGCTCCTCGACATAAAGATCGTTAAAATAGCTAGGCAGTACATGGTTGGCGGCAACCGAGCCGAGTCTGAACGAGCGCTTGACCTCGCCCTTTACATGCAAGTAATAATACGTTTTTTTCGTTTGTGGCGATTGATACACAAGTGTTGGGAGATGGGGAACGATATCATATTCGTTTTGAAAACGCCAATGGGTACCGACAAGATTGTTGTAATTTCGAACAAATTTAGGATCACCGACCCGTGGTGCCCCGAAGGTATAGACAATCGGTGATTTTATTGGCGTATTCGCGGCAATATCGGCAGCTGCAAGCGTAGCCAAAGCGCCGCCTAGGCTATGCCCGGTTATAAACAATGGCTTATCAGCGGGCAACTGCTCCATGAGCGCCAAAATTTGATCCCGCGCAGACATATAAATATCGGTGAAGCCCTTATGCGTATAACCGCCATTTTTCACGGGACGATAGGGTGTTTGCTGGGCGATAAAATCCGATACCCAATCGACGGCGGAGCCCGAGCCGCGGAAAGCGAGTACGGAGGACTGCTCAGACGTCAGCAGGAAGCCAAAGGCTTCCTCCGTCTGATCATAGGCCTTGGCATTGAATGTCCCGACCAGCGTATAATTGCGAGGTACGAGAAACAGCCCGCTTGGATTCGTGAATTGTAAATACGTTTGACCGCATACTGCGGCCAAAAACAAAGCTGTCCGAGTGTCCAACTGCTGTGACTCCCGGTTGTTTTTTTTCAAAGTTGTCATTGCCCGACCTCCGATCCTTACTGCGCGATTGCGCGAGAAGTTTCTGCCTGTTTGCTGACTGCAAGCGGGAAGCTGATGTTGTAGCATATGAAAGACTGGGCGTCCCCGCAACTGCTTGGGCCATGCCCAGATTAAAAAAATTTAGCAAAGTAGCATTGGACGCGAGCAGGGCTGCGCCGTTATAATAGGAAAAAAGCTTTACGATGGGAGCTTGCACATGACTTTGCAGATTGGTGTTATTGGTACAGGTTGGTTTGGTCAAATGCACGCTCAAAAGCTGGCAAGTATGGAAGGCGTCAACGTAGCAGCGCTAGTGGCTACAAGCAAGCAGAAGGCCGACGATGCGGCAAAGCCGTTTACAGATGCACGCGGTTATGAAAACGTTTCCGATATGCTCGATGACCGGAAGCTGGATGCGGTCTATATTTGTGTGCCGCCGTTTGCCCATGGAGAGATCGAAACGGAGCTGGTGAAGCGCAAAATTCCGTTTCTGGTCGAAAAACCGCTTGGCGTCGATGTTGAAACACCGGCAGCTATTGGACAAGCGGTACAGGCTAGCGGCCTCATAACCTCAGTCGGCTACCATTTCCGTTATATGGACGGCACGGATAAAGCGAAGGAGCTGTTGGAGAGCAGACTGGCTGCCATGGCTATCGGGAGCTGGATGGGCGGTATGCCTGGTGTTGGCTGGTGGAGAAAAATGAAGGGCTCTGGCGGTCAGTTCGTCGAGCAGACGACTCATATTGTAGATTTACTCCGCTATTTGCTTGGTGAAGTTACGGAGGTTTATGCAGCCTACGGCGACCGGATTATGGCAGGCAAGGAAGAAGGGGTTGAGGTTCCGGATATTGGAACGGCCACCTTTAAGCTGGCTAACGGCGCAGTCGCTTCCATTAGCAATACTTGTGCCATTAGCGCCGGAGAACGTGCCGGACTGCACATTTATACGGATAAGGGTGTATTGGAGCTTGGGCATCATGGGCTCATAGATATCGAAGCGAGCCGCAAAACAGAATACGTAAATAAGCGCGATCCCTATCAGCTTGAAAATGAAGCGTTCCTGCATGCCGTTCGCACCGGCGATACTTCACGCATTCGTTCGACCTATGCAGATGCTTTGCGGACGCAGGAAATTACCGTTGCAGCTAATCAATCGGCGAAGTCGGGCCTTCCTGTTCATTTGCCCTCGTACGTATAAAACGCTTTGCTAAATGAATGAAGCGATGCTGTAAATAAAGCAAAGCCCCTCCAAATTCGCTGAAATAGCGAGCAATGGAGGGGCTTATTTTATCTTATTGCCTGTTTGGCTACAGTCGGCGTGATCTAGTCAATGGCTTGGCTGCTTGTGCAGCCTGCTCCTGCGTGGAAGTATTGGCAGGTGATGTGCGCTCCGATGAGTAACGTCGCCCGCTGTCCTCCTCTGGCGCCTCCTTATACTTCTTGCGGCTGTGGCGATCAGAGCGAGAGGCAGTCAGCTTGCTTGAACTACCGCGGCCAATCAGCATATCGCCAGTCCACCCTTTTTTCCATAGCCACACGTAAATGAAGACGGTTATCCCTATAATGAAGGCGCAAAGGATCGTAAAGCCCCACCAAGTTTTGTCCCAAGGCAGCGGCTGCAAATTCACACCCCAAAGGGCAGAAATGACCGTTGCCGGAGTAAAAATCACCGTGAAAATCGTCAGCGTCTTCATAATATCATTGCCGCGGAAGTTGGAGATGGCATCGTCCATTGAAATGAGTGTGTCGATCTCCAGTGAATAATGCTTGAGCAGCGTATCGATCCTCTCCAGCTTGTGTGTAATGCGCTTGTAGGCTTCACTTTCCATAATCCCGTCGAGAAAGGCCTCCTTCACTGAGCCGTGAAGCTCACGAACGGGCGTAAACAGATGACTCCAATGCAGCAGGTCATACCGCCTTTCAATAATGACGTCCATCAGGCCGGTACGATTGGCACTGCGCATATTATTTTCAAGTTCTCCGAGCCGTGTTTCAAAGCCGTCCAGCCCTTCATGGAACGGGCCTAATATAACTCCCAGCATAACAAGCAGCGCTTCTGGAGCGGTATCGCAAGCTTCCAGCCTATTCGTTACATCATCTGCTTGAAAACGTATAGCCAACCTCATATCCTCATGCATCGTCACAAGTCGCCTGCCACATACCCAAAAGTGGAACGGCTGTATGTCCGTATGCACCTCCGAGATCTGGATCATCAGCGTGCCATGAACAAGCGGCCCAAGCTCAGTTGCTGGAGCAACGGTAATTTGATTTGTCGTTCGTCCGTTGCATTCCTCAAGCCAGGATGCGCATTCTGGAAGCAGCAGCTTCGCCTCAAGCATTTGCGAATCGGCGCCGCTTGCTGCCTGAACAGGGTATGGCCGCGCTGCAAGGAAGCTTTCGTTATTTTTTCTATTGTCCTTGCGTTTGGGCAGTTTCTGCCCTAACTCCGCATGCTGCCTTTCGAGCTGCAGCATTTGCCAATCCCACTGCGCGGGATAGCGAAGCACTCGATGAATCATCGCCTTGCCCCCTGCTTGTCCGATTTCCATATCACTTCCTTCCATCATACCTTGAAAGTGATTGTTGTACAACAACCGAGCAGTGAATCTCTATGCAATACGATTGATTCCTTGCCGCTGAGGGTATAACTATTCTAAGAGCGCTCGGTCGAAGCCGGCTGTAATGAGGCGTATGGATCAGATGCCCAAATCAGCAGACTTTAGTATTCACAATCAGGTTTTAGGAGGAGATTCGAATGGCTAAGAAGCTGGGGATTTTCAAGACGGAGCAAGAAGTAATTGATACGATTACCGCATTGGAGCAAGCCGGATTCGTGCCTGGGGAGCTTCAAATCATTGCTAAGGACGGCGAGCATTCCCGCCGAATTGAGGCGGAAACCGATGTGCATGCCGATGAGGTCATGGAGCTGGCACGAACGAAGGCAAGCCATGCGGGCCATGAAGGGACGACGATTGCTGCTGCTGCGGCGATCCCTACGACGGGCATGACTGGAGCTGGCGGCTGGGCCGCGGTGCCTTTGACAACAGATGGCTTGCTTGCGACTAATCTAAGCGCGGATGATGACGGCATCAATCGCGCGCTTAGGGCGCTTGGTCTGGATAAAGCCGAGGATGCAAGCCGAGATGCAATTCGTGAAGGACGCATTATCGTCGTCATCGAGACGGATGAGACCCATACGATGATGGACAAAGAGGGCGGACCGAAGCTGGCGCGGCTGTCAGTAGCGGAATCTGTGCTTCGCAGCCAAGGCGCTGAGCATATTGCCGATCTTTAGATATAGACGATGAGCACAAATAAATGAACGAAAAACAGCAAAAGTCTTGTGTGTTATACGGTTTACGTTATATAGAAAGGAGGGGCTCCGCCGATCGGCGGAGCCCCTCCTTTCTATATAACGCTCAATACAACAAGGCTCAATAAGGCTGTGATATTTGCCTATACCTTTAATAACGAAGGACGGTCAAGGCGCACGATGCTTGCGAGCGGATGCTCCCTCCCATTGATCATATCCCGCAGCATATAAGCAGCCATCGTGCTGTAGACGGTGCCGTTGCCGCCGTAGCCGAGGCAATAGTAGACGCCGGGCATTTTTGGATCGGCGCCGATAAAGGGCAGATTATCGCGGGATTCACCGAACGTGGCGCTCCATTCAAATTCCAGCGGCTGATCCAGCATCGGAAACAACGCCGTTATTTTCTCCAGCAGCTTATCGGTTCGCTTGCGCCGCAGCTTCTCGCTTTCAATAGGCGCATCGGTCATTTCGTCCAGACCGCCGACGACGATCCGGCCATCCACCGTCGTGCGCAAATATAAATAGGGGCGCGCCGTTTCCCAAATAAGGCATGGTCCCGGCCAATTGGCCCGAAGCTTCGCTTCATCCTGAACGCCAGTAACGGCGGCAAAGGAGCGATTGATGTCGGCTTTAACCAACTGGCCGCGCAATTCCTCGGGCTCATAGCCAATAGCGAATATCACATGCTCCGCCTCGATTTCCCAGCCGTCGGATGTCCGCAACAGCTGCATGCCCTCAGCAGTCTGTTCATGCTTTACGATGTCGGTATGCTCATATATTTGCAGACCGGCTTGCGCCGCAGCGCTGGATACGCCCTGCACGAACTGAAATGGATTAACCTCGGCATCTCCATTCGCCATAATGGCACCCGGTTTGCGGAAGGGAAACTGCCGGGAAATATCGTCCGCCTCCAGAAAGGTGACGTCAAATCCATGCTTGCGCAGCATCTCAAATTCCTTCCGCAGCCCCGGCAAATCCTGCTCGGAGGTCGCATAATACAGGCTGCTTCTCGGAATGAAGCCGACATCTACGGGGAGCTGTGCCGCAATCTCTCCAAGCTGCCTCACAGCATCCAGACAGCCGCGATAGAAACGCACAGCATCGTATTCGCCGATTTGGTCTGCGAGCTCCCACAGCATAATGTCATTGGAAAACTGGAGCAGGCCGGTGTTGGCCGACGTACTGCCGCCTGCCACGTTTTCCCGTTCGAGCATTGCCGCTTCAATGCCGCTTTGCGCCAAAATATAACCGCAAATGCTGCCAGACATGCCGCCGCCGACGATGGCAACCTTTACTTTTTTGTTCTCGGTAATACGGGGATAGTCTGCCGTCGAATTTAAGGTCGTAGGCCAATACAGACTGCCTGTATGCAGCTCCTTCATCAGTGGTACAGCTCCTGTTCATTTGATTTTAAATGGCTTTATTAAAAACCATTACATATCTATTCCAATGCCGTACCACTAATATGTCCCATAACAGCCTCTCTGTATTACAAGGAATGCGGCTTGCTTCCTATTCTTTCAGACTGCGCATCGCTTCGCGGTAAGCGGTGGGGGACTGATTATAAAAACGTCGAAATTGCTTAGAGAAATAAAGCGCATCCTGCAATCCGACAGAAGCGGAAATTTGCTCAATCGTCAGTTCTCCACGCTCGCGCAGCATCTGCTTAGCCTTATCTATTCTCAGCTTGAGCAGGAAGGTGACGGGCGATGTTCCCGTTTTGCGTTTGAAAAAACGCGATAAATAGGCGCGATTGTAGCCGAGCGCCTCCGCCATTTGTTCAATAGAGACGGGATGGGCATATTGCGTCGATAAATAATGGATCATTTTTTGGAGCAATTGCTCCCCTTCGTCATCGGCCATCAGCGCTTTGCCGCGAGCGGTATCGCTCATAACGGCGCTATATTCAGCGAGCAGCAGCTGCAAATAGCCATTTGCCTTCAAATGTGCGGCCGCCTCATTCGAGCGGAAAATATGGAAGATATGATGAAAAAGCACGGCTGGCCGCCTGCTGCTGCCAGTATCAACGATAGGCTGAGCCGCGGATAACCCTGCTGTCTCAAGCAGCGCGCTAGAAAGTGAGCCCCTAAAGGCAACCCATCGGTAGCGCCACGGGTTCTGAACGTCCGATTCATAGCTGACAAGCTGCTCCGGCTCAATTAAAAAGGTGTGCCCTGCCCGCAGCTCATAGCGATTGTCGCCACAAATGAAGATGCCGCTGCCTTCAAGCACGACATGCATCAAATAAAAATCATATACTTTCGGACCGAGGCGATGCGCGGGCTTCGTCTGGCTTTCCCCTGCGAACAACACGTGAAGCAAATCATTTTCGATGATCATAGGGCTTGAGGCGACTTTATAGTTCTCTGGTCTGGTCATTCATTACACCTGCCTGCAATTGGGAATAAAGACTGCTGTATTTGCGGATTTTAATAATCATAGCATGTCTTAAGGTTGATATAAAAGTCACAAATATCCATGTGAATAGCACTTTGCGCCATTTTAAATGCCGCTTGCCTTGCGCTATACTGAAGGGGAAGACATCGCCTTACATCAAATTATAAAAGACGATAAAAAGGGACGTGATAGCAAGTGGCAAATGTTCAAGAGCTTACACAGAAATTTATTCAACACTATGGTGGGGACGCCTCCGCTATTCAAGTATTTCATGCTCCGGGCCGAGTGAATCTCATTGGCGAGCATACCGACTATAACGGTGGTTATGTGTTTCCGGCTGCTTTAACGTTTGGGACTACGCTGCTTATTCGTGCACGCGGAGACCGCAAGCTTGGACTGGCAACGACGAATTTTCCAATAAGCCGGGAGTTTGACCTTGAAAATATTGTTTATGACGAAGCCGATGACTGGATGAACTATCCGAAAGGGATTGTTCACGAATTACAGCAGCGCGGCGTGAGCTATACTTCCGGCTATGATTTGCTGTACCATGGCGAAATTCCGAACGGAGCGGGTCTATCCTCGTCAGCTTCCATTGAAGTGGTTACGGCTCATGCCCTGCTGACGCTGGAGAAACAGCCGATCGACAAGGTGCAAATTGCGCTTCTCTCACAAAAATCAGAAAATGAATTCAACGGTGTGCAATGCGGCATTATGGATCAATTTGCTGTGGCGAACGGCAAGAAGGATCATGCGATTTTGCTTATGTGCGACACGCTTGAATATGATCTCGTTCCGTTCCAATCGGGCAGCTACAAGCTCGTTATCGGCAACACAAACAAGCGCCGTGGATTGGTGGATTCCGCTTACAATGAGCGCCGCAGCCAATGCGAGCAGGCGGTTCAGGACTTAAGGCAGGCGTTCCCAGAGCTGACGCTGCTTGGCCAAATTAACTTGGAGCAGTTCAATGCAAACAAGCACCTGATTAAAGAAGATATCGTCCGCAATCGCGCCCAGCATGTTGTCGAAGAGATTGACCGGGTATTGCAATCCATGGAGGCCCTTAAGAAAGACGATCTCGTTTCGTTTGGCCAATTGATGAATGGCTCGCATGACTCGCTGCGCGATTTGTATGAAGTAACCGGTGCGGAGCTGGATGCGATGGTAGCTGCGGCTCGCAAAGTAGACGGCGTGCTTGGCTCACGCATGACAGGCGCAGGCTTCGGCGGCTGCACCGTCTCGCTCGTTCATGAAGACAGCATCGAGCGCTTCAAGCAGCGGGTGGGCGAGGAATATACGGCGGCAACCGGACTTAAAGCGGATTTCTACGTGTGCAGCATCGGCAATGGCGTAGAGCAGTTGGTTTAAGCAATAACAGCGGTCTAAAGCAGTCTTATCGACTGAAGTGAGTAGAATGCAAGCAAATATGGGAGGGATAACAATGGCAGTATTAGTTACAGGTGGAGCAGGATATATTGGTTCGCATGCCGTGGCATCGCTTAAAGAGCGCGGAGAAGAAATCGTTGTGGTCGACAATTTGGAGCAGGGACATCGCGAGGCGGTAACGGGTGGAAAGCTGTATGTTGGCGATTTGCGCGATAAGGATTTTCTGGAAACGGTATTTAAGGAAAACAGCATTGATGCTGTCATTCACTTTGCTGCCAATTCGCTCGTTGGGGAAAGCATGCAAAACCCAGGCAAGTACTACCACAACAATGTATATGGCACATTATGTCTGCTTGAAAAAATGATCGAGCACAACGTACTTAAGATTGTGTTCTCATCTACAGCTGCTACTTATGGCGAGCCGGAGAACGTGCCTATTGACGAGTACGACCGTACGCTGCCGACTAATGCCTATGGCGAAACGAAGCTGGCAATGGAAAAAATGATGAAATGGTTCGATGTCGCGCATGGCTTGAAATTCGTATCTTTGCGCTATTTCAACGCAGCTGGCGCGCATGAGAGCGGAGTGATCGGCGAGGATCATAACCCTGAATCACATCTTATTCCTATCGTGTTGCAGGCAGCGCTTGGACAGCGGCCGCATATTTCGGTGTTCGGCGAAGACTACGAGACGGAGGATGGCACTTGCATCCGCGATTATATTCATGTCAGCGATCTAGCCGATGCGCATGTGCTTGCCGTAGAACGTCTGCGCACAGGTGCGGACAGCTCGATTTACAATCTTGGCAACGGACAAGGCTTCTCCGTTAAGCAAGTCATTGACATTGCGCGCGCTGTAACCGAACGCGAGATCAAGGCTGTATTTGAGCCGCGCCGTTCTGGCGACCCAGCAGTGCTTGTAGCTGCATCCAATCGTGCGCGCAGCGAGCTGGGCTGGAATCCGAAGCGCAACAAGCTTGAGGATATTATCCGCAGCGCATGGAACTGGCATGTGGCAAACCCGCAAGGCTATAAAGGCAAAGCACAGAAGTAGGAGCAAGAGGAAGGAGCGGTTTTCGCATGACAGACAGCCAGACAGCCGCCGCTAATGCGGGGAAGGCGCTTATAAATATTGAACGACTGATTGGTTTTGCTGAGCATCAGGGCTTGCTTCACAAGCTGGACATTCATGCTGCCCGCAATGCGCTGCTTGATTTGTTCGGCTTTACGGAGCCATATGAAGGCGCAATAGCTGAGGAGCAGCTGGATAGCGCAGTAACGATATTGGAGGAACTGCTCGATTATGGCCACAGCATTGGCCTGATTGAGGAAAATATTACGACCTATCGCGATTTGCTGGATGCTCGCATTATGGGCTTGCTCATGCCGCGTCCCTCGGAAACAGTAGCTGCTTTCAATCGCACAGCAGAAGCAGAGGGCATCTCCAAGGCAACGGATGCGTTCTACAAGCTGAATATTGACTCCAACTACATCCGTATGGATCGCATACGCAAAAATAAATACTGGCTGTACGATACGGATTATGGCAATCTGGAGATTACAATCAACCTGTCCAAGCCAGAGAAGGACCCTAAGGAAATTGCGCTGCTCAAGACGCTGCCGCAATCCAAATATCCACAGTGCCTGCTCTGTGCTGAAAATGTTGGCTACGCCGGACGCGCCGATCATCCTGCGCGGCAAAATCTGCGCGTGCTGCCGTTGACCTTGCAGGCTGAGCAATGGTATTTTCAATATTCGCCTTATGTGTATTACAACGAGCACAGCATCGTATTCAAAGGCGCACATGAGCCGATGGCGATTTCGCATTCCTCGTTTGCGAGATTGCTTGATTTTGTCGAGCAGTATCCGCATTATTTTATTGGCTCCAATGCGGATTTGCCGATAGTGGGCGGTTCTATTCTAAGCCATGACCACTTCCAAGCCGGACGTCATACGTTCCCGATGGAGGCGGCAGGAGTGGAAGCAAGCTTCGTTAATCCGAAGCTGCCGGGCGTCAAATACGGCATCGTAAGCTGGCCAATGTCCGTCGTGCGGGTCAATGGCGCTTCGAAGGCTGATGTGCATAAGGCAGCCTGCAGCCTGCTTGATGCTTGGCGCGAATACAGCGACGCGGATGCGGACGTTCTCGCATTTACCGCTGGGGCTGCGGATGCGGCACAGATTCCGCATAATACGATTACACCGATCGCGAGACTACGTGACAACGGCGAGTATGAGGTCGATCTCGTGCTTCGCAACAATCGGACAAGCGACGAGCATCCCGATGGGATTTTTCATCCCCATCAGCACCTGCATCATATCAAAAAAGAAAATATCGGCCTGATTGAAGTGATGGGTCTTGCTGTGCTGCCAGGCAGACTGGCAACAGAGCTCGGTCAAATTGCCGCCTACTTGACGGGAGAGGCGACTATTGATGCTTCCCTGCAGGAAAGCACTCATCCGCTTCACAAGCATGCAGAGTGGATTAGAGAGCTGGCAGCGCGTTATGGAACGTCCTGCTCGGAGAGCGAAGCTAAGGCGTATGTAGAGGCGCAGACGGGCGCGAAGTTCCTTGATGTACTGAAGGATGCGGGTGTGTACAAACGCAACGATGCCGGAAAAGCAAGCTTCCAAAAGTTCCTGTTTTCCATAGGTTTGCAAACTGAATAAGGTATGCTGAATGGTGAAGCTGGCTTTTAATCCTGAGGGGTTGAGAGCCAGCTTTTAATCTGTGAAATAATTAATTTGAAAAGTGTAAAAAATTATGGTATTTTTTATATGATTAAAAATAGTATTTGCGTTGCTATTTTTTTATTGTGATCGTCAACATTACAAGTTAGATGGAGGAGTTTATATGCCAGAAACTATTATGCCGCTAGAGGATTTTTTACAGTTGAATTCGGATGAGCAAGTGGAAAAGCTAAAAAGGTGGAAAATGGATTATACGCTTAAGGATATCCGTGAAGCTTGGGATTTCAAGCATTCCGCTCAGTATTACATGCTTCTTAAGAAACTCCGCATCTATGAGCGGGTTGTAAATAAGTCGGACAAGTTCTATCCGGTTCCGGATCATTTGTCCTCACAATCGAATGGTGGATTTGAACGTGGATGGAGGGGACAGCCCTCTTACGCTCAGCAGGAGCTTAAGCTTCCAGCCGACCAGTTCAACTATAACTTGAACATAACGCTTAGCGGTGCTGAGCTTGCCGAGAAACTGGAGCGCCTTGCCTTCTTCCTGAAAGGCGAGCAGAAGCAAGTAGCCATTTCACTGTCCCTTGAAGCTGCAGCAGCTGTAGCAGTCAAGGAATCCGAAACGACAGAAGAATAAAACAAAGAAACCGGGGCAACTCTTGCGAGTGCACCGGTTTTCTTGTGTTGTCGATGGGTGTAATATAATGTATTTTAATGGTATTACTTGAAGGGCTGTATTACTTGTTCCTTAGCTTGCCTAGCTCTGTTACAAGGGCCTCTACTTCACTGATACTGAATTTTTCTTTGCCTGCAACAACCTCATACAAATCCTTAATGTCTTCGTATTGCGTAATGTTGAAATGGGTAGCCTGCATAGCGGCAGCCGAAGCCATCTTTAATTTTGCTTTGATGGCATCAATCATAAATTCAATATTTTGCGGCGTTTGCTGTTCAAGATCAAGCATGGGTAAATCCTCCTTCATCATTCAGGGCATGCATGCGCCTGCTGTTTCATACTAATGCCGTCATTGTAACATAATTTAGGATGGGGCATCAGAAAAATTGAATAGAGCCCATAAATCCGATACAATTAATAGCAGGATAGGGAAGTTTAGTTTAGAGCATAAAGGAACGCAGATAAATGGAATGAGGCAGCATAGCTTAAAGCTTAAAGGAGCAGAAAGATGAAGCAGGCAAATCGTTTCAATCTCGAATTAGCTGAATTTCTGGCTCCGATTGCCAGCCTGTACCCGAATAGAAGCGAGGTTTCCTTCGTATGTATTGGTACAGACCGTTCAACAGGCGATTGCTTCGGGCCTCTCGTTGGCACGCTGCTGCAAGAGCAGGGCTGGGAGCATGTTATTGGCACAATGGAGAAGCCCTGTGATGCCTATGCCGTAGAACAGGCGGTTCTCATGGCTGAAAATCATGCAGTCGTCATTGCGATTGATGCTTGCCTGGGCAAGCCGCAATCGGTTGGAAGCTTTCTGGCGATGGCGGGCTCGCTCCAGCCGGGAGCAGCAACGGGCCGAAGATTGCCTCCTGTTGGACATTACAGCATTGCAGGTGTTGTGAATGCATTAAGCCACAAGCCTTACATAACGCTTCAGACGACATCGCTGTATCACGTCATGCGAATGGCAGAGCAATTAGCAGCAGCGATAGCTGGGGCATGGCCAGGAAGCAAACGCGTATTAAACTGGACAGAAGAGGAGCGTGTTTATTTTGGCTAATGGAGTTTCTCTGGCGAATCAAAAGCTAATGCTTGAGGATGGTACCGAGCTTTGCTTTTACGACTCAGAAGCGTTAAAATGGCAAGCTGGAGCAGCAGGCTCAGATCCAGATACAGATACAGATACAGATACAGGAAGTTCTTCTTCCGTACTTGTATTGCTGCACGGCTATTGCGGCAGCTCGGCTTATTGGGAAGAAGTTGCACCGATGCTGACGCAGCAATCACGCTTGATAATTCCTGACCTGCGCGGTCATGGCCTATCTTCGGCCTCTGACGATCTTGAAGCTGCTATGGAAGTGTATGCAGATGATCTTTACGCTATTCTTGTACATCTTGGCTTAGATAAAATATGCCTGCTAGGCCATTCGCTTGGCGGCTACATCGCACTATCTTTTGCAGAGCGGCATTCGGATCGGTTGACGGCATTTGGACTCGTACATTCTACAGCACTCGCGGACAGTGAGGCGGCTAAGGACAATCGGGACAATACGATAAATTTAATTAAACAGGGCAAGCTTAAGCAGGTCATTGACGGCATGTCCCAAAAGCTGTTTGCTCCGGATAATTTGGTCAAGCTGCCAGACAAGGTGGCGCGTGTGAAGGCGATTGGCTATCAGACGGGTGGAGCAGGAGCGATCGCTGCAGCGGCCGGAATGAAAGCAAGGCCCGATCGGACGAGTCTTTTGCGTGAAGCAAAGCTTCCTGTGCTGCTGCTTGCCGGAGAAGAGGATCAAATCGTTCCACCGGAGCGGACGCTGTTATGGGACGGCCCCTCCATTACGCAGGTGCTGCTTAAAGATGCCGGCCACATGAGCATGGTGGAGCAGCCCGAAGCATGCGCAAAGGCAATCCGCAGCTTTATTGCTTCACTATAATAAATAGGGACTAATTCAAGCGCAGGAGCGGGAATTTGCGTAGAGGAGGAGGCAAGAAGCGATGTTTCAACGAGATTATTTTATGCGTATGATTGAGCAGATGACGGAAGCGGTCGGACAAGTAATGCAGCTGAGGCGAGAGCTGAAGCAGGCGGACGCGCTTGTCGTTATCGACGAGCTGCTGGATCGCAGGTTTGGGCTAAGCGGCAAGCTGATCCGTACGTTGTCAGACGAGGATTTGCTTGCAGTTATGACGAAAAATGGCGTTGTAGAAACGGACAATATTCAGGCCATTGCGATTTTGTTCAAGCAGGAGGCGGAGCTGTATGAGGATTTGGGCAAAGAAGCGGAAAGCTTCACGCACCATTTAAAGGCTCTGCATTTGTTTATGCGGCTTTCACTCATTGACGCGCCGCCGACGCTTGCCAATTCGAGCGATGAGGCGGCGATTTTGCTCGGCAAGCTGTCGCCATACGAGCTTTCTTCTCGAACGAAGCGCTTGGTTGCGCAGTGGCATGAAGCGGAGGGCGCTTTTGCACTGGCCGAAAATATTTGGTATGAGCTGCTAGAGGATGGCGCAGCGAGCAAGGACGAGGTCGCCGCGTTTTATATGCGGCTGCTTCCGTTTCAGGAGGACAAGCTCGCTGCTGGAGGCTTGCCGATTGAGGAAATCAGAACAGGGCTTAGCAGCCTGGAGATGGAGCAATAGCAATGACAGAACAGTGGCAGCAGGATATTTGCCGCCTGACAGAAACGGGCGGACTTTTGCAGGGAACGCTGAGCCAGCTTCGCCGCAAGGATGGAGATGCAGCGCCCAAAATCATCATACGTCCCGTACAATTGAAAAATGGCCTTCATTATCAATTTGAAGCCCATTATGCGAATAAGGTTATACATAACAATTGGCTTCCTGAGGATGCGGGAGCGAAGCTGGTCGAGCTGCTTGGCGAGCAATATCGGCAAGCGCTGCTCAAAACGCAAGAAGCAGACATACAGCTGCTCCTTAGTAAAAAAGGCAAGCCGACCTTGCTCAGAAAGCCGCCCACTGCTACTGCAGCCAGCACGGAGCAGCAGCACAACCGTCAGAAGCAGCGCGTGATTGCGGAAGGGCAGGCAGCTCCATTTATGGTGGAGCTGGGCATTATGACGCCGGAGGGCAAGGTTCATGCGAAGAAGCAGGATAAGTTCCGGCAAATTAACCGCTTCCTGGAAATGGTTTCCGATGTGCTGCCTCAGCTACCGCAGGACAAGCCGCTCACCATAATTGATTTTGGCTGTGGAAAATCGTATTTGACGTTTGCTCTTTACTACCTGCTGGCGGTAGAGCAGAAACGGGATATCCGCATTATCGGCCTCGATTTGAAGGCGGATGTCATCACTTTTTGTTCGGAGCTTGCACATAAGCTCGGTTATGATAAACTGACATTTATGGTAGGAGATATTGCCGATTATGAAGGTGTGAGCGAAGCGGATATGGTTGTGACGCTTCATGCTTGTGACACGGCTACCGATGCAGCGCTTGCCAAGGCTGTCGGCTGGGGAGCAGCGGTTATTATGTCCGTGCCATGCTGCCAGCATGAGTTATTTAAGCAAGTGAGCAGCGACGCACTTGCCCCCATATTATCGCAAGGACTGCTGAAAGAACGGTTTGCTGCAATTGCAACCGATGCGGCCCGCGGCACGCTGCTTGAGGTGCTGGGTTATAAGGTTCAAATGCTGGAGTTTGTTGATCCAGAGCATACGCCCAAAAATCTGCTTATTCGAGCGGTTCGCGGCGAGTCAGGCACACAGGCGAAAAAATGGGAGCAATATGAGCAGTTTCGTAATTTTCTGCAATTAGCACCTAGTCTTGAGAAGCTGCTTGCCGGACGTTTGCCCGCAAACTAGCAAGTATATTTGCCAGCAGGGACGGCTTCAGCCGTTTACACTTGAAATATAAGCATTTATAAGCTTCACACTTATAAATGGGCTTATATTTCTAAGGCAAAGCTCTTCATCGCTATGGAAGGACGACAAAGTCGTTTTTGCTTGTGGAATTGGTTTATTCATGCATGGATGATAGCGATCAAATAATAGATGCCGATTACTAGCGTTAACATGGTTAAAGGCGGGAAACAAGGAAATGAGAAAAGTTCAGATTGGCATGGTACAGCCGGGGGACAGGCTTGCCAAAACTATTTTTCAAGATAACGGCAGCGTGCTGCTCGGCGCAGGCGTGGAAATGAATGACCGTTTTATTAGCAGGCTTGAAAATTTGGGCTATGATTCTGTGTTTATCGAAGATAAGGACACGGAAGATATTATACCGGAGGACACCATACGCGACGAGACGCGCAAAAAAGCGGCAGAGGCTGTTTCTGCAACGATGAATGCATTCAAGGAGCCCGCTCTAAAGGGGCGGACGATTGCGCCGGATATTGGCCGGACATTCCGCTCGGTTTTCGGGTCCATTATGCAGGATCTTGCGAGCAGGCCGAATGTAGCGGTCAATTTGACGAGCATTCATTCGGCGGATGCCTATTTGTTTCAGCATTCGGTCAATGTGGCAGTGCTTGCCGGCGTTATTGGCATTGCGAAGGGCTTTAATCGCAATCAATTAGAGGATTTGGGAATTGGCGCGCTGCTGTTTGATATCGGTATGACGAAGCTGCCGCAGCCGTTGCTGGCGACTAAAGGGCCGCTATCCGCAGCAGACCGCGAAATGATGCAGAGCCACGCCATGGAGGGCTTCGATATTTTGCGGAAATATCATGACATTTCCCTTGTTTCGGCACACTGCGCCTTGCAGCATCATGAGCGTTATGACGGCTCGGGTTATCCGCGCGGACTTAAGCATGATGATATTCATATGTTCGCTCAAATAGTCGGACTTGCCGATGTATATGATGCACTGACTTCACCGCGCCCTTATCGCAAAAGATATACACCAACGGAAGCCATCGAATTTCTATTCGCGGCTGGCAATACATACTTTGATTTTGAGCTGATTAAGCTCTTTTGCCGCCATATTTCCATTTATCCGGTGGCGACGACGCTGCTGCTCAGTACGGGACAGATTGCCGTCGTGACAGCGAACAATGAGCTGGCTCTGCATCGTCCGCGCGTACGCATTATTCGTGAAGCCGACGGCTCGCATACGGCTAATCCTATTGAAATTGAGCTCAAGGACGACATGTATTTGACGATTGTCAAAGAGCTATAGGGTCAAGGAGCTATAAGGTCAAAGAGAGAGTCTTTCTTGAAAAGGCAGCTTTTTCCCGCGGAGCTGTTAATAAGCAATGATATAAATGGGTTTGCTAGATTGGGGGCTTGACTATACGAGCATTCCATATGCTGCATAAGCTGTTAAGGTGACAAGCGCATAAAGGAGTGTTGTAATGTCTATGAAAATGATTCCCCCGTTTCTCGGCCCTAAGGGCTCCGGAAAAGTCATCAGCAAGGTAAAGCGGACGAAGAATTTTAAAAGCGGAGGCCCGACCTTTAACCGTCTGACGGTTGTGTGGGTTACAAACAATGGAGTGCCGTTTAATACGACTGGATTTTTTGCCCGTCTGTTTAGAGGCGATAATGTCGTTGCGGTTGCCTCATTTGACCGCTTTGGTGTCGTCAGGTTTAACCAGATCCAGACGCTGACTTCAGTGTCTTACACGATTCGTTTGTACAATTCGAATGGCGTACTATTCCGTACAGCATTCATACCGGCAGGGGTACAAACTTTCGCGGTTATCGGCTAACCCCAGATCCTCTTGCATTTTCTGCCTAGAACAGGCGGAAAGGGCAGGAGGATTTTGCTTTCTCTTTGAATCTTCTCTATCTTCATGTAATATGGGGATAGATGTTTAAAGGGGGAGCTTTGATACATATGGGTGTGCAGCATCATACTTTATCCAAGCTGGATATTATTCGCAGAATTCTATTTATTACAATTGGGGCTACCCTAGTATCTGTAGCTTTAGAGATTTTTCTAGTACCGAACCACATTATCGACGGCGGTATCGTAGGCATTTCTATTATCGTATCCCATTTTACGGGGCTGCCGCTTGGTTTGTTTTTGTTTGTATTGAATCTTCCTTTTCTGCTGCTAGGGTACAAGCAAATCGGGAAGACCTTTGCTTTATCGACGTTATATGGCGTCAGCGTTATGTCGCTGGGTACGTTTTTACTGCATCCGGTGCAGGCCATTACGAGCGAATATGTGCTGGCCGCTATTTTCGGCGGTGTCATATTGGGAGCGGGGGTCGGACTCGTGATCCGTTTTGGCGGCTCGCTGGATGGGACGGAAATTGTTGCGATATTGAGCAATAAGCGGTTGCCGTTTTCAGTAGGCGAGGTCGTCATGTTTTTTAATCTTTTTATATTGTGCAGCGCCGGTTTTGTATTCGGTTGGGATCGGGCCATGTATTCCCTATTTTCTTACTTCATAGCGTTCAAGATGATCGACATTACGATTGAAGGCTTTCAGGAATCGAAAGCCGTTTGGATTATTAGCGAGGGCTGGCAGGAAATTGGGGCAGCTATTATGAGCCGTCTCGGCCGCGGCGTCACATATTTGCATGGCGAGGGCGGCTTTACGGGCGGGCAAAAACGGATTATTTTTTGCGTAATCACCCGGCTGGAGGAAGCAAAGATGAAATCCATCGTGCAGGAGCTTGATCCGTCTGCATTTCTGGCCGTCGGCAACATTCACGATGTAAAGGGCGGACGCTTTAAGAAGCGTGATATTCATTAGCAAAGGGGTTTAAGCTTTGGATGAGTTTGCAAGCATCAGCCATTGGACGGCGGGCAGACAGCCGGCACATTGGCAGCAGCAAAGAGGCGTGACGCTCGGTATTGGCGATGATACGGCCATTATTGCTCCTGCGGAGATGGCCGATGAGCTGGAAGGCCCATTGGAGCTGCTGATGGCCGTCGACACGATGGTGGAGACGGTGCACTTTAATGCTTATACGATGACGGATGAGGATATCGGATATAAGGCGCTTGCCGCGAACGTAAGCGATATCGCGGCAATGGGCGGTTTGCCGCGGCATGCGCTCGTGTCTGTGAGCGTGCCGGCGGCATATGGGCCGGAGCGAATAGCCCGGATCTATGATGGGCTTTATGCGTGCGCCGCGGATTACGGCGTCGCGATTGTTGGCGGCGATACGACCTCTTCGCCGCAGCACTTGGTTGTTGCGGTGACGGTGACGGGAGCCGTCGAAGCTGGGCGGGCTTTGCGCCGCTCCGGGGCGAAGCCCGGAGACGCGGTTGTGCTGACCGGAGCCGTCGGTCTGTCGGCGGCAGGCCTGCATTTGCTGCTCGCGCGAAAGCAGGCGCGGCAGCAGCAAGAGCAGGCGGTGAGCGAAGCAAGGGAAGCGGCCGAAGCTGATGATGCCAGCGGGATGAAATCTGCTGGAGATATGCAAACAGTAAGCGCTGTGGGAGCGTACACTAATGCAGAGCATGAAGAGGAACGCGGAGCGGCAGTGCTTATAGCGGCTCATTGCCGCCCAGCGCCTTCCGTGCGAGCGGGACGTTTGCTGCTAGAGCGTGGCAGCTGCCATTCCCTTAATGATGTGAGCGATGGACTAGCCAGTGAAGCATGGGAAATTGCCGAAGCCTCAAGGTGCTGCCTTGTGCTTAAGGAAGATTTACTGCCACGCAGCGGCAGTATGGCTGCTTATGCGGCTGATGTCGGATTGGATCCACTGGAGTGGATGCTTTATGGCGGTGAGGATTATGTGCTATTAGGCACAATGGAAGCCGCTGATGTGCAGGCAGCCCGGGAAGCATTCCGCGCTGAAGGCTTGCCGTTTTATATGGTTGGCGAGGTGAGGCAGGGTGCTCCTTCCGTGGAGCTGGAGCTGTCATTGCCGGCCAAAGCAACGAATGTAGGCGGAGCCGCTGCCAAACGTATGCCGCTTGCCAAGCGAGGCTATAATCATTTTAAGATATGAAATTGGGTGAATATGATGCAGACAGCGATTGGAGAGGCACAGTGGAGGGCGAGCAGCACGAAGGATACGGAAGCGCTCGCGACGCTTATTGCCTCATGGGCAAAGCCTGGCACGCTGCTGGCGCTTGACGGCGATCTTGGTGCTGGGAAAACGGCGTTTTCACAGTTTTTTGCCAAAGCGATTGGCGTGCAGGGTATAGTGAATAGTCCTACTTTTACGATTATCAAAGAATATGAAGGCGCAGAAATGCCCTTTTATCATATGGATGTTTATCGTGTTTCTCTTGAAGAAGCGGACGAGCTGGGGCTTGACGACTATTTTTATGGCAGCGGCGTGACGATAGTGGAATGGGCAAGCTTGATCGAAGAGCTATTGCCTGAGGAGCGTTTAGAGCTGTATTTGGAGCATATGGGCGGCGAGCAGCGGTTAATTCGGCTGAAAGGCATCGGAGAAGCCTACGCAGGCTGGTGTCAGTTATTGAATGACAGGGAAGTAGGGAAGCAAAATGGTTGAACATGCGCAGCAGCCCATATTAGCATTTGATACCTCGACGGCTGCCCTTGCGGCAGCTGTTATTCAAGGTGATCGGATTTTAGGTGAAATTCAATCCTTTGCGGAGCGCAATCACTCCGTTTATATTATTACGCATTTAAAGCAGCTGCTTGAGGATTGCGGTGTAAGCAGGGATGCGCTTGGCGGCATCGCTGTAGGCGGTGGCCCAGGCTCTTACACGGGCATGCGAATTGCAGTAACGGCTGCTAAGACGCTTGCTTGGGCCTGGGATAAGCCGTTAGTAGCGCTGTCCAGCCTTGAAGCGATTGCTTACGGGGCATGTGAGCGATTTAAAAAAACGGATGCTCTGATTCCATCAGTGCTGCATCAAATTCAGTCGGCTGATCCTAATATGAACAAGGGTGCAGTATGGTTCATTCCTATCATGGATGCAAGGCGCGGCCAAGTATATACGGCAAGCTTCTCCTATGCATATGGCGAGCAATGGGAACGCCAGGCGGCGGATGGAATCAGGCTGATGCGGGATTGGGTCGATCAGTTACTGGAGCAGGTTCAGAAGCAGGCTAACGATGTTGCTAAAATTTACATCACTGGCGATCTTAAGCTACATGAGGTGGAGGCGCAGCGGCTTGTGGAAGGCTGTGCAGTAGCAGGTGTAGAGGTTGGTCTGTTTCCTTATGAGCTGGAGGGCCGTGCGATAGCTGAGCTGGGGCGGAAACGGCTGCTTGAAGGCGATACAGATGACCTCCATACGCTTGCGCCCAACTACACGCAACTGCATGAGGCGGAAGTTAAGCTGCAAGAAAAAGAGGCTGCCCTAAAGGCTGCAAAGGAAGCGGAAGAGCTGGCCGCTCAATCGGCTTCTCTAGTGTCTGTCATTAATGCCGATGTGGACGCGGCTCGAGTAAAGGATGCGGAGTCATGATGAGAGAAATCAATCGGGATGAGATTATTTATCGGGCCATGACGTTGCAGGATATACCGTTTATTGTGGCGATCGAGCAGGAGGCCTTCACAGGCCCGTGGACTGCGGAAGCTTTTACGAATGAATTGACGAATAATATGTTTGCCAAATATATGGTGATGGAATACGAGAAGCAAGTTATCGGATATGCGGGCATGTGGGTAATCGTGGACGAGGCGCATGTGACGAATGTAGCGGTTCGTTCGGATCATCGCGGACAGGGACTTGGAAAGCTGCTGCTGAGCGAGCTTCAGCGGACGGCGGTATTTTTCGGCGCGAACAAAATGACGCTGGAGGTTAGGGTATCAAACGTGGTGGCGCAGCGGCTTTACCGCAGTCTTGGTTTTGAATCGTCAGGCGTCCGTCCCGGCTATTATTCAGATAATCAGGAGGATGCGCTCATTATGTGGGCGGAGCTTGATACGAGCAGCTTGGGCGTCCGGGAAGAGAGGTGGGACCATTGAGCATACAACAGCAGGAAGGAATGACGACAGCGGCGAATGAAGGCAAGTCAGGCGTTATTCTTGCCATTGAGACGAGCTGTGATGAAACATCCGTTGCCGTTATTCAGGATGGAAAGCATATATTATCGAACGTCATTTCGAGCCAAATCGAGGTGCATCAGCGCTTTGGCGGCGTTGTGCCGGAAATTGCCTCACGCAAGCATGTTGAGGTCATTACGCTGATGATTGAGCAAGCGATTGCTGAATCGGGCGTGTTGCTGAAGGATTTATCGGCAATTGCGGTGACACAGGGACCGGGACTAGTCGGAGCACTACTTGTTGGAATCGTAGCTGCCAAAACATTGGCGATGGCGCTCGACCTGCCCTTAATCGGGACCCATCATATAGCGGGACATATTTACGCTAACCAGCTCGTCCATGAACTGGAGTATCCGTGTATGGCGCTTGTCGTTTCTGGCGGGCACACGGAGCTTGTGCTGCTCGAAAATGAAGGCTCCTTCCGCATGATTGGTCGCACGCGCGACGATGCGGTTGGGGAAGCTTACGACAAAGTAGCCCGTTCGCTCAAGCTGCCTTATCCGGGCGGGCCGTATATTGACAGATTGGCCTCCGATGCATCGGAGGCACTGGCGCTGCCAAGGGCGTGGCTGGAGGCGGATTCCTATGATTTCAGCTTCAGCGGCTTGAAGTCGGCGGTGCTCGCTGTTATTAATCAGACGCAAATGCGCGGGGATACGCTGAATGAAGCAGCTCTAGCACGAGGCTTTCAGGAATCGGTCATCGAGGTGCTTGTTGAAAAAGCGCTTCGCGCCGTTCGCGCCTATGGCGCCAAGCAGCTGCTGCTATGCGGAGGCGTTGCAGCGAATCGCGGTTTGCGGGCAGCTCTGACTTCCCGTTGCGGAGCCGAAGGCGTGCCGCTGTTTATTCCGCCGCTGACGCTATGCACGGATAATGCGGCGATGATTGGCGCCGCCGCTTTCCTGAAATGGCAGCGCGGCGAATATTCGTCGCTTGATCTTAAAGCTGAGCCGAGCTTTAGCCTAGAAAGCTGGATGGCGCCGCAGGCGCAGAGCTAGACTGATGGCTGCGCGAAATTTTTTTGAGTGCTGTGATTGACATCTCATTTTTGAAGACATATAATAAGCAACAATACTTTGAACTTCATATTCTGCAAACGCAAGGAACAGGAATAGTAGGGCCATTCCCGGAATGAACAGAGAGCTGCGGGCTAGTGCAACGCAGTCGACGGAAGCCTGAAGCTCGCCTGGGAGCGGAACAGTGGAACAACTGGCTAACCATGGATAGCCGGATTTACTACACTGTCACGGCTAACCCCCGTAATCGGGTGCGCATCAATCAACATCCGGAGTTGATGATGTGCCTAAGGTGGGCTTTCTAATTTGCTGCGATAGCAAAGCGGAGGGTCAACAAGGGTGGTACCGCGCAGGATTGTAATAAGCCTGTCGTCTCTTGATTTATTCAAGAGGCGACAGGCTTTTCTTGTTGTTTGGATGTTCAAAGTTCAAAGTTCAAAGTTAAAAGTTGAAAGCAAGCAATGACAGGAGCAAGCAGGCAAGCTAGACATGAACCAGCATGAGAAGCTGAAATCACATACAGTAAACGCAAGGAACAGGAGTAGTAGAGCGATAAAGCGGGATAATAGCGTGAACCTTGAATGGGAAGCGGCAGGCGGATAATCAAGCTGCTGGATGGTCGACAAGGAAGCGCTGCAGAGAGCTGCGGGATGGTGCGACGCAGTCGAAGCTTACGTTCGAACTCGCCTGGGAGCGGAACGATGGAACAATCGGAGCAGGCGGCTAAGGCTAGCTGTGAGTCTGATAGGTGTACATCGTTACGGAATCAGCCCCCGTGACCGGGCATCAAGCGGGTTTGGACCCGCGCGAATGCGGCAGGTATGGAATCATCCATCCAGCGGCAGCCTGAAAGGAGAAGCCGCTCTGGCTTTTCTGCTCAAGGCGCATACAGGGTCCGGCCAATTAGAGTGGTACCACGGTGGGTGAAAAGCCTGTCGTCTCTTTCAATTAGAGACGACAGGCTTTTTTTTATATAAGCATTTATAAGTTTCACTCTTATAAACAGCTTATATTCTCGTAATGAAACGCGCCGCGCCGCCAAAGGACAGCGACAGCCGTTTCACCTTGGTTGCAGTTGTAGCTATAGCTAACTAAAATTTCAGGAGGTCATAACGATGACAACGGTAAATGATATGAATAACGGCATGAGAAAAATTCAAATTTTTGATACGACGCTGCGAGATGGCGAGCAGTCTCCGGGCGCTTCCATTGATCCTGAACGTAAAATTATTATCGCCCGCCAGTTAGGTAAGCTGGGTATTGACGTCATCGAGCCGGGCTTTGCTATTTCCAGCCCCGGCGAATTTGCAGCGATTCAGCAAATTTCCCGCGAGCTTCAGCATGTTGAAATTGCCGGCTTTGCCCGCATGATGAAGGTCGATATTGATGCGGCGATCAAGGCGACGCAGGATGCAGCAAGAAGAAGACTGCATCTTTTCATCTCCTCATCTGATATTCATCTGTTGCATCAGCTGAACAAAACACGTCAGGAGGTCGTGCAAATCGCCCGTGAGATGATTGCCTACGGTAAGCAGTTCGTAGATGAAATTGAATTTTCAGCGATGGATGCAACGCGCTCGGATCGCAATTTTGTCGTAGAACTGGTCGAAGCGGCTATAGCCGAAGGTGCGACGATCATCAATCTGCCGGATACACTGGGCTATGCGATGCCAGATGAAATCGACGATATGTTCCGCTCTGTTCGTCGCCTGGCTAGAGGAGGAGAAACGGTTCGCTACAGCACTCATTGCCATAACGATTTGGGGATGGCAGCAGCGAACAGCCTGGCGGCCATTCGTGCAGGTGCGACGCAGGTAGAGGTTACCGTCAATGGCGTTGGAGAGCGTGCTGGCAACTGTTCACTGGAGGAAATTGCGATGATTATCGAAACTCGGAAATCGGTGCTGCAAATGGAGACGCGGATCGAGCAAAGCGAAATTTATGAAACGTCGCGGATGGTCAGCCGGGCGATGCATTATCCGATTGCTTTTAATAAACCAATTGTGGGTCGCAATGCGTTCCAGCATGAGTCTGGCATCCATCAGGATGGCCTTCTGAAAAACCGCAATACGTATGAAATTATGGACCCGGAGGCGATGGGCATTCCGCGCAGCATGATTGTGCTGGGCAGACACTCCGGCCGTCATGCAATCAAGCATCGCCTGTCGGAATACGGGATACCCGTAGAAGGCGAGGAGCTTGTCAATGTTTACAATCGCTTCAAGCAAGTTGCCGATGAGAAGAAGCTGGTGACGGATAATGAGCTGATTCGCATCGCTGGCGAAATGACGGCGACTCAGCCCGATCCGTATATGCTGACCGATCTGCAGGTGCTGTCGGGCAGCCATAAATCCCGTATTGCGACCGTGACAATTCGTGAAAATGATCTGGGTACCGAGCATTCCTATACAGGAACTGGCGATGGACCTCTAGAAGCCGTCATTCACTGCATTCAGCAAGCGATCCCTGTTGCGGCAGAATTTGAGGATCTGGAAATCCATTCATTGTCCACAGGCGAGGATGCACACGGTGAGGCGGTCGTGACCATTGTCAACAATGGTGAGCGCTATCGTGGAACTTCGATTCATAGCGACATCGTATATGCAGCCGCACAGGCATATGTCGCTGCCTGCAATCAAGCGATGCTGACCATTAATAAGCGGGCGAATGAACAAAGTGTAATTTAATAGCAAGCTCGAGAATGGGACTTATTCACAGTGCGTTAAGCTTTGTGGATAAGTTCTTTTTTATACGTAAAATCAAGGGTTTGACTGGGGATGGGCTGTTCGTGGAAAGTGGATAGTTTTTTCACTTTGTCGACACTGGAATTGTGGATAGTGTGAATAATTATTCGAAAAAATCGACGGCATTAAAAATTGATTACGTTAACGTTTACAAATCCTTTATTTACGTCGGAAAATGTCGACAGAATTTACTAACAATTTGCGTCTGATTGTGGACAAAGCTGTGGATAACCATTTTCGATGTAAAAAATGAAAATTTACTGTAGGTTTCCTTTTTATTTGATTAATATACTAAAATTATGAAGTATTCGATTCGATATTAGTGGGGAGGGTTAATGAATAAAAACTTACATTACAAGTCATATTTCTGGGTTTTACTCATATAAATCTATCAATTTCCTTGAAAAAGTTGCGGAACCGCAAACAAATTGCGGTGGTGATTGCGTTTTTTTACGGTGAAATTACCGTTCATATGGGGTAAGGTTATAAGACAAGCGGTGGTTTACGGCAGAAGATCAGAGAAACGGGGTTATGCCAGAACGTCTTATCAATCAGGGAGGCGACAATTAGATGAGAAGGACAATGATTAAGGTAGACTCGGTATGTAAAGCTTACGGCTCGAATCAGGCAGTCGATAATATTTCCTTGCACATAAAAGAGGGGGAGTTATTTGGCATTATCGGCACGAACGGGGCTGGAAAGACGACGCTGCTCGAAATGCTGATGGGACTGCGTCAGCCCGACAAGGGACAAATCGAGGTGCTTGGCATTAATCCGGCTGCTGAAGCAACCGAGCTTCAGGAGCATATTGGCCTTCATCTGCAAAGTATCTCGCTGGTGGATAAGCTGAATGTGAGGGAGGCACTGGAAATGTTCCGCTCCTTCTATAAATGCTCATGCGAAATGAAAGAGATTATTGACCGTTTTGGCTTGGAAAGCTACTTGGATCGTCCTGTTAGACGTTTGTCTGGCGGCTGGCGGCAGCGCGTGGCGCTGGCGATTTCTGTCGTCAACAACCCAAAGATTATTTTTCTGGATGAACCGACTACGGGGCTGGATATGCAAGCGAGAGAAGAATATTGGTCTATTATATTGGAGCTCAAGCGCCAAGGGAAAACGATTGTTCTTTCCTGTCATGACATGGGAGAAATGCAGCATCATTGTGATCGTATTGCTGTGCTGCGTCAAGGAAATTTAGTGAAATGCGATACCCCTAAGCGATTAATTTCGCAAATTCCAGCTGGTGGTTTAACGATGGAAGCCGTATATGTCCATTTTGCTTACGCGGGAGCCGTGTAACAGCAACAGTTGGAAGGAGGGCTTAACATTCATGAACCGGGATCGTGACCCCACTGGCCCATTTGTCAATCGTGCCGACATGTTAAGGAAACGAATGGAAATGATCGCTGTGCTGGTGAGCCGAATAAACGAGGAGGGGATAGAACAGGAGCGGTTGAATTCAAGGAGGAAGGTGGGTTTTATTACTAAAATATTGAAAAATGTTGGTACGTTTTTACTCCATCGTGTAAAATAGAAAAATCTTGAAACGATGGGGGTCTAAAGTTGGAGGACTGTGTACCTAAAATCGAATTTGAAATGCGAGAGATGGTCAAACGACATTTTACAGTGGACTCTTTGATTCAGTATGCCTACTTATTTTTAATGGACAGGCTGAACGAGCAGCTTCCTTTTGGACGTTTGACGGTGCTCCACTACCGAATGTTCGGCGGTGAAGGGACGGCAGTATATCGTGCGGCAGCAGCGGTTGAATTCCTTATTCTGGCGACCGATATTCTCGATGATTTACAGGATCAGGATGCTCCAAAGCAAGCCTGGTCTGAAGCTCCTCTGCCTATAGCACTGCATCTTGCAGCTGCTTTCATGACCCTTTCGCAGCAAGCGATGATGGATTCTGAATTCGATAGCTCCCATGTACAAACAACAATGAAAATGATGAATCTTCAACTCCTGCAAGCGGCGAACGGGCAAATGATGGATTTAATGAACGTTGTGTCCGACGAGCAGTCCTATTTTCAGTCGATAAAGCAAAAGTCGGCAGCCTTAATCGTTAATGCCTGCATGACGGGCGTTATGCTTACCGGCCGAGGTTGGCATCCAATTGTAGCGGAATATGCGGTTGAAGTGGGGATGGCGGCTCAAATTAAAAATGACATTCGCGATCTGCTTCGCTGGGATGAGAAAAATGACTTTTTGCAGCGTAAGAAAACGCTTCTTACTATGTACATGCTTGAGGACGCTGTAGACCAGCATAAGTGGATTAGGGATTACTTTGAAGGTCGCTTGAATGAGGCTGACATAGCAGATAAGCGCGGACTGCTTGAGGAAGCTTATGAAAAATCTGGTGCCATGCTATATGGTTCAGTTGTGATGCGCACGCATTATAACCGTTTTATGGAACTCATTGAATCAGTTCCGGAAGTGGCCGTGCATAAGGAAATGCTGTTAAGCATATTGGCTAAAGAATAGCCTTCGAATGACACCGCAATGATAGTTGCGGTAAATACGAATTAGATTTGCGTTTGCTTGGCTATCATTTCCTGTTATAGTTAACTACAGAAAGACCCTTACACATTCCAAGGAGGAGTTCCAGTGTTGAAAGAATTTATTCGTTCTTTAGCCAAAGACTCGCAAATGATGGATTTAGCAATGAGTGGGAACTTGCAAATGGCTGGAGTGACTTCAGCGGAGAAGAAGGCAATTTTTGAAACCCTGAGCATTCAAGCAGATAAGAAAGATAATTACCAATTGGCCTACTGGACATAAGGTAATCCGCTGTACGAGTTTAGGGGGAGAAAGATGAAGTTGTTACGCTCAAGGAAACTATTAGTATCTTTCTTCCTGAGTGGGTTATTCGCATTATTATGCTATCTGACTATTGTTATTATTAATGATCCTTTCATTGGCGCAGTAACAGTTAAGAATGATCAAGGTCAGTACTTAATTGAATCACTTGAGCCAGCAGGACAAGCTGTAATTAAAGGCTTGAATGTCGGAGACATCGTTCAACAGGTCAATGGACAACCAACTGATCAGAACCGCAATATCATTAAGTTTTCAACCATTGAGAGAGTAGATAGTGTTCAAGTTTTGAATGCGGGTGGCGAGCTTAGGTTAGTCACTTTTAATCGGGGTTGGAATGGCGATCACACAGGAATAGAATTGTTACTTCAATTGTATATTCCTTGGGGCTCTCTATTATTATTTCTCGGATTATCTACTTTCTTATACAAGAAGCGTGAACATGATACAGCTGCGATTATGCTGATATTGTTTTTTACGGCAATAGGCATAAGTTATTTTGCATCAGTTGCTGCATACCGCAGTGATTTAGTTGGTATTACCATCATGTACGCGGTGCTTCCGTTTGTCGCCATTCTTTTCTTATTGTTTATGAATATTTACTTGCGGCGATATGGTATCATCTTTATCAGTCCAAAGCTGATTGTAGCGATGATTATCGTGTTTGGTTCAACCTCACTATTCTGTTTAGTTTATGTTTGGACGAATTACATGCCGGAAGCAGTATTCTTAAATGCCAGAATGGTGTATCATGGTACATTGATAGTTGGTAATTTTATTTGTATCTATCAGTTGTTTAGGAAGTTCTTTTACTATCGGAGCAGCAGATTCAACTCTTTATTTAAAATAACGCTTGCCTCGCATTTGGCTGCTTTTACCCCTTTCATGACAATGAATTTATTGCCGTTACTGGGAGGAAACATTCAAATTTTGCCAGCGGCGTTCACAGCACCTTTTTTGTTCGTGCTGCCGATTGTTTACTTTTATTTATTAACATCCAACCAATTGTTTGATGTTGATTTTATATTGACCCGCTTTAAGTATTATACCTTGCTGTCTTTATTGCCTGCACTTGTTGTTACGATGATGATTGCTGCAATTGTAAGTAGTGATACTGTATTTTCTTGGGTCAGGTGGCTTCAAATTTTCCTCATTATTTACGTTGTTATGACCCTGTTTCTTTATTCCAAGGAGCAGATTGATCATAAATTTCGTCCCAAGCTTTTTAAAGCGATGTACAGCTACCAAGACAGCCTTGATCGTTTCTCGCGCAAAATTGCACGAGTCATGAAGCGGGATGATCTGGAGATGGTGCTGAAAGAAGAAATTGGGGCATTGCTTCCAGCTAGCCGAATTGATTTTCTCGTTGTAGACCAGGTTGAAGCATTGGTTATTCCAGCAGGGGTGCAGGATGATGAGCAGAGTACCGCTATTTTTCTACTGCAAGTGACTGAATCGCTTCAAGTTGGGGAAGTCGTTGAGCTGCCCCATGGTCTGGGACTAATTATTGGCTGCCAGAAGTCAAAGCAGTACATCGTATGGATTGGCTCCAAAACCAACCATACCCGTTTTAATTCAGATGAGCTTCGTTGGCTCAAGACTCTTGCAAATTATGCAAGTATCGTGTTTGAAAATTTATATTTGATTGAAAGCTTAATTGAGGATTTAGAATCTGAGGTTAAGAAGGAGCAGGCTACAACACCTTGGATTTTAAGATTGTTGTTTTGCCTTTCGGAAAATGAACGACGGAAGCTTGCAGCTGATCTTCATGATTCTGCGCTTCAAGACCAATTATTGTGGTATCGAAGGCTGGAAGCACTTATGCTGGACCATCCGATAACGGAAAAGCTTGAAGTCGAGCTTGACGAAATCAAGGAAGGACTGCTTGATGTCATCCATCAAATTCGAGAAACCTGCAATGAGTTAAGGCCGCCTCTTCTTAAGGAAATGGGCATTGTTGAAGCATTGGAATCGATTATTGAGCATACGCAAATGAGAAACAATTTTGCGGTCGATTTTCGGGCCAAGCCTTTCGACAACCTGCTTAACGAAGAGCAGATTACAGCGATTTACCGCATTGTCCAAGAATTGCTTCGCAATGCTGATAAGCATGCGCGTGCCAATCTGGTCACGTTAGAGTTGGAGCAGAGAACAAACATCGTTTATTTCCACTATAAGGACGATGGGGTCGGCATGGATGTCGATTACATGGAGGCTTCTTTCGAGCATATGGGTTTATCCGGTATAAAAGAAAGGGTCGCTAGCCTTGAAGGTGAAATAACATTCCGGTCGAAACGTGGAAAAGGTCTTGAGGTCATTATTATATTGCCGCAAAATATGACGACTGGCCGATCGGAAAGGGGTTTGCTGCGTGATTCGTATCTTATTAGTTGATGATCATCCATCTGTCGGAGAAGGCACCAAAACGATGATAGAACAAGATCCTGAAATGAAGGTGACGGTTGTATTATCGGCTATGGAAGCGCTAGATGCGATTAGCAATGAAGGATTTGACATTATTTTATGTGACTTGAACATGCCAGGCATAAGCGGTCTTGAGCTTGCAAAACGTTTGATTCAGCAAGATCCGGATCGCAAAGTGCTCATATATACTGGTTATGAAATTAGCACGCACTATAATTTATTGATAGAATGCGGCGTTTCCGGCTTTATCTCTAAGACGGTCTCGCGAGAACAGCTGCATAACGCCATTAGATGCGCTATGCGAGGGGAAGCGGTAATTCCGATTTCACTGCTTAAGCAGCTGCGACGCAACGAAGTCAAAATTACGCGTGCTGAGAAAGTAATTGAAGAAGTATCAATCAAAGAACGCGATCAGGATATTTTGCAGCAGGTCGCGTATGGCAATAGCAACAAAGATATTGCCATAAAGCTGCATATGAGTCAGCGTACTGTAGAGTACCATTTAACTCGGATTTTTGAAAAGCTTAACGTGAGGTCTCGATCGGAAGCGATCGCTGAGGCCAAGCGGCTTGGCATTATCCGACTTGAGCAATTTGTCCCTTGAGTTTTACCGTTGCTGCCTATATATTCGATAGGCAATGACATTTTCATATTGGGATAGCTACAGCAATCTTTGCAAGCTGTAGTCATTGATCCCCCTAGCAATACCCTAACATTGGTTTCCCTCTCAATGCTTGCGCTTTTATAGCGCAAGCATCTTTTTATATTTTTTTATGGACCTAGTACTACCTAATATAAAAGCAGAACATGAACGAATTCGTGTAGCATGTGATTCGTTCATGTTCTGCAATGTTATTTACTATGATTTAATAAAGGAGAGAGGCAGTAAATACTATTCGCTAAGCGTTTCCCATTGCTCATAGGCTTCGCTTAAAGCAGTGCGCTTTTGGTCAATTTGCGACTGTATTTCCTGAATGCGCATGTAATCATTGAAAATAGACGGGTCTGTCAGTTGCAGCTCCAAATCTGCAATGGCTTGCTCCAGCTCGGCAATATCGGCTTCGACTTGCTCCAGCTTCCGCTGACGGCTGCGTTCCTCTCGCTTTGCTTGCTTGTCCAACGCGTAATCGCTAACGTTGTCGGAAGGTGCAGCAGCTTTACGGCTAGCAGTCCGCTTAGCTAACTCCTCTAGCCGTGCTTCTTCGAGTTCATGCTTTTTCTCTATCATTTCGTCATAATTTCCTAGGAAATGTTCAGTGCCCGTGGGTGTCAGTTCGACAATGCGCTCCGCCATTTTATTAAGGAAATAACGGTCATGAGAAATAAAGAGCAGCGTGCCTTCATAATCGAGCAAAGCGGATTCCAGCACTTCCTTGCTGTACAAGTCCAAATGGTTGGTAGGCTCATCCAAAATGAGCACATTGGCTTGAGCCAGCATAAGCTTGGCAAGCGATACACGAGCTTTCTCGCCGCCGCTGAGCGCCGAAATGCGTTTAAGCACATCTTCACCGCTAAATAGAAAGCTGCCAAGAACCGTTCTTATACGGGCTTCCTCCATATGGGGGTAGAGCCCCCATACTTCTTCCAATACGGTATTTGTCTGATTAAGTCCAGTGTGCTCTTGGTCGTAATATCCGAGCTTGACATTGGAGCCCCAGGCGATGGTGCCGCTGGATGGCTGGCGCTGCCCAACAATCGTCTTAAGCAGTGTCGATTTGCCGATACCGTTAGGTCCAATAAGAGCCACCGTCTCGCCACGATGCAGGCGAAAGGATACATGCTGGAACAAGGGCTTGTTTTTCTCGTCGAACAGCACGGATAAATCCGATACCTGCAAAACATCTTTGCCGGTTTGGCGCTCAATTTGGAACGTGAAATTGGCTTTCTTTAAATCGCCTAGCGGTTTATCGAGCACGTCCATTTTGTCGAGCGCTTTACGGCGGCTTTGGGCGCGTTTCGTAGTTGAGGCACGGACGATATTACGCTGAATGAACTGCTCCATCTTGGCAATTTCGTCCTGCTGCTTCTCAAACTGCTTTAAATCGCTTTCGTACTCGGCAGCCTTCAAGTCAATATATCGGCTGTAGTTGCCTGTATAACGTTTAGCGGAATGCCTTTCGATTTCGACAATCGTCTGGACAAGCGCATCAAGGAAATATCGGTCATGAGAGACGACAAGAATCGCGCCGGAATAGCTGCGTAAATAGCCTTCAAGCCAAGTGAGCGTCGGAATATCCAAATAGTTGGTCGGCTCATCGAGCATGAGCAAATCAGGAGCCTGAAGCAAAATACGGGCGAGCGCCAGCCTCGTCTTTTGACCGCCGCTGAGCGTATGGATCGGTGTATCTAGCGGAAAAGTGCCGAAGCCCATGCCGTGAAGCACACTGTTGATGCGCGTATTGATTTCAAAGCCGCCTTGCTCGCGAAACCAGTCCGAGCGGCGGGAATAACGGTCAAGTATCTCTTCATAACGCTTTGGCTGTTCATGCAGCACAGGATCGGCGATTTGCTGCTCCAGATCGCGCAGCTCCTGCTCGGCCTCCAGCAGATGAGCAAATACGGCACGCATTTCTGCTTCAATGGTGCGGTCGGATTGCAGACCGCTGTTTTGAGCCAAATAGCCAAGTCGCGTTTCCTTGGCTTTGTGGATGGCCCCGGAGTCAAAAGAGATCTCCCCCGCAATGATTTTTAACAGCGTGGATTTACCGGCGCCATTGACGCCAACGAGTCCGATGCGCTCGCGTTCAAGCACCTGCATCGTAATGTTTGATAATATGGGATCTACACCGTAGCTTTTACTTATATTAGAAACTTGAAGCAGCATAAAAAATACCTCCAACGAATAATTGCTTAGCTTTCACTTGCTTGCTATTTCATTATATATTACCACAAATGCAAGCCGCCATTGGCGAAAGTTGCATAACAATGGTAAACTGAACATAATCGAAATTGAGGAACTGGAAAGGCAGAACAGCGATTATGACGGACAATGAGAAATCGCAAATAAAGGCGGAGAAACAACGGATTCGAGCGGATGCTGCTAAAGCCCGCGATCGCTTGTCCAAGCAGGATCGGGCATTGTGGTCTGAGCTTGCATGCGGCGCATTAAGCGTGTGGCTGGAAGAGCATCCGAAGCAGCGCGAAATCATGTGTTATGTCCCGTTTCGCTCAGAGCTTGACATGTGGCCGCTAATGGAAAGGTTATGGTCAACTGGGCGTGAGGTAATCGTCCCTCGTTGTCACCCGCTTGATCGCTCGATGACACTGTATCGGCTGCAATCGCCAGCGGATTTAATGGAAGGCGCATACGGAATCCGTGAGCCTGACCCGGCGAAATGCGAGGAGCTTCCGCAGGGGCAGGTGCCAGGCATTATCATCGTCCCAGGCATACAGTTTGACCGCATTGGCGGACGAATGGGCTATGGAGGAGGCTATTATGACCGATTTGCGGAGCGGGCAGGTGAGGAAGGGAAGCGTGCGATGTGGATTGGCGCCGCTTTCGAAGCGCAGGTTGCAGAGCAGGTTCTGATGCAGGAGCATGATTTGAAGATGAACGGAATCGTAACGGAATCCGGGATTCTTTTGCTATAGAAGCTGTAAGGGGGAGAGAGTGCTGTGGGATTGACGCATTTTAACGAGCAGGGCAGGGCCAAGATGGTGGATGTAAGCGATAAGGACGTTACGTCTCGCAGTGCTACAGCACAGACGACCGTTACGATGCACAGCGAGACGCTGGAACGGATTAAAGCGGGAACGATAGGCAAAGGCGATGTACTGGCCGTATCACAGGTTGCAGCCATTATGGCCGCAAAAAAAACATCGGACGTCATTCCGATGTGCCACCCGCTTCCTTTGACTGGTGTGGATGTGCGCTTTGATGACAATGGCGCAGATGAGCTATACATACAGGCAACCGTGAAAACAACAGGTAAAACAGGGGTCGAAATGGAGGCGTTGACGGCAGTTTCGATCGCCGCGCTGACCGTTTACGATATGTGCAAAGCAATTCAGAAGGATATGGTAATTGGCCCGACACATCTTGTTGCAAAGACCGGTGGCAAAAACGGCGATTACCAGTTTCAAGCGGAAGCAGACTCGATAGAAAAATAAAGCAAGGCGGCTGTTTCCAGCGATGGAATCACCCATGATCGGACAAGGGATGGGAGGAACGGTAAATGCAGTGGAAAGTAGCTATTTTGACGGCTAGTGATAAAGGCTCGCGCGGTGAACGTGAAGATACAAGCGCACAAGTTATCAGGGAGCTGGTTGAGGAAGAGCTTGGCGGCGTAATTGTCGATTATCGCATCGTTCCAGATGAGCAGGATGAAATTATGGCAGCCATCATTGAGATGACCGAATATTATCAAGCGGATTTATTGCTGACAACAGGAGGGACTGGACTTGCGATACGTGATGTGACGCCTGATGCTACCTTGCGTGTGGTTGACCGGGTTATTCCAGGTCTTGCGGAAGCGATGAGGTTTGGCGCTATTCAAAAGACGAGAAGTGCCATGCTGTCCCGAGGCGTATGCGGCATCCGCGGCAAGTCGCTGATTGTAAATTTACCGGGCAGTCCGAAAGGTGTCCATGAAAGCTTAATGGCCATTATGGATCAACTGCCTCAAGCCCTTGAG
This sequence comes from Paenibacillus sp. KS-LC4, assembly GCF_036894955.1. Lineage (NCBI taxonomy): Bacteria > Bacillati > Bacillota > Bacilli > Caryophanales > Paenibacillaceae > Paenibacillus > Paenibacillus sp. KS-LC4. Next base: position 5,154,367 of record NZ_CP145905.1, on the reverse strand, counting down.
ATTATTTCCGGTACACAAGGAGACGACGTATTATGAGCAGTGCCGGGCAGCATAAGCAGCAAGGAGAAGCAGCGACAACGGCCGATCTGAGTTCAGTAACCAAGACGGTGCTCAAGGAAGTGTCGGTCTACGATGCCATTGGTTTGCGGCTGGCTCATGACCTCACCCGCATCGTGCCGGGTGAGTTTAAAGGCCGTATTTTTAAAAAAGGCCATATTATAACTGAGGCTGATATTCCAAATCTGCTCGATATTGGCAAGGAGCATATTTACATTATGGAGCTTGCTGCTGGCGAGCTGCATGAGGATGATGCTGCAAGCAGGATGGCAAAGGCGCTTTGCGGAGAGGGTATCTGGCTGAGCGAACCGCATGAAGGTAAAGTAAGCATGAAATCCGAGCTGCTGGGGCTCGTTGAGGTTGACGAAGCGTTGGTGCATGCCATTAATTCGCTCGGAGAAATTGCGCTTGCGACGGTAAAGACGAATAGCGTAGTTAAGAAGGATGGGCAGCTTGCGGCTACTCGCGCTATTCCGCTTGTTGTGCCGGAGTCCAAGGTAGAGGTAGTTGAGCGCTTGGCAGCAGAATATCGCTCGGCACATGATGGTGCTGCGCCTGTTCGTGTAAAGCCATTTCGCAAGCTGCGAGTAGGTTTGCTGACGACAGGCGGGGAAGTATTTGGCGGGAGAATCGAGGATAAATTCGGTCCCGCTGTCCGCAGCAAGCTGGAGGCCTTCGGCTCAGAGGTCATCGAGCAGCGCTTTGCTCCCGACGACAAGCAGGTAATTGTTAATGAAATTAACTATTTGCTTAAGCAAGATTATGATATGATATTGGTAACAGGCGGTATGTCTGTCGATCCTGACGACCGCACACCAGGGGCAATTAAGGCGTCGGGTGCGCACATCGTGAGCTATGGAACGCCGATGCTGCCTGGATCGATGCTGTTAATGGGCTATTTGAACGAAGTGCCGATACTTGGCTTGCCGGGATGCGTCATGCATGACCCGTATACTTCATTCGATGTCCTGCTGGCACGCATACTTGCTGGGCATCGCATTGTGAAGCAAGATATTACACAGCTCGGTTATGGCGGTTTGTACGGATGCTGAGTTTGGACAGACATCCAAGAGTGAGAGGGAGGTAGACGATTATGCCATCTATTGGTGCAACGGGAATTATTTTGCTGGTGCTAGTGGCCCTGCTGTTGTTTGGCCCTAACAAGCTGCCTGAATTGGGTAGAGCTTTCGGCCGGACGCTTAAGGAGTTTAAAGCGGGTGCAAGAGATGTAATGGATGATGAGCCAAAGGACAAAGAGGAGAAACGGATCGACGTTTCCAAATCAGACAATACTGAGTCGAATAACAAGCGGCTGCCGGATTAATCGGGCCCGCTTTTTTTCTGGAAGGAGATTGTGACAGATGGGAATCAGGCAAGACGAAGCTACCGAACAACCCTTTAATCGCGAACGGCTGCGTGAGGAAGGCCTGATGCCGCTGCTGGAGCATATCGGAGAGCTTCGCAAACGGATTTTTTATATGCTGCTCGTTATCTTGGTGGGCCTCATTGCCGGTTTGTTTGTGGCCAAGCCTGCTTATGATTTTATTATGAGCCTTGAGCCAGCGCGCTCTTTGCCGATGCATACGTTCTCCTTGTGGGACGGGGTCGGCGTCTATATGAAATTCGCGCTAGTCATAGCGCTTATTATTACGATTCCATTTACAGCGTATCAGCTATGGGCATTCGTTAAGCCGGCTCTGCATGTAAAGGAACAGCGGGCGACGCTTAAGTATATCCCATTCGCCTTGTTGATGTTTTTGGTAGGGCTGTCGTTTTCTTATTTTGTCGTTTTTCCACTCGCGTTTCATTTCACCAGAAATGTTTCAGACAGTTTGAATTTGGTGGAGACGTTCGGAATTATTCAATATTTCACCTTTATGTTTAATATTTTGATTCCGATTTCGCTTTTATTTGAGCTGCCGCTGGTCATTATGTTTTTAACCGCAATTCGGATTTTGAATCCGATCCGGTTGCGCAAAATGCGCCGTATTTCTTATTTCATTATGATTTTTATTGGGGTTGTGGTGACGCCGCCTGATTTTGTATCAGATTCGCTCGTAGCCATCCCATTAATTGGCTTGTATGAAATGAGCGTTTTCCTATCCGCTGCCATATACCGCAAGCAGCTTGCAGCAGATAAGCTGCGGGAAGAGGAAATGAGCGATGAAGCGTAATAGCTTCGTGTGCGGACGCCGAAACATAAATCCCTGTATTCGTTGCATTTATTGCAGCGGACACAGGGATTTTCTGATTTATGCCAGGGATCATTATTTTCATGTTGACAATTTTCAAAGCAAAATATATTATTGAAACAATTGTTTAAATTGATTGTTTAAAACATTCGTTTAAATTAGATGAATTGACACAGACAGGATGGGATTGGCGATGAAAAACACGATTCAAGCTTTTATGAAGCGTCCAACAACAATTGTGGGTATTATTACGGCGCTTATGTTTCAAATTGTATTTTCAGTTATATGGATGACAGGTTATAATGGAGTGACCGATCGTACTGATAAACTGCATATTGCAGTCGTTAATGAGGATCAACAGTTCGGCACGCAAATCGCAGGTTCTTTGATCAGCAATTTGCCTTTCCAAATGTCGCAGCCTACAAGTCTTGAGGATGCGAAGCAGCAGCTTAACGCACGTGAGCTGCAAATGATTATTTATTTCCCTGCTGATTTCTCGCAAAAGGCGATGGCGGCAGATGGCAAGGCGGATATTGGCTATTTTATTAATGAATCCAACCCCGCTTTAATTAAGAGCATTATGAGTAATGTTGCCGCAGAGGTAACGAAGGAAGCCAATGCACAGGCGGTCGAGCAAGGTATCGCAGGTACGCTTGGCAAGGCAGGTGTTCCAGCGGAGCAGGCAGCAGTTGCTGGCCAAAGCTTAGCGCAGCGTATTACGGCGAACATTGAATCCATGAACCCTGTTAAAGGCATGAGCAACCAAATGGTTCCGATGATGATGGTGCTTGCTTCTTATGTTGGCGCGATGATTATGGGGATGAATCTGGAGCAATCGTCGATGATGGTTAGTGCTCAGGCAGGCCGCTGGCAGCGTTTTGCAGCTAGAAGCATCATTACGGCAGGTGCGGCAGTTGGCGTATCGCTTGTCGGCTCCTCTTTGCTCGCTGCGTTTAATGGACAAATGGAGCAGGGCTTCTTGAAGCTTTGGCTGTTCCAGCTCATGTTCGTGCTTGCGTTTATGTTTGTCTCTCAAATGTTCCTATATGTATTTGGCATGGCTGGCATGCTGTTTAATATTATCGCACTGTCCGCGCAGCTCGTTTCATCTGGTGCGATTGTGCCGCGTGAGCTGTTGCCGGATTTCTATGTAAAGCTTGGAGAGGCGCTTCCAGCAACTTATGCAGTTGAAGGGCTAATGAATGTGCTGTTCGGTGGAACGGGCATTGGAAGCGAGGTTGCGGCACTGGCTATTATTGCGATCATCGGTTTTGTGATTAGCATGGCAGCGGTTGGTTTGAAGAAGCAGGCTGCGCCAAAGCCGGGGCAAGTGGCAATGAAGTCGAACTAATTCGTTTCCGCGCATTCTAATCAGCCCCAAGCGCATGCGTCAAATAAAGTGGTTGCCGTTAGGAGGCTGAGATGAAAGCTGCGGATATTGATGTGAAAATGAGAATTTTGCTGGCAGCGAAAAAGCTGTTTGCCGCTCAAGGCTTTGACAGGACATCCGTCCGGCAAATTTGTGAGGAAGCGGGCGCGAATGTGGCGCTGATCTCGTATTATTTTGGCGGAAAGGATAATTTGTTTTTCGCACTGTTTGAAGCTTTTTTTCCTAGCAGGGGCATTGCTTCTATTGCGAAGGATATGGATCCTCTTGAAGGCATGAAGCTTATTATTCGGGAACTGCTTACTTTTCGCGATGAGGATGCAGAGTTATCTTACATTATTCAACATGAGTTTGCGCTGAACACGCCGCGTATTGCCATGATTCAGGAGCGTGTCCTGCCGCTGTGGCAGCTAATATACCAGTGGCTGTTGAAGGGGCGAGAACAGGGAGTATTCGAATTTAATTCTGTTCATACCGTTTTTAAGGCGGTTAGCTCAACCCTGCTTTTTCCAAAAGGAAATAATCATATGCTGGTGCTTATGGGGGATGATGTGAGTACGCTGGAGGAGCAGATTTCAGAAACGACGGCCTTTATTTTTAAAGCGTTAAAGCCTTCGGAGCAAGTCGAATAAGCTTATGTGTAAACAAGAGTAAACCAACTTCAACTCCGTTGCTGCAAGCGGGAGGGGAAGTTGGTTTTCTGTTTTCGCCTAAGAAGCTGCGAGCAAAGGAAGTATCTCTAATTTCCCCACAGCTCCTAAATATGGATGCTTACATTTTTCTTCATCATCAGGGAGGCGGCTTCCGCATCGCGGGCTTCGAGCGCATCAATGATCGCCTGATGCTCCTTGACACCTACTTGTGCTATCGAAGCAGGCTGTTTAATAAATAAATACTTATAGCGGCGAATATGCATTTGCAGGGAGGAGGTAAAGGATTGAATATAGGCATTATCCGCCAGCTCCAAAATAACATTATGGAACTCCTCGTCGTATTCAAGCGCTTCATAAGGCTTATTCTCCTGAATGCATTTCGCAAACTGGGCATTCAGCTCATTAAGGCGGGCAATATGCTCCGGCTGAATATGCGGTACTGCAAGCTCTGCTGCGAGAGCATTCAGTGCAACAAGCGGCGCATAAAGCTTGGGCATGTCCTCTTCCTCAATCATCGTTACTCTTGTTTCCTTGCTGGGCAGCATTTGCACAAGCCCTTGTACTTCAAGCAATTGCAGCGCCTCGCGAATCGGCGTCCGGCTGACGCCAAGCGCATCTGCAAGCTCAGCATCAATCAGCTTTTCTCCAGGCTGAAGCGTGCCTTCTATAATCCATTTCTGGAGCTGAGCTAAAGCTCGATCCTTCGCAGATATTCTTAGCGGCGAGGAATAATTAGTCGGTATCGGCATTGCATCACCTTCTTCAAGAAAATTAAACGATCACTCTCAAACGGCGTATTTGGCTACTTCCTATCATATATCGAAGCAGCAAGAGGGTGCAAATGGATTAAAGTAAGCTGCGTTTAGAAAAAAAGCAATCGGGAAAATAAATCTTGCTATAGCATACATAACCGGAATATAATATGCAATATATCGCATATCAAAATTCGATTTTTATTTCGAAAAAGGAGAACCTGATGTCTACTAATCCAGCTGCTATTCGGCCGTCCAATGTGGCGGCTACTACTTTTTTTCCGATTTTGTTCGCCGCAAGCTCGGTACATTTGCTCAATGATACGATTCAAGCGATTGTGCCTGCACTGTATCCGGTGCTTAAAGATGCTTTTTCATTAACCTTTTCGCAAATTGGGCTTATTACTTTAATCATTAATTTGACGGCAGCGATTTTACAGCCGCTTATTGGTATTTTCACCGATAAACGGCCGATTCCAAGGCTGCTGCCCATCGGTGTTCTTTTCACCCTTGCGGGTGTGCTGGTGCTGGCCTTCTCGGCGTATTATTGGATGATCCTCGCTGCGGTTATGCTGATTGGGGTCGGGTCAGCGATATTCCATCCGGAATCGGCGCGGGTAGCTTATTTGGCAGGCGGGGCGCGTAAAGGGCTGGCGCAGTCGATTTTTCAGTTTGGCGGTAATATTGGACAAGCGCTTGCTCCGATCATGACGGCGTTGCTGTTCGTACATACGGGGCAAAAGGGTGTCGTTTGGTTTTCCCTGCTGCTCGTTGTCGGTTTCATGCTGCAAAGCTACGTCGCCAGATGGTATACGAAGCACTTGAAGGCCGAGAAGGAGCGCAAGGGGACGGTGCAAAATCATCCGTTTGCAAGAAGCGGCCTCTCAAAGACGAGAGTAGCGTTTGCGGTAACGATTATTATGATTTTGGTCTTTTCTAAATATGTTTATATTTCAGCGTTAACGAGCTATTATTCTTTTTATGCTATAGAAAAATTTGGGATATCGACCAGCCAGGCGCAAATGATATTATTCGTCTTTTTGGTTGCCAACGTGATCGGGTTGCTATTCGGCGGCATGCTAGCGGATAAATTCAGCCGCCGTGCGCTGATTTGGTTTTCGATTTTGGGCACAGCCCCGTTTTCACTCGCCCTGCCGTATGCGAATTTAACGTTTTCCGTCATCTTGATCTTTTTTGCGGGGCTGATTTTGGCTTCAGCCTTCTCGATTATTATGGTGTATACGAATGAGCTGCTGCCAGGGAAGGTCGGGCTCGTATCAGGTATTTTCTTCGGTCTTGCTTTCGGGCTTGGCGGTGCGGGGTCGGCGATTCTCGGCAATCTTGCGGATGCGACAAGCATTGTGTTTGTAATCCAGTGCTGCTCGTATTTGCCGCTGCTCGGTCTGTTTACCGTATTTCTCCCATCTGATAAAAAGAAAGAGCCGCTTCAAGCGTAAGCGTGAGCCAAAAAAGGAATGAGCGATGATTGGCACTGTAAGGTGCCGGTCATCGCTTTTTTTGCATGCGTGCAGGCTTTGCTTGTCTGAGATAAAGTCAAAATAATGATATAGGTTGGCAAAATACCGTCACAGCGCAAGCTTCATTTTTTTTATGATAAGGGTATCCATTATAGATCGAGGTGAAGGCTCATGAATCCGCTACAAGAAGCTGCGGCGAAGCCAAATAAGTCAGACAATCAGAAGCTGAGCACGAGACGCTCCGGCAGTGCGGTCCAGCGAAAGGAAACGCTCGCAGGTTTTCTATTCGTAGGCCCGATGCTCATCGGCGTGACGGTGCTTACGCTGCTGCCGATACTTGCAACCTTCGCGCTATCGCTGGCGGACTGGAATTTTATCGCGGGCTTTGATGGCCTGAAATGGGTCGGCTTCGATAATTTTGAACGGCTGGCAAGCGATGCGGCATTTTTGAAATCATTGAAAAATAATGCTTATTTTCTGCTAACAGTTCCTATTTATTTGGCAGTGTCCATGTTTCTGGCGATTGTGATTGACAAGCATGTGTATTTGAAGGGCTATTTCAAGGTCGCTTATTTCATGCCGTATATATCCAGTATAGTAGCGGTTGCTATCGTCTGGCAGGTGCTATTTCATCCGTCGGCGGGTCCGGTCAATCAGCTGCTCACGGCGCTCGGCATTGAAAATCCGCCGAAGTGGATCGCTGATCCGAAATATGCGCTCCCCTCGCTCATGATGATTACCGTCTGGACATCTATTGGCTTTAATATGATCGTGTATATTGCCGGGCTGCAATCGATTCCGCGGGACTTATATGAGGCAGCCGATATTGACGGGGCGAATGCTTGGGTGAAATTTAAAAGCATTACGTTTCCCCAGCTGTCGTCAACCTCCTTCTTCCTGCTCGTCACCGGTGTTATTTCGACGTTCAAGGTGTTTGATTTAATTGCGATATTGACAAAGGGGGGGCCCTTGTCCTCGACCAGCATGATTGTCTGGTATTTATACGATACGGCCTTCGTTAATTTGAAAATCGGCTACGCCTCTTCGATGGCGGTCGTCCTGTTCGCCTGCGTGCTGCTCATTACCCTGCTGCAATGGATTGGTCAGAAGAAGTGGGTGAATTATTAAAGGCTTATGATTCACTATAAAATAGGGAGGCAAGAAGAGAATGAACCAAAAAACGATAAATACGGTTCGCAAATCGATCATTACGGCGTTAATGATGGGGATGAGCATATTGTTTTTGCTGCCCTTCGTCTGGATGCTGTCCACCTCCTTCAAAATCGAGGCAGACGTATTCACTTATCCGATTCAGTGGATACCGAAAACCTGGCATGTGATCGAAAATTACAAGGAGGTGTGGAACGGACAATTTCCGTTCTATAAATACTATTTGAATTCCATTAAAATTACGGTAGTCACGACGATACTATCGTGTATCGTTTCTGCCCTTGCTGCTTATGGCTTCTCCAAAATCCAGTTTGCAGCAGGAAAATATTTGTTTATTATTGTGCTCGCCACCTATATGATTCCGCATCAGGCGATATTGGTGCCGCAGTTTATTTTGTACCGCTCGATTGGCTTTTTCGACAGCCACTTGGGACTCATTATGCTCAGCAGCTTTAGCGTGCTTGGCACGTTTATGCTTCGGCAATTTTTTATGGGCGTCCACAATGAATACATTGAATCAGCAAAAATCGACGGGGCGGGGCATGGCCGGATATTTCTGCAAATTGCGTTCCCGCTTGTGCGCCCTGCTGTGGCGACGTATGCGATTTTGCGCTTCATTTGGACCTGGAATGACTATCAGAATCCGCTCATTTTCCTAAGAACGGACAGCCTCTACACGATTCAATTGGCGATGCAAAAGTTTACGACCATCAACGGCGAGTTTTATTCGCTGATTATGGCGGCTGCCGTATCGTCCATCGTTCCGCTGCTGATCATTTTCGTCATCGGACAAAAAAGCGTCATCGAAGGCATTGCGATGGGCGGCGTAAAGGGCTAATCTCGTCAGACAGAGGAAAGCTCCATCGTGCTTTCTCTCCTAAACAGGCTGCTATGGGAAGTCAAAATAGTCGTAAATGTAGTCAATATTGTAGTATAGGAGCGGGCTGCCGCATTGCTACAATAATGACAGAAAGCGCATACAAACATCATTGGCAAAGCTATCGTTATTTTTTATTTTAAAGAGGAGGGTTTGGATGTTTAGAAAAATGAAATGGTTATCGCTGCTGCTGCTGTCGATTATGCTGGTGGCGGCGGGCTGCTCATCAGGAGGCAACACAAATAGCGGCGGGGCAGCGGCTTCGCCAGCAGCGAGCAGCGGCACGGAAAGTCCGGCGCAGGCGGCTGATGAAGAGGTTACGATTAAGCTTCACACGTTCGGCAACGAAGCAAGCTACAATTGGAAGCAGACGATTGCGGCATTTGAGGAGAAAAATCCAAACATCAAGGTGGATGTCGTCGTATTGAGCGAGAAGGGCGATACGCAGGAGGCGATCCAGAAGCTGGATCTCGCGGCTTCCTCTAATGAACAAATGGATGTCATTATGTTCAGCGATCCAGCTGGCTATGCGCAGCGCGTTGGCCTTGGAATGGTCGCTCCAATTGATGATTATATTGCCAAGGATGGCTTTAAGGTGAGTGAGGAATACAAGGTTGATACGATGCTCGACGGCAAATATTATGCGCTGCCAGGCAAGTTCAATCCTTGGTACGTTCTGCTTAACAAGACACAGCTAACGGCTGCCGGACTCGATGTACCAACTGAATGGACCTGGGATGACTTTATGAGCTATGCGAAGACGCTAACGACAGGGGACGGCGCATCGAAGCATTACGGCACGTATTTCCATGGCCCGCAAAATGGCGGCTGGATGGAATTTCTGAAGCTTGCGCTGGCGAATCAGCCGGATAATACCGAGTTTTTGAAGGCGGATGGCACGTCCAATCTGGACAATCCGCTCATGCGCAAAACGCTGGAGCTGCGCGTGCAGATGGAGAAGCAGGATAAATCGGCCTCCCCTTACACCGATATGATTTCGCAGAAGCTGCATTACCGCAACCAGTTTTTCAATCAGGCGGTCAGCATGGTCATGATCGGCAGCTGGATGAACACGGAGCTAGGCGGAACCGAGCAATTCCCGCTTAACTTTGAAGTGGCGGTCGCTCCAATTCCGAAAAATGCAGCGTCAGACGAAGGCGGCTACACGATGGTAACGACGGATTATGTATCAGTTGCGGCTTCCTCCAAGCATAAGGATGCAGCGTACCAGTTTGTTCGCTGGTATACGACCGAAGGGCAGATTGCTCAAGGGAAAAATGTTCCTTCATGGAACGGCATTGACGATTCCCAGCTGGAAACGATTATTGATACGATTTTGAGCGCGACAGCAAATCCGGAGAAGGTCGACAAGCAGTCTCTGCTGTCGGTGCTGAAAAACGCCAAATCGTCCAAAATCATTCCGCCTGTTACGTATCAAGCGGAAATTTATAAGGTGATCAATGAGGAGTACGAGAAGCTGATTTTTGATCAGCAGGACATTGATCAGACGATTGCCGCTTTGCAGGAGCGTGTACAGCAGGTGATTGATTCGAATAAGTAGCCGGAGTGCGGGAGAAAGTCGGATTTCTGAGTAAGCTTTGTCACCGCACAGCTGAAACTATAAGGAGAAGTGCAGAGCTGTTGCTGCGCTTCTTTTTGCCTAGAACCGCAGAAAATTAATGCTATAGCTGTTTAGGTTGAGCTAAAGATTCCAGCTACCCTGCTCCTTCTTTGAGCAAGCTGCTGCAACTGGGACGGATATTTCCTGCTGGATGACATTCACTTAGTTGATACAGCTTTAGCTATTACAGCTGTGGCTCCAACGCCTTTGTAACGTGGTGATCTTGATATAATTGCGGTCTTTGCGTTGCTCACGGACTGTAAAGCCCTTATTTCCCTATTTTCGTCCTTATTTGCATCGCTGCGGACTGTGAGGCCGTTATTTCCCTCAAACTAGGCTCATTTCACGTTAGACAGCACAAATAGCGGCTTCTGTGTCCGCGAGCACGGTCAAAGCTTGTTTTGCTCACAAATAACGGCCTCACTGTCCGACACAAAATCATTTCCTTTTATTAAAAATAGCGTAATCTTAGGGTCAAAGCTGATCGACAGAAGCTTCCCGCTTATATATGCTTTAGTCCAACCGATATCGAAAAAATCTGAAGAGAAAACGACGCGAAAAAGGCTCATATCAGTTACACTTGAAGGAACGATCAAAAAAAGGGGTGGGGTTGTGTCTAGTCAATGGCTATCGCTGCTGCGGCTGAGGTCTTTTCGCCATCGTCTGATGGCAGCGGCGGTCGTCTGCCTGCTCCTCCCCGCTTTAATTACGCTCGCCGTCTACAATATGCTGACGAAGGATGCAATGAAGCAGGAGGCAGTCACGCAGTCGCAGCAAAAGCTGGAGCTGGTGGACGGCTATGTATCAAATTTGTTTAATTATATGTTTTATATCGCCAACAACGTGCAGCTTGACTCCGAAATGAATCGAATTATGAAAGCGATTGCTTCAGGCAAAACCTATGAAGGAGCAAGCGCAGAATATGACCGCTACCTCGACCGTATGAAGATTATGAACAAGATTGAAAATATGACCGTCGTCGGAGATAAGGCGTATGTGACGATTTTGCTAAAGGACGGGACGAATTTTGCCAACTATTCGTTTGATGAATACGATCCCGCCTTGTTTCGCGAGGAGCCGTGGTTCGCGCAATTAAATGAGCTGTCCGGGCTGCAATCGTTTTGGCCGGGAGCTACGCCGACGGTATTTGACAGCGATAAAGCTCGCAGTCCCTATCAGCTTTCCATTGCCCGGGCCTTGCGCGGTGACAGTGTAAATCCCTATGGCTACGTCATTGTTACGATACTGGAAACTAAGGTGAGCGATATTTTTCGAAAAATCGAGCTGGAGCAGGAAACGATGCTGCTCGGCAGCGAGAACCAAATTTTATCGCATCCCGACGCAAAGCGCGTTGGTGAAGCTTTTCCTTACGCCCTGCTCGCGAGCGAGCAGGCAGACCCGCCTTTTTTGCAAATTGAAAAAGAGGATTATTTATTGGCCTGGCACACAAATTCGCTTACGGGCTGGAAGCTGGTGTCGCTGACTCCTTATGACCGTGCTGTTTTTAAGCTGAATGTCATTTTCAAACGCGTCTTTATGTTTCAGCTCGTCTCCTTCTGCCTGTTTATGGTGCTGCTGCTTTATTTGCTGGGAAAATTCACACGGCCGCTCGTTCGGTTAGGGCGGGTAGCAGAGACGGTGCAGCGCGGCAATTTGGAGGTGCGCTCCGGCATACGCGGAGAGGACGAAATGGGCTATCTGGGTCAATCCTTTGATTTAATGCTCGATAAGGTAAAGGAGACGATTGGCGAAATTACGCAGACGCAGGTGCGAAAGCGCAGGGCGGAGCTGGCTATGCTTCAGGCGCAAATTAATCCGCATTTTCTATTTAATGTGCTGAATTCGATCCGGATGAAGGTGCTGCGCAAAGGGGATTCGGAAAGCGCGGAAATGATCAGCTCGCTGTCCAAGCTGCTGCGGATGACCATTAGCCAGGATAAAGGCGTTATTCCGCTTCATGAGGAGGTCGATCTCGCAATAGATTATGTAAGGCTAATGAATATGAGGCAAAAGGAGAAGGCGGAGCTGGCTCTTGATCTATCGCCTTTAAGCTTAACGGCACTCGTCCCGCGCTTCTGCTTGCAGCCAATCATTGAAAATGCCCTCATTCATGGCCTCAGCCAGCAGGCTGGCTTAATGACGATTAGTGCAAGCGAGGCAGAGGGTGGCTATCGCATAACCGTCAGCGATAGCGGGCAAGGCATTGAGAAGGGAAGGCTCGAGCGGCTGCGCCAAAAGCTTGCTACAGGCACTTTAGAAAAGCATGAGCAGGGAGCGGCAGGCGAGGTCGAGGATGAGGCAGTCGCCTTGCCAGGCAAGTTCTCAGGCATCGGGCTTGTAAATGTATATGAACGTTTGGGCATAACCTACGGCGAACGCTTCCAGATGACGATAGACAGCGATAGCGGGCAAGGCACAGTTATTACGCTGTACATTCCGAGGCAGGTGGTGAATTCTGATGGTTAAGGTGATGCTGGTCGATGATGATTACCCGGTGCTGGATCTGCTGGCTTTTGCCATTGAGTGGGAGGAGCTGGGGTTTCAGCTAATCGGCATGCATGAGAATGGCGAGGTCGCGCTGGCAGCAGCGCTGGAGGAAATGCCGGATATTTTGATTACAGATATCGGGATGCCTCGCATGGACGGGCTGGAGCTTATTCGCAGGCTTAAGGCGTACAAGCCGGAGCTGTGCGTAGCGGTGCTGTCCTGCCATGACGAGTTCAGCTATGCGCAGCAGGCGCTCAAGCTGAAGGTGCAGGATTATTTGCTCAAGGATGCGCTTGATCCTTCGGATATACGCAAGCTGCTGCTGCAATTTCAGTCAGAGCTGAATGAGACGAAGGATTTGCATATGGAGCAGCTCCGCAAGGAGAATATGGTTGATCGCAACAAGGCGCTGCTGAAGGAGCAGTTTATTCGGGCGACGCTTCATCAGCCAATGCTAGATCCCGTCAAATGGCAGCAGGAGCTGGGAGCATTTGGCCTTCCATTCGGAGCAGGCGAGCTCGTTATTCCGGTGCTGGGCATCATCGACGATTATCCGCAGGCGCTTCAGCGCTTTCGCTCCGAAGAGATGCTGCGTTTTGTCGTGGACAATGTCACCCGTGAGATAATGGCAAGCCGGGAGAGGGGGCGCCCTGCTGCCCATTTTGTCTACAGCCCGCAGGAATCCTTTATTATGCAGGTATGCCCGCAGGGCTTGAAAATAAACGGCTTCGACGAGGTGAAGCTGCTGCTTGCGGAGGTGCAGCGGACGCTCAAAAGCTCGCTGAAGCTGACGATGTCCTTTCTGATTGGCGCTAGCGGAGGCGATCCCTTGCGCTTGCGGGAAGCGATGGCGGAGCTGCTTTCCGGGGCGGAGGCGCGTTTCTACCGCGCGCCTGGCTCTATTGTGAAGGCAGGCGCGGGGAAGTCCGCGCAGCTCGCCAAGGCAGGCAGCGACAATCCGCTGCTGGAAGGCTTTGGCGAGGCGGCCGAGCTGCTGCGGGAGGCGCTGCTGGGCCATAAGCGCGACGCGGCAGAGGGACTGGTGCGCCAGTGGCTGTCGCTTGCGGAGCAGCGGAGGCTGCCGCCTGAGCAGGTGAAGGATTGGGTGTTTAAGCTGCTGCTGGACGTAAAGCTCAAGCTGCAATTGATGCAGCATACCCGCTCAGCGAGCTCCATTGACGTCAGCCATCATGAGGTGTGGGAGCTCGGCAGCCTCGCCGAGCTTCAGGCTTGGCTGATCGCCCACTGCTTGTCAGCGATAACGGCCTCCGAGAATGGCGTGAGCGGCAGTAAACGTGCTGAGGTTATTGATGCTTGCGAATATGTATCGCAGCATCTGGACAAAAAGATCAGCCTTGACGAGGTGGCGGAGCAGCTGTTTATGAACCCCAGCTATTTCAGCCGCCTGTTCAAGAAGGAAATGGGCGAGACCTTTATCGAATATGTAATCAGGATGAAAATGCACCGGGCCAAGGAACTGCTCGATCAAACCGGCTCGCCCGTCGGCAAAATATGCGAGACGCTGGGCTACGATAACCAGAGCTATTTTATAAAGCTGTTTAAGTCATGTACGGGTGTGACTCCTGTGGAGTACCGGAGAGGGCAGAAACGATTGTAAGCGATATCATGGCTGGTGTGGATAGATATTTTAAATATTAGGCAGGAACGTGGTATAAAGATGCCAGGATGGATAGGGAATAGAGGAAGATCGGTCAAAGAGTAGAATGATTGGGAAAATGAAGAACGATGAACGAAGAATGAATGACGAAGGACGAAGAAGGAAGAATGAAGAACGATGAACGAAGAACGAAGAATGAAGAACGAAGAACGAAGAATGAAGAACGAAGAATGAAGAACGAAGAACGAAGAATGAATGACGAAGGACGAAGAAGGAAGAATGAAGAACGATGAATAAAGCATGAAGCATGGAGATTAAAGATTAAAGATTAAAGATTAAAGATTAAAGAATGAAGATAGAAGGACAAGAAGAAAAGATAAGAGATTTGTTAAGCATATGTAGGGAGGAGTGGAGAAGGTGGAGAGGCAAGAGCAAGAGCAAGAGCAAGAGCAAGAGCAAGAGCAAGAGCAAGAGCAAGAGCAAGAGCAAGAGCAAGAGCAAGAGCAAGAGCAAGAGCAAGCACCGTTGCACAGGCGCCTTGCAGAGCGTTTTTTGGGACAGCTGCATTTGCCGCGAGAGCGTCGAAGGGGACTGGCGCTTCTAGTTAATAGAGTGAAGCTGCCTGAGGGACAACTAAGCTATGAATGGTATGGCGAGCTGCGTCGATCCGAGATGCAGCGTCCGTTAGTTGAGGAGATTCGCGCCGAGGCACAGCGCCAATTGGCGAGCGTTGAGCCGGAACTGAGCGAAGCCCTGTTTCGCATGTACAAGGAGACAGGTGAACGGCTGCCATATGAACGGGTTTATTTTCAAAAAAGGCGGCGGCTTAATTCTTTCGCTCTTATGGCGCTGCTTGAGCAGGAGGAGCCGTCCTATTTGGAGGCGCTGCTGGCTGCGCTTTGGTCGATCTGCGAGGAGCGGACGTGGTGCCTGCCTGCGCATCTTGGCGGGTCAGAGCAGCAGACGCCCATTGATTTGTTCGCTGCGGAGACGGGCTTTGCGCTCAGTGAAATCAGCGTTCTGCTGGGCTCGCGGCTGCCAGAGGAGCTGCACCAGCGTATTCATGAGGAAGTGGAAAGACGGCTGTTTCAGCCATTTTTGACCGAGGGGCCTTATTTTTGGGAGAGCGCGGAGCATAATTGGGCGGCGGTATGTGCCGGCTCGATTGGGGCGGCGGCGCTGCATTTGATGGATGATCAAAAGCGGCTGGAGGCCGTGATATCCCGCACGATAGTCGCAATGGATTGTTATTTGGACGGCTATGGCGATGACGGAGCGTGTGCGGAAGGGTATTCGTATTGGCAATATGGCTACGGCTTTTATGTTTATTTTGCACAGCTGCTTAAGGCGGCAACGGAGGGAGTCATTGATCTATTCCGCAGCGCAAAAGTGCAAGAAATCGCGATGTTTCAGCAGAAGTGCTTTACAGGAGGACGCAGCATTGTGAATTTTTCGGATGCGCCTTCTGAAAGCGGCATCTTCATGGGGCTGAGCTGCTATCTTCATCAGGAGTTTCCGTCTGTTGCTTTGCCGCATGCGAGTCTGCGTGACGCTTATACAGGGGATCATTGCGCAAGGTGGGCGCCTGCGGTGCGGAATTTGCTTTGGTGGACGGATGGCGCAGGAAGCGGCTCTGTGAACGATTTGGAGGATGCGGCACGGCAAGAGCGACAGCAAGAGGCACTGCAAGTGCGACGGAAAGAGACTCTGGAAGAGCGACAGCAAGAGGAGTTGCAAGTGCGACGGAAAGAGACTCTGGAAGAGCGACAGCAAGAGGAGCTGGAAGTGGGACGGAACGAGGCTCTGGAAGAGCGACAGCAAGAGGAGCCGGAAGAGAACCGACGAGAGTTCAGGAAAGAGACCAGTAAAAAGATCAGGGAAGAGTTCAGGGAAGAAGGACCTCAAAAAGAAGAGGCAAGTACGGAGAGGCAGCTTGTAAAAGCTGCTGAAGCAGCTCTATGGCCGACAGAATCGCATTATTTGGAAAATGTGCAGTGGCTGCTGTCCCGTTATGTCGCGGAGGATGGCGCTACATATAGCTTTGCCGCCAAAGGCGGTCATAATGCGGAGCCGCACAATCATAATGATGTTGGGCAGTTTGTGCTTCATGCGGACGGAGAAGCCTATTTGGCGGATTTGGGCAGCGGGGAGTATACGGCGGATTATTTTGGCCCGCAGCGGTATGCGCTTTGGTGCAACGGCTCGCACGGACATTCCGTGCCGATCATTGGCGGCGCGCGCCAGCGAGAGGGAGCGGACGCGCGCGCCGAGGTTGTGCAGGCGGCGACCAGCGCGGAGCTAGACGTGCTGGAGCTTGCAATGCAGGCCGCGTACGGCGAGGAAGCGGGCCTTGTTGGGCTGAGGCGGCGCTTCGAGTGGAGCAAGAAGGGTGCGCTGCCTGTGCTGACGATCCGAAGCCGGTATCGGCTTCGGGAGGAAGTGGACGGCGGGCGCGAGATTATCGAGCGCTTCGTTGTGCGGCGGATGCCGGAGGCCGGGGAGGCCGACGGTGTCGTGGTTTTGCAGGGACGCAAGAGGCTGACGATTGCGTTTGATGCGCAGCAGTGGAAGCCAGTGGTGACGCAGCGGAGCGATAGGGATCATTTTGGGCGTGAACGGCACTGGTATACGCTGGATTTTCATCATTTGGAGACGGGAGCTATGACGGTGGAAAGTGATTTTGTTTTTCGCTTCGAGCAATAGGTGAAATAGCTAAAAAAGGGAACAAAAGCGCCAATAAAGTGTTATCAATGCGTCGAAGAAAAGGGGAGCAAAGCAATGACAGTGCAGAAGCAGGTGCAGTTAGAATGGGTGAATGAAGCATGGAACAAGGTGAATCAGAAGATTGGACGTACCAGCGGTCGAATCGGCTCGCAATTTCCACATGCCAGTGTGAATGGAGCATATGTGCTGGAGCCGGCACATTGGTGGACGGCGGGATTTTGGCCAGGGCTGCTATGGCTGCTCTATCAAGATGAGCATTCGCGTACAGAGCGCTACAAAGAGCTTGCCGAAGCCTGTGAGCTTAAGCTCGATGAGGTAATTATGGGCTATGACCGGCTTGACCATGATATCGGCTTCATGTGGACGCTGACTAGTGTGGCACGCTATAAGCTGCTGGGGGAGGAGGACTCGCGGAGGCGGGCGCTGCTTGCAGCCAACCTGCTATGCGGCCGCTTCAATATTCAAGGTCGTTATATTCGGGCTTGGAATCCTTGGCGGGAAGGAGAGCGCAATGACGGGCTGGCTATTATTGATTGCATGATGAATTTGCCGCTGCTCTACTGGGCCTCGCGCACGACGGAGGACCCGCGTTACAAGCATCTAGCGATGGCGCATGCCGATACGGTGCTGGAGCATTTTATTCGGCCGGATGGCTCGGTTTATCATATCGTAGAGTTTGATCCGCAAAGCGGTGAAGTAGCCGCAAAGCATGGCGGGCAGGGTTTTGCACCTGAATCGGCTTGGTCGAGGGGCGCGTCCTGGGCGATTTATGGGATGGCGCTCAGCTATGCCCATAGCGGCGAGCAGCGATATTTGGATGCGGCGAAGCGCGCGGCCCATTTTTTCCTGGCGAATTTGCCGGAGGATTCCGTACCGCATTGGGATTTCCGGCTGCCGGAAGGCGTGGAGCCATACCGTGATTCATCTGCAGGCGCTTGCGCGGCTTGCGGCTTGCTGGCGATTGCGGATGCGGTGCCAGAGGTTGAGCGTGAGTTGTATCGCAGTGCTGGGGAGCGGATTTTAAAATCGCTTTACGACAACTATGGCGCATGGGAGGACGACGCACAGGAGGAAGGGCTGGTGCTGCATGGAACAAGCCACTACCCCGAGCGCAAAAATCTCGACGTCCCGCTCATCTACGGCGATTATTTCTTTGCAGAAGGGTTGTCCAAGCTGCGCGGCCATTCTAGCTTTTGGTCGTAAGCAAGCTTTAGACGGAGGCTGGATGTTTTCTGATTGATATAGATAAGAAACAGAAAGGGGCGAACGAGCGTTGATTCGGGAAAAAGGTACAGCTTCAGGCGAAAGCGTGCAGATAGCGGAGGAACGCAAGTATTGGGTGAGCGAGCTATGTCGAATGGCTGAGCCTGTGCTGCGTCTGCTCGCGGCTCGTGAATTGAGAAAAAAGATGCCCATCCAAGCTGCTGCGGGGCAGGATCGTTCCGATGTGACCCACCTGGAGGCGCTTGGCCGCCTCTTATGTGGAATAGCGCCCTGGATTGAAGGCAGCGGCGGGGCAGACGAAGAGGAGGAGCGGCTGCGCCAGCAATATGCCGAGCTGTCTCGCGGCGCAATTGCCGCTGGCTGCGATCCGCAGTCGCCTGATTATATGAATTTCGCTGTAGGCTACCAGCCCATTGTGGATACGGCGTTTCTGGCGCAGGCGATTTTGCGTGCGCCGACGGAGCTTTGGGACAAGCTGGATGCCAAGGTGCAGAAGCAGGTTATCCAAGCGTTCAAGCAAACGCGCACGCGCAAGCCTTTTGCCATGAACTGGCTGCTTTTCTCCGCCATTATTGAAGCGGCTTTGTACCGTATGGGAGAAAGCGATTGGGACCCGATGCGCATTGATTATGCGCTCAAGCAGCATGAGCAGTGGTATGTTGGCGATGGAGCCTATGGCGACGGACCATCGTTCCACTTCGACTATTACAACAGCTTTGTCATCCAGCCTATGCTTGTGGACATCGTGGCGGCTGTTCAAGGCTGCTATGAAGATTGGGATGCGATGCAGGCGAGCATCAAGGAGCGAGCGAAGCGCTGGGCGGAGGTGCAGGAGCGGCTTATTTCACCGGAGGGCACCTTTCCGCCGCTTGGTCGCTCGCTTGCTTACCGCTGCGGCGCCATGCAAAGCTTGGCGCAAAGCGCATTGCTCGGCGAACTGCCGGGCAGTGTTTCTCCCGCGCAGGCACGCTGTGCATTATCTGCGGTTATTCGGCGCAGCCTATCTGTACCCGGCACATTTACAGAGGACGGCTGGCTGACGATCGGCTTTAGCGGCAGCCAGCCGGATATTGGCGAGCATTATATTTCCACAGGCAGCCTATATTTATGCGCGGCTGTGTTTCTGCCGCTGGGCCTTGCTGCGGAGCATCCCTTCTGGAGCGGCGAGCCTGAGGATTGGACAGCGCGTAAAGCGTGGTCGGGGGCCGTTTTTTCAATTGATCAGGCTCTGAAGGGGTAGCCTCATCATAGGCTATAAGAGTATTAGTGGAATTATAAACGACAACAACTAGATTAAGGGTAGCGGCGCGGCTGTATAGTACAGGCGCGCTTTCTCTTATTTGAGCTGCTTTTTGAATAACATTTTGTATAGCTGTCAAGTTTCTGCCGCGCTTCGAACTTTCGAGGGTGACCGTTTACGTTGGAGCAAGCTCGGCAACAATGGATGAGGGGCTTTGCTTATGCAGCGTAGTTGAAGCGAGGGGCTTCATAAAACGGTCTTTTTTCCAATGGTATGTAAATTTCCTGCAAAAATCGTTCCCAAGCACTTGAAATTAATAACGAAAAAAAGTATGATAAACATGATTGTTAGCACTTCATGCTCATGAGTGCTAACAAAAATAAGCGACAAATTTTTAAAGGAGGCTATTTTCAATGATCAGACCTTTGGGTGAACGTGTATTAGTAGAAGCGATCGCGAAAGAAGAAACGACTGCAAGCGGTATCGTTTTGCCAGATTCGGCTAAGGAAAAACCGCAAGAAGGTAAAGTGGTGGCTGTTGGCAGCGGCGCGCTGAAAGACGGAGTTCGCGTAGCGCTTGAAGTTAAAGAAGGCGATCGCGTTCTTTTCTCCAAATATGCGGGAACAGAAGTCAAATACGACGGCAAAGAGTATTTGATTATGAAAGAAAGCGACATTCACGCGATCTTTGAATAGGCTGCTCACATACAGCTTGACTGGACTTAAACGAGACGGTGCAGACCGTTAAGCATACTTATATGAATATATTTTCGGGAGGTAAATGATAATGGCAAAGGAAATTAAATTTAGCGAAGACGCTCGCCGCGCAATGCTGCGTGGTGTTGATGCACTTGCAAATGCTGTAAAAGTTACACTCGGACCTAAAGGCCGCAACGTCGTGCTGGAGAAGAAATTCGGCAGCCCGTTGATCACGAACGATGGTGTATCCATCGCGAAGGAAATCGAGCTGGAAGATGCATTCGAGAACATGGGTGCGCAACTTGTTAAAGAAGTAGCAACAAAAACAAATGATGTTGCCGGTGACGGTACAACTACAGCTACCGTTTTGGCTCAAGCGATGATTCGCGAAGGTCTGAAAAACGTAACAGCTGGCGCTAACCCAATGGTTATCCGCAAAGGTATCGAAAAAGCGGTTAAAGCTGCAGTTGAAGAGCTGCAAAACATCGCTAAACCAATCGAAGGCAAACAATCCATCGCTCAAGTTGCGGCTATTTCTTCCGCTGACGATGAAGTTGGCCAACTGATTGCAGAAGCTATGGAAAAAGTGGGCAACGACGGCGTTATTACCGTTGAAGAGTCGAAAGGCTTTGTAACGGAGCTTGAAGTGGTTGAAGGTATGCAATTCGACCGTGGATACATCTCCCACTACATGGTTACTGATACAGACAAAATGGAAGCTGTTCTGGATAACCCGTATATCCTGATCACTGACAAAAAAATTACAAACATTCAGGAAATTCTTCCTGTGCTTGAGAAAGTCGTTCAATCCGGCAAACAGCTTCTGATCATTGCAGAAGATGTTGAAGGCGAAGCGAACGCTACTCTGGTTGTGAACAAACTGCGCGGCACATTCACTTGCGTAGCGGTTAAAGCACCAGGCTTCGGCGACCGTCGTAAAGCGATGCTGCAAGATATCGCTGCTCTGACTGGTGGTCAAGTAATCACTGAGGAACTGGGCCTTGAGCTGAAATCGACTACGGTTGAGCAATTGGGCTCCGCTCGTCAAGTACGTGTAACTAAAGAAAACACAATCGTGGTTGACGGCAGCGGCGACGCTTCTGACATCGCGGCTCGTGTAAGCCAAATCCGTACGCAGCTGGAAGAAACAACTTCCGACTTCGACCGTGAGAAGCTGCAAGAGCGTCTGGCTAAATTGTCCGGCGGCGTAGCGGTTATCAAAGTCGGCGCTGCTACTGAAACAGAATTGAAAGAGCGCAAGCTTCGTATCGAAGATGCCCTGAACTCGACTCGCGCAGCGGTTGAAGAAGGTATCGTATCTGGTGGTGGTACAGCTCTAATCAACGTATACAAAGCAGTTGCTGCTGTTCATGCAGAAGGCGACGAGCAAACAGGCGTTAACATCGTGCTTCGTTCCCTTGAAGAGCCGCTTCGTACAATCGCTGCGAACGCGGGTCAAGAAGGTTCGGTTATCGTTGAGCGCTTGAAAAATGAAGCAATCGGCGTAGGCTACAACGCTGCTACTGGAGCATGGGTTAACATGTTCGAAGCAGGTATCGTTGACCCTGCTAAAGTTACACGCTCCGCGCTGCAAAACGCAGCTTCCGTTGCAGCTATGTTCCTGACGACTGAAGCGGTTGTTGCTGACAAGCCAGAGCCTAAAGGCGCTGGCGCTGGCATGCCTGATATGGGCGGCATGGGCGGAATGGGCGGCATGATGTAATAACATCATTATCGGAGTAATTCGATGATGAGTGACCGCGCGTAAGCGGTAGATTACATCGCCGTTGGAGCAGACTAATGCTCCATGCGGTAATCAGGCTGAAAAGCCTGTAGTGGCAAGGGTTTCTCCTTGGAGAAACCCAGTTTGCGTAAAAATAAGACGTCTTAGAGAAAATGGGATAAACGTCCCGGGTTTCTCTAAGACGTCTTTTTGCGTATTATCAGAGATGTCTTTATAATTTTGAATACGATCTGCTTCGACCCGATGTATTGACCTGATTTCACTTAGTGATCAGATGCAACTTTCAACAATAGTTAGTAGAAAAAATATCTAAAGGGACGGGGAGTCTTGAAGTTGTAGTTCGTAAGATGCAATAATGGTCGTATATACACATATTCATGAATTTGAAGTATTTCCCTATGGATATTTATGTGTAGGGTCACGTTAGCTAAAGAGAGAAATAATCTGACCAAACTTACATCAGTAACATGTCATATTAATGAAAAATATTGGAGGCTGCAAAGTGATTACATCAGAAGAAATTAAACGTAAATTATGGGACGGAGCAAATGAATTACGTGGCTCAATGGATGCCAGCCGTTATAAAGATTACATGCTTGGTCTGATGTTCTATAAATTTTTGAGTGATAAAACGTTGGAAGAATTCAAAATAAGCAGCGGTTTAGGGCAAATAACGGAATCTGAATTAGTTGAGGAGTATGTAAAGGCAAAAATAGAGTACGGTGAAGAATTAGATAACATGCTTCAAATAGCACTTGGCTATTATGTTGCTCCTGAATATCTCTACCAAACGTGGCTAAAAGACATAAATTCAGGAAATTTTGAAGTTCAAAAAGTAACGGATAGCTTAAATAATTTTGAGCGCACAATTGCTGTAGCTAGTGGTTCTAATGACTTTAAAGGATTGTTCTCAAGTTCGACACTTGATTTAACGGATACTGCTTTAGGTAGCAATCTAAACGAACGTAGTAAAAATATTAAGTCTCTGATTTTGCTGTTTGCGGAATTGGACATGGTAGCCTTGCAAAAAGGTGATGTATTAGGTGATGCGTACGAGTATCTTATCGGTCAGTTTGCAATGGAGTCAGGGAAAAAGGCAGGGGAGTTCTACACGCCACAACAAGTTAGTGAAGTCATGGCACAAATTGTAGCAAAAATGTCTGATGTTAAGACGATCTATGACCCCACCGTTGGTTCTGGTTCGCTACTTTTGACGGTTAAGAAGCATTTAGGTAAAGAAGTCCAAAAGGATTTGAGCTATTACGGGCAAGAAAAGAATACAGCGACCTATAACTTGACTCGCATGAATTTATTACTTCATGGTGTCCGTCCAGAAAAAATGACGATTAAAAATGGGGACACGCTTTCGCATGATTGGCCGGAAGACCCCGAACGTCCGAATGAAGGTGTACAGTTTGATGCAGTCGTTATGAATCCACCTTATTCTGTAAAAGGCTGGAACAAAGCAGGGTTAAAAGTCAGCGACCCTCGTTTTGAAATTGCTGGGGTATTGCCGCCAGATTCTAAAGGTGATTTTGCTTTCCTTTTACACGGATTATTTCACTTAGGTCAAAATGGTACGATGGCGATTGTTTTGCCTCATGGCGTGTTATTCCGAGGCGGGGCTGAGGGAGAGATTCGTGAAAGGCTGCTGGAGAAAAACTACATTGATAGTATCATTGGTTTGCCGAGTAGCCTATTCACCAATACAGGTATTCCAGTAGCTGTGATGATCTTGAAGAAAGGTCGTAAAATTGATGAGCCTGTCTTGATTATTGATGCCTCTCGCAGTTTTATTAAAGTCGGGAAACAGAATGTTCTACAAGAAAAAGATATTGCAAAAATCGTAGATACATATGTAGAGCGTAGAGAGGAAAAGGGCTATAGCCATTTAGCTAATCGTGGAGAAATTGTTGAAAACCAATATAACATGAACATTCCTCGTTATGTTGAAGCAATAGACGAAGAAATTCCCCAAGATGTGGATGCACATTTACTTGGCGGGATTCCTCGACAGAATATTGATGACTTGCAGGTTTTGCAGTCTACAGTACCAGATATTTTAGATCAGTCTTTGAAGGAAATTCGTAATGGTTATGTTGAGCTTTTGAAGCCAGTTGATGAAATATCTAAGGAAATATTAAGTGACGCTCGCATTGTTGCAAAATCGAAAGAGATTGAAAGTAAAGCAAAATCATATGTTGATAAGTATTGGGATATTTTGCGAGTCGTAGACGACAACAGCAATTTGAATCAGTTAATGGATGACATGCTTGTTGAAGTCAAGACGATGTTGGCGGAGTTTAATCATATTGATGTTTATAACGGGTATCAGATTGTGGCGGAGATTTGGAAGAATGCACTGACACATGATACAGAAATTATCGCATTGAGTGATTTCTATACAGCAGGACGTACTCGTGTGCCTAATATGGTGACGAAAGGATCAGGCGATAAAAAACGTGTAGAGCAAAATGGTTGGGTTGGTATGATCGTACCGAATGAGTTGATAGCAAAACATTTGTACAGTGATGAATTAGAAAGAATTAAAACAAAGCAAATGCGTATTCAAGAAATCGAAAATGAACTTTCGGACTTAGTAGAGGCAGCGAAAGTTGAAGATAGCGATGAGGCCGATGCTTTAGGTGGAATCTTAAATGAAGCTGGCGAGGCTTTTGAAAATAAGTTGGTCAAGGCGGAATTAAAGAAAGCAAGTAAAGGAACGGTTGAATATAAACTTCTGAAAAATGTTGAAGAGTTATTTACAGATAAATCAGCACTTAGCAAAGCAGTAAAAGTAGATGAAAAAGCACTTAAAGAAGCTGTACAAGAACGTATCCTAACGTTGACAAAAGAAGAAATTGATTATTTGATGTATGACAAATGGTTCGGAAACACAGTGGAAGCTATTGTCGGTTTGGCAGAGTTACCACTAAAAGCAGAACTAAACACGCTACAGATGTTGCACAATCGTTATGTCGATACATTAGCAGCGCTTGACGAGGAAAGTCGTGACTTGGAATCGGCGTTTGTAGCATTGATGAGTGAATTGGTGGTGAGACAATGACTGAACAAACAGATTTAGTACCAAAAAGACGATTTAAGAAATTTCTAAATAGCCACGATTGGGAACAGCGGAAGTTAGGGAATGTTTCAATATCTTACTCAGGTGGAACGCCATTAGTTGGTAAAAATGATTATTACAATGGTGATATTCCATTTATTCGTTCTGCGGAAATCAAGAGTAATAGGACTGAATTAACCATTACCAAAACTGGTTTAAATAACTCATCAGCTAAGCTGGTTGAAAAGGGCGATATTCTTTATGCACTTTACGGAGCAACAAGCGGAGAAGTTGGTATATCAAGGATAAATGGTGCAATTAATCAAGCAATTTTAGCAATAATGCCAGATGAAGGTTATGATTCTCAATTTATTATGCAGTGGTTACGTGCTCAAAAACAGAAAATTATTGATAAATATTTACAAGGTGGACAAGGGAATTTATCTGGATCAATCGTAAAAGAATTAGATATTAAATTTCCAAATTATGATGAGCAAATGAGAATTGGACAGTTTTTTAAACAACTCGACCACCTCATCACCCTTCATCAGCGTAAGTTAGAAAAGACAAAAGAGTTAAAATCTGCATATCTTTCAGAAATGTTTCCCGCTGAAGGTGAGCGTGAACCAAAACGGAGATTTGCTGGATTTACTGGAGCTTGGGAACAGCGTGAGGTTCAATGGCTGATTGATGAAGGCATCATTGAAGAACCAATGGATGGAAATCATGGGGAAAAGCATCCGACAGCAAGTGAATATGTTGATTACGGTATTCCATTTTTAATGGCTACAGATATAAAAAATGGATTGGTAGATTTTAAAAAATGTAATTTTATAACTACAGAAAGGTCGAAAAAACTAGACAAGGGATTTGCGAAGAATGGGGATGTGTTGATTACACATAAAGCAACAATTGGTGAAGTTGCTATTTTGAGTGGTTTAAGTAGTGAATATGCTGTTTTGACACCGCAGGTAACATATTATAGGGTTATTGACAAATCAAAATTAGCTATAAAATATCTTTATGCATATTTTAACTCACCAGATTTTCAAAATTCTCTAAAACTTGAAGCAACACAATCAACACGTGCTTATATTGGAATTACAGGGCAACGTAAATTGGATATAATGTTCCCAAAAGCAATAAAAGAACAAGAGAAAATTGGCGAATATTTTTCTGACCTAGACAACCTCATCAACCTTCATCAGCGTAAGTTAGAAAAACTACAAAATCTAAAAGAAGCATTCCTAAATGAGATGTTTGTATAGAAGGTAGGGATAGTCATGAGCGATACACCAAAAAATGCGTCAGAGAAAACGTTCCAAGAGAATTTTGTCAAAGAACTGCAAAAATATAAATGGGAAGCGCCTGACTTTCTAAATGGTAACAAGCAAAAAGTTACCGTTGCTGACTTGGTTAATCATTGGCGTAGTGAACTCAATCGTATGAATGCCGATCAGCTTGAAGGTGTGGAATTGACGGATAGCGAGTTCAGCCAAGTGATGGCTAAAGTTCATCAAATCAGCAACAGTTATGAAGCAGCGAAGATACTAGCCATTGAAGAATCGAAAGGCAAGATTGACGGCATTTACCGTGACGATAATCCAAACATCACAAGAAAACAAATCACCTTGACGATTTTCAAAAAAGCGGAAGTACGTGGGGGAGACTCTAGTTATCGAATTGCTAGAGAGGTGCGGACAGCTAACGATAACCGTTTTGATATTGTCCTGCTGATAAACGGTTTGCCGCTTATCAATATCGAGCAAAAACGGACAGATAAAACGCTGGATGAAGCATTTGGACAGTTTATGCGTTACTATCGTGACGGTGAATACAACAATAACTTCATGGCGTTTTCACAGATGATGGTCATGACTTCTGAAATCGCTACTCGTTATTTCGCTACACCAAAAACATATGAAGACTTTAACCCTAGTTTCGTGTTCCATTGGGCGGATAAGAAAAATAATGTTGTAAACGATTGGGAACAAGTAATTGGACAATTTCTAATGATTCCTATGGCGCATCAGATCGTAGGCGATTACTTAGTTATTGATGAAGCACGTGAGGAAGAAAATAGACGACATATGCTTATGCGTCCTTATCAAGTCCATGCCTTGCAAGCCGTTGAAGGTGCTGCATTTGGTTGGGATAATGATGAAAAATTACCTCATGGTGGTTTTGTATGGCATACGACTGGTTCAGGAAAGACGATTACGAGCTTCAAAACAGCTTTGTTCTTATCGACTAGAGCAGGATTTGATAAGGTGATCTTTCTTGTTGATCGACGTGAACTAGACAATCGGACGAGCGAGAATTTCAAAGCATATGCAGCTTATGAGTCGGTTTCCGTTGATGACACTAAACACACCTATCAGTTAAAAAAGATACTTAAATCAGCTAAAAATGGCATTGTGGTGACAACAACTTTCAAACTAAATAATGTAGTGAAGGAACTAAAAGAAGCTCACGATGCTAGTTTGGCGGATAAGAAATTTATCTTTATTATTGATGAAGCACATCGTACAACAATGGGACAGATGATGGGGAGCATAAATCAATACTTCAAGAAAAATGGACTCTTCTACGGTTTTACGGGTACGCCTTTATTTGATGAAAACTTGATCAAAGGAATGATCAATGAAAAGAGCGAAGTCATTAATACGACCGAAAAGCTATTCGGACCTAATTTGCATGAGTATACGATAGAACAAGCGATTGCAGATAAAAACGTACTAGGCTTTCACGTTGACTATATTAATACGGGGGAGTTTAAAAGTTACGAAGATTTGAGAGAACGGCTTATTGAGAAAATGAAAGAAGAACAACCAGATAAACTAGAAAGAGATATCGAACGTCAAGTTCAAGCATTTTCAGAACTTGAAGTTGAAAAACAAGCGAAGAAACACAAATTACTAATCTATCAAGATGAAACACATATTCCGCGTGTCGTTGAAGAGATTTTGAATAACTGGGAATCACAATCACAAGCTAGGGAATTTAATGCGATTTTGACCGTTGCTTATAAAAATCGAGTGATGGCTTATTATGATGAATTTAAGAAGCAGCTGACGGAGCGTGGGGAAACATTAAATATTGCTATGACCTTTAGTTTTGGGAATGAAAATGATCCTGCGCCACTTGATCCTAAAATTGTAAAAGCCATGTTTAAGGACTATGCTGAATTTACGGGCATTGAATTTATCGCTGGTGATAAAAAACATGGTGAGGATGCTTACTTTGAAGATATTGTGGAACGTGCCACAAGGGGCGGTAGTGGGCGTAACGCCAAGAACATAGACCTTGTGATTGTGGCAGATCAACTACTGACCGGCTATGATTCTAAGCGGCTTAATACGCTTTATGTTGACCGTTCTCTTGAACTTCAAAGCTTGATTCAAGCCTATTCACGAACAAACCGTATATTTGGCTTTACTAAAGAGTTTGGAACGATTATAAACTTCCAATATCCACGGATTACCGAAGAAATTGTGAATGAGGCTTTGAGGTTATATAGCAGTGGTGGAAAGAGCAGTAAGGCAATTGTTGATACCTATGTAACTGCGGTACAAAAGCTAGAGATCAAAATTGCTGAATTGCTTCCTACTCTACCTAATCCTACCGACTGGCAGACAATTAAAGATGACGAAGAGGCAAAAGAAGCATTTATACTTGCTTTTGAGGATGCCGCCGAACAGTTAAATTTGGTTCAACAATATTATGAGTATAAGTGGAATGACGTTTCTTTTGGGATTGACGAGCATACGTGGTTGCAATATCTCGGTGCGTATAGAAACTTAACGTGGCAACCCGGCACTCCATCGCCGCCCACACCTGTTAATGCACTTGTCGGAAAAACAAAGTTAGCAGGGACACAGGTAATTGATGCAAACCATATTCTTAGTTTAATCGGTTCAAAAGTCACTTCACCATATGGTGTGCAAACCGTAGATAAAGAAACGCTCCGTATTATTTACGAACAAATTCAAGAGCTGAGTAATATGGGGGAACATGAACAAGCGCAGTTATTGAAGGAGTTTGTAGACACTGAGCTTGTACCTGGCAACCTATCAAACAGTTTGAATTTTGATGAAGCATTCGAACGTTGGAAATGGAGTAAGCTACAAAATGCGGTGCATGATTTTGCGGTTGAATGGGGACTAGATAGCGTTACGCTTGAAAAATCAGTACTTGCTTATTCTACTACACAACCAAGTGTTGTTCCTTATATTCATGATCTCATTAGAAGTGTGGACTTTAATAAAGCAACTAATAAATCAGCAGGGAATAAGTTGAAGCATAATATGATGTTAACTACTAAACTTCCAGAGTGGATTGCTGAAACAAAGCAAAAATATCATTAGTTTATCCCTATCCTCGCATCGCTGAGGTGTTAGGCATTAAAAGGTAACTAGTGAAAGAAAATAGAATCGGTTTAGTTGTAAGGGGCGTGTAGACCATTATAAGGTTACTATACTCCAACAAAGACGAACAAACTAGTCTGAACTAATTAGACTAGTTTTTCTTCATTTCACGCACCAATCGGACCTAACTTACCATCCAAAACCCATCGAAATAGTCTGGCCCTATGGGCGGCATGACGCAATAGTGCATAAGGATTTTGGCCAGCTGGGAAGTTCATTCCCCACATAAGGTAACAGGACCTCTGCCGGGCTCTTTTCGGGATAGTGGCACTTTCTACAATCAGTGCTGGAATTCCTTAGCTAGGATCTATAATGCTTCTGTGCAAGTTGTATTCAATTATGTTATTATTAGTGTAATAAGAATGGAGGAGTGAACATGGCAAAAGTTCTGCAGTTCCCTCATCAAAATAATGCGATTCCATCAGATCCGTTTAATGAAGCAATGGCAGCCATTGAGAATCGTTTTGGTGTTTCCTTTCAAGATTACTTGGGGGTAAATGGTAAGCGTTCAGCTGACACACAAGCACGGATGGAACAGTCACTTAAAGAAGAAACGGGTTTAAATAATCATAAGTCCTAAAGAATCCACTTCGATGTGGGTTTTTTGTTTATTTGGAAAGGGGAAATGATCTTGGCGCAAGATTACTTTGAAAGAGGATATATCATTAAAGGATACATACCTGCTCAAGATGTTAGAAAAGGAACGGATACGCCGCCTCCAAGCTTTATTCTACAAGGCCAGCATAGTTTAATTGTCCTTCATGACAGTGATTTTGCAGATATTAACCCCAAGATGGCGCTTGTAGTTCCCATTACATCAGCTACTGCCGAGAAACAGAAGGCAGCGAGAGAAGGCAGATCAGTATTGCCTTCATATATACCACTTTTGAAAGCAGACTATCCCTTTCTGGAGCATGATAGCTACGTGAGCACTGCTCAGGTATGCCCTGTGAATAGAGAATGGCTTGAGTCATACATAGATGTGATCCAGCCAGCAAAGATGTTTGAAATAGATATTCAGGTTATTCAGAATGTAGGACTAATGGAGACGGTCACTAGAATGGCTGAACATATTTACAATGTTAGGTTACAGGAAGTCGCCGGGGGGTCAGAGTTCAAAAATGGTTTAAATCCTGATTCTGAAAATTCCGCTTAAGATGTTGGAGTAGATTCCCCACACATTTCCCCCACATAATCATTTTTACTCTTTGATTTTCAACGGAAACAGGGGACTGAATCCCTTGATATACTTGACTTTATGGAAATGAAAGAATTAAAAAACCGCCCAAAAGCATGAGCGGCATTTTGTCATGTGTTGTAATGTTGCTATATGTGAGCAAGTTCTGCAATGCATCAACTTTTGAGAGGTCTCTCCTTATTTAACGGTTCAATCTAATTCCTGCTCTAAAACAGCCTTCACTAAAAGACGCACTTCATCTGTCGACTTTGTTTCCATTAATTGATTTCTCAGATCGCCTGCGCCTCTAAATCCCCGTACGTAGATTTTGAAAAAGCGAAGCAGCGGTTTAAAGGAGCGCGGCAGAATTTCGTTTGAATATTTATCGTGAAGATCCAACTGTAAAAGAAGCAATTGGAGAAAATCCTTCGCGCTATGCTCTTTAGGTTCTTTCTCAAACGCAAATGGATTGGTGAAAATACCGCGGCCAATCATGACGCCATCGACGCCGTATTGTTCTACTAACTTTAATCCTGCTGCACGGTCAGGAATATCCCCATTAATCGTTAACAGCGTATTTGGAGCTATTTCATCGCGTAATTTCTTGATTTCAGGGATGAGCTCCCAGTGTGCAGGAACCTTGCTCATCTCTTTTTTCGTACGAAGGTGAATGGAAAGATTCACAATATCTTGCTTCAAAATATGTCCTAACCAATCGCGCCACTCGTCAATATGATAGTAGCCTAATCTTGTTTTGACGCTAACCGGCAATCCCCCTGCTTTTGCGGCTTGAATAATTTCTGCTGCAAGCTCAGGATGCTGGATTAATCCAGCGCCTTTTCCATTGGAGGCGACGTTTTGAACAGGACATCCCATGTTTAGGTCGATACCACGAAACCCAAGCTTCTTCATATCTATACTCATCTGTTCAAAAAACTCTGGTTTATTGCCCCAAATATGAGCGACTATCGGCTGCTCATCCTCGGTGAACGTTAACCTGCCGCGTACACTGTCTTTTCCTAGAGGGTGACAATAGCTTTCTGTATTTGTGAATTCCGTGAAAAATACGTCGGGCTTTGCAGCTTCGCTAACGACGTGGCGAAATACAACATCTGTGACATCTTCCATTGGCGCTAATATGAAAAATGGCTTCGGTAAGCTCAGCCAAAAGTTTTGTTCGTTACTCATAATATCTCCTCTTGTTGCAATATATAAAAACGATACAGGCTATGGCAAATTCCTTTGTCCATCATCCATAATATCATTTTTTTTCGTTTGATGCACAGAATCAATTGTGTGAGCGTGTATAAATATTAATGAAGCTTGAAGCAAGCGTGCTAGAAGGGATTTCGCTTCAATGGCTCGAATTATGGTTATAAATAGTTACATAGGGCTAGTGGATAGGCATGGTTTGGCTAGAGAAGGGACGGGCTCCAATGAAACAAAACTTATATGTGTTTGGTCAAGAAGTAAGTGTACAGCAGTACGATTCGTTACGCTCCCCCTATTCGGGCGGGGTGATCGCAGAGGTAGCGAGAGCAGGGGTCGAGCAGGTCGACCAAGCGATTGAGGCGGCGCTGGAAGCGGGAGCCGTTATGCGCAAGCTGCCCGCCTATCGCCGGGCGGAAATTTTGGCTCAGGTGGCAGCGCTCTTGCGGGAACGCAAGGAGGAAGCGGCACGAATCATAGCTATGGAAGCGGCGAAGCCGATCAGGACAGCACGCGCTGAGGTAGACCGCACCGTCCAAACGTATTTATTCGCTGCGGAGGAAGCGAAGCGGATTCATGGCGAGATGGTGCCGCTTGACGCAGCACCCGGCGGTGAAGGGCGACTTGCCTATACGCTGCGCGAGCCGCTTGGCGTTATTGGCGCGATTACGCCGTTTAATTTTCCGCTAAATCTCGTTGCGCATAAAGTCGGGCCGGCGCTTGCTGCCGGTAATACCGTTGTCCTAAAGCCAGCACCGCAGACACCGCTGTCTGCCTATTTCATTGCCAAGCTGTTCGAGGAGGCTGGTCTGCCTCCGGGAGCGCTTAATGTCATTACTGGAGACGGCAAGCTGCTTGGGGAGAGGCTGGTGCAGGATGCCCGTGTGAAGATGATTACGTTCACCGGCAGCCCGGAGGTCGGAATGGGCATTCGCAAGCAGGCAGGACTAAAGCGTGTAACGCTGGAGCTGGGCTCCAATTCGGCTGTCATTATTGACAACGATAGCGATGTCGATGCTGTTGCTGCACGCTGCGTAACTGGAGCTTATTCCTATCAAGGACAAATTTGTATATCGCTGCAGCGGATTTTTGTCATGGAGGATTTGTATGAAGCCTTCGTGCATCAATTTGTGGCTTTGGCAGCAGCGCTGCGGACAGGCGACCCGTTAAGCGAGCTTACGGATGTGTCCTCGCTTATATCGGAAGCGGCGACGAAGCGGGCGATGGATTGGGTGGAGGAAGCGGTTCAGCTTGGTGCCGAGCTTGCTATTGGGGGCCGAGCGGACGAGGATGGCGTTATGCAGCCGACCGTATTGCTTCAGGTGCCGGCAGAGGCGAAGGTTTCCTGCAAGGAAGTATTTGCGCCCATTGTGATTATCAATAAAATTAGCAGCCTTGAGGAAGGCATTGAGCTAGTAAACGCCTCCGAGTACGGTCTGCAAGCAGGCATTTATACGCAAAATATCGGCAAAGCGCTTGATGCGGCGGATGCGCTGCATGTGGGCGGCGTTCTGATCAACGATATTCCTACGTTTCGCGTTGATCAAATGCCTTACGGCGGCGTGAAGCTTAGCGGCACCGGGCGCGAGGGCATTAAATATGCAGTCGAAGAAATGCTGGAGATGAAGCTGGTTATTGTAAATCGGAACAAGTAGCGGGGCGATTGGCTACTCCCCGTTCAAGCCCTATTTTTCAAACCTAGTTTGTAACTTATTTGATGGTAGGAGCGTCTACAATGATAATGAATTTACGGAGAGGAAGATGAATGATGAATAGGAGCCTTTTTAAACCGATGACTTACAAACGTACCCTTGCTTCGATTTTGGCAGCAAGTCTTATAGTGGGCGCATCGCCCGCAATATTTGGTTTTCCCGCAATAGAGAAGGCAGCAGCGGCAACGGCTGTGCAAACCTATCGCGTCGTCCCACAGCCCTTTATCATTGACGACTACAAATATTCGATCCCAACGATTAATGTTAACGGCAACACCTATATTGGCATTCGCTCGCTCAATGAGAAGCTAGGTTTGGATATTACGTGGAATGTGGCGAGCCGCACGATTACACTCGATGGCAGAGGCCGCAAGCTAACCTCGAATCCGGAGGATGGCAGCTATGTGATTAATGGCCAGCGGATGTATGGTGATCCCGCACTTATTTATAAAGGCTCGGCTTATGTGCCGCTGCGTTTTTTGCTGGAGCGTATGGGCTACGGCATTTCCTATGAGAAAGGCAGCAAAACGGTAGTCATTCATACCATTAAGGAAAATGAGCTTGCGGTTGCGCTGGGCACGATTCAGGAGAACAATCAGAAGCAAGCGCTGCTGGTCAATTATCCGGTCATTGAGGATCTCAAGGACAAGACCGTTGAGGAGAAAATTAATACCTTTTTGAAGCAGGAGGCGGAATCCTATGTGGCAGCGGGGCAGAAGGATCTTTCTAAAGCAACGGCCGCAAACGAAGCTTATATCAAAAAAAATCCGGGAACTACGCTTCCCAAGCCTACCTTCGAGGGCGTATTTAACGTGACTTATAATGAACAGGGACGCCTTAGCCTGTATGTGGATTATTACTCCTACCTGGGCGGAGCGCATGGCATAACCATCCGCGTGCCTTATACATTTGATCTGGGTAACGGCGAGCTGCTGACGCTGAAGGAAGCTGCCGATTATAATTCGAAGTATTTATCCATTATCAATGCTTCGATCAACAAGCAAATTAAAGAACGCAAGCTGCCGCTGATTGCACCGTTCAACGGCATTAAATCGAATCGTTCCTTCTATTTGAAGCATGAGGGAATCGCCATTGCTTTCGAGCAGTATGAATATACGTCGTATGCCGAAGGCATGCCGGAGTTTGTGACGCCGTTTGAGGCGTTTGAGTAAGAGCAAATGTTGACTGCTTAATCAGTATTCCGCCAGTTCTGTCAAGGGCTGGCGGAATATTTTTTTATATCAAAGCTCGTCTCCCTACTGTATAATTTTGCATAGATCTGCTATAATCATTTTTAATTCCTACTTTTGGGGTAGGAATAGTGATGACGCAGGGTGTTATATTCATAAGCTTGGAAAAACTAACGTTCTGGGAGGTTTTTTTTAATGGCTAAGCAAGAGAGACAATATTCACCTGAAACTTTAGCGGTACACGCAGGTCAGCAAATTGATCCAGCAACACAATCGCGTGCGGTACCGATTTATCAGACGACTTCCTATGGCTTTAAAGATACAGATCATGCGGCAAGATTGTTTGGTCTTGAGGAATTTGGCAATATTTATACACGCATTATGAACCCGACGACAGATGTGTTCGAGAAGCGGATTACTGAGCTTGAAGGCGGAGTTGGCGCACTTGGCGTGGCATCCGGTTCAGCAGCAATCACTTACTCCATCCTGAACATTGCATCTGCTGGCGATGAAATTGTTTCCTCCGCCAGCCTTTATGGCGGCACCTACAATCTATTCGCCCATACGCTGCCGAAGCTCGGCATTAAAGTTCATTTTGTTGATTCCTCCGATCCGGAAAAATTCCGCAAGGCAATTAATGCGAATACGAAGGCGATCTTTGCTGAAACGATTGGCAACCCGCGCGGCGATGTGCTCGATATTGAAGCGGTTGCTGCGGTTGCCCATGAGAATGGCATTCCGCTTATCGTGGACAATACATTCCCAAGCCCGTATTTGCTTCGTCCAATTGAGCATGGAGCAGACATCGTGGTTCATTCAGCGACGAAGTTCATTGGCGGTCATGGCACATCCATTGGCGGCGTTATTGTAGACGGAGGCAAATTTGACTGGGCGCAAAATGACAAATTTCCAGGTCTGACTGAGCCGGATCCAAGCTACCACGGTCTTGTATATACGCAAGCTGTTGGCGCTATTGCTTATATTATTAAAGCACGCGTACAGCTGCTTCGCGATATGGGAGCTTCGCTGTCTCCATTTAACTCGTTCCTGCTGCTGCAAGGACTAGAAACGCTGCATTTGCGGATGGAACGCCATAGCTCCAATGCGCTTGCGGTAGCGAACTTTCTGGAGCAGCACGAATCCGTGGAATGGGTAAGCTATCCGGGTCTTGCAAGCCATGCGTCGCATGCGCTGGCGCAAAAATATTTGCCGAAGGGCCAAGGCGCTATTATTAGCTTCGGCATTAAAGGCGGCGTGGAAGCAGGCAAAAAGCTGATTCATGGCGTGGAGCTATTTTCACATCTTGCCAACGTCGGCGATTCGAAGTCGCTCATTATCCATCCGGCAAGCACGACGCACCAGCAGCTCGATGAGCCTAGCCAGCTTGCATCCGGCGTTACACCAGGACTCATTCGTTTATCTGTCGGCACGGAAGGCATTGACGATATTATTTATGATTTGGAGCAAGCGATCAAAATCAGTCAGGAGTAAGTCATGTTTACTGAACAACTGTATACAGGAACAAACGAAGAGAACGAACGCCTGCTGCTGAAGCAATTGGAGGGGCTTATCGAGGATGAGCCTAGCCAGCTCGCTAATTTGGCCAATGCTGCGGCTTTGCTCCAGCAGTTTTTGAGCGATATTAACTGGGTCGGCTTTTATTTGCTGGATGGGGAGGAGCTTGTGCTCGGACCTTTCCAAGGCAAGCCGGCATGTACGCGCATCAAAGTGGGCAGAGGTGTTTGTGGAACAGCGGTTAGCCGCAGCGAGACGGTATTGGTAGCGGATGTGCATCAATTTCCCGGCCATATTGCCTGCGACAGCGCATCGAACTCCGAGCTGGTCATTCCCTTGAAACGGGATGGAGTTGTTATTGGCGTGCTCGATATCGACAGCCCGCTTTTCTCACGGTTTGATCATTCAGATGTCGCAACGCTAACAGCATTCGTGGGCATTTTGGAGAAGTATATTTAGAGATTAATGTAGAAAAGAGCTTCAGGCCGCCGATTGGCGTTCTGGAGCTCTTCGTTCGTTCAGCGGTTAAAAACTAGCGCTAGTCTCATGGTGGGGGATACAGCTAGAAATAAAATTTATCCATTTCCTTCGGGACGCCATTGCGCTGCAGCAGCTCACCGATGGATTCCGAGCGGCCGATCGTATCCCCGGAGGTCAATAGGCGGACGGCGAATTTATTCGCCTGACGCTCATATTTTCCAACATTGATAAAGGATTGCTCGTCCAGCCAAAAACGGCTGAAGCCGGGATGCAGCCGATCATGCCCCAGTTCATGGGCACACACAAAGCGCTGCCAGTCGTCCGGCAGACGCTCATGTATGACGATAAAGCGGCGGCGCAGCTTCTTATAATAGAAGCCACGTGTTTCTTGGCCCAGATCGGCATAGCGAATATGAATACCCAGTCCATTTGCAATCACGAAAGGATCCCTTGTCTGGAATTTTCGCACAAGGCGCAGTATTAGTTTGTCCATGGCAGCACCTACCCTTCGGTATGATCTGTTGTTTTGTCCGTCGTATCTGATTTGGGGGTACGTTTGTTCATCTGCTTAGCTTCCCAGAATAATCCGGTTAGAACATCCATGACACGCTGACGGTCGCCTTGACTCATCGGAACGCCGTCAAACATGACTTCTCCGTCTTCCTCCAGCATTTTCTTAAAATCCCGTTTGTCTTTGGCGGTTGCCCAATCTGGCACCTGCTCCGCAAACGCATCGCGGCGTCCAAGCAAATAGTCGGCAGTCGTATGCAAAATATCGGCAATTTTCTGCAAATCCTCGCTCGTTGGGACGACGCGATCATTTTCGATATGCCCAAAATTTGAACGACCCATGCCAAGCTGCTCGGCAATATCCTGCTGTGTTAATCCGCGTTGTGTGCGTAATTGCTTGATCCTTGCTCCCATCGCCATGGTAATACCCTCCGTCTCCTTAAAAGGTATTTACAATACTTGACGGTATTATAAATATCAATTATAATAAGATTCATAGTCGTGATAGCGGCTATGAGCCAATCCAGCAAATGCTACTGAAAATAGCAGATTAACGGCTTGAAAGCGAGTATTTAAGCCGAAAAGCGGCGAAATCGTATTTTTAATACTATAATAATATTTTACCTTTTAACGATGGTATTGTCAATATCGGAGAGATGCTATTATTTTTTTGAAACATAGGGTAATAAAAATACTTAATTGAGTGGAAAGAGGGTATTCTAATGGACGTAGAAAAAATGACAATTGAGCAATTAAAGTCGTACAAGCGTCTCGTCGCCCGGAAAAAGCTGATCGAGCGGCAAAAGGTTGGAAGCGGTCTGACAGTAAGCACGGTATATGAGGATGACAAGCTACAGGAGCTTCATCGCCAGCTGCGGGGAATTCCTTCCTATATGTATTTAGACAAGCACGAGCAGCAGCTGGAGCAGCTGGCACATGCGAAGTTAACGAAATATCCGATTGGAACGAAAGCTCAATTAAGAGAAGTGAAGCAAATTGAGCCAGGCAATGCGGCTGAAGAGCAGCTTGTGCAGGAGCTCAGCCGTAAAATCGCTAAAGTGATTGAAGCGAGAGCGGGCTCAGCTCCCGAAGGCTATGAGGGAGTTATTGAGCGTTTGAGCGAGCTGCAGGATTTGGAGCGTCAGCTGCAAACGATTGATGAGTCGCTGGAAGCGCTGGAAGCTTGTTTCCCTGAATATGCGACGCTGTTAAGGCTGCGATATATTGAAGGAAAGCCAGCAGATTTCGTTGCCTCAGAGCTCGGAATCGTCGATCGCACCTTCCGCAGATGGCGTCAGAAAGCCGTTTCTGAGATTGTCCGGTTTATGTCCGTATAGTGTCCGCTCGGTGTCCGAAACAGCCTTCAAAACCGTGTTATTATGATATTGTCACCAAATGAGCGACGGCAACAAGCGATGCTCGCTAGGTATTTTAAATCCTCTTTTCATAATTTAAAGTAATTTAAATATCTTAACAGGAAAGGGGGTGAGGACATGTAGCTCCAGATGAAGGAACCTTTACAGCAGCAGCGTCAAGTCTGGTAATCGCCAGATGAGATGGGAACAAAGCCGCAAGGCGAGCTTGGAGGAAACAGGAGGGAAGCAGCGGTGAACGATCAGGAACATAGGCAAGGCACGCTGGAAGCAAAGCACAGCAAGCAGAAGCTGCTGGCAGCAGCGAGGTATTCCGCAGGAGAGAAGGATGTGCTGAACGTCATTTTGGACGAGCAGAGCACTTACTCCCATGAGCAGGTCAAACAGCAATTACAAGCATATTCACAAAAGGAGGTCATGTAAATCATGGCAGGAGGAACTTGGACAACGCAAACAAAAGCAAGACCAGGGGTATACATTAATTTCGCGGCTGAGCCGCAATCGGCAGCAAACGTAGGGGAACGCGGCATCGTATCAACGGCGCTGACGCTGAACTGGGGCGCTCCGCAAACGATGATTTCCATTAAAGCAGGCGACGATCTGCGCAGTGTGCTCGGTTATGATGTAACTGCGCCGGAAGTGCTGCTCGTTCGTGAGGCTTTGAAACGGGCACAGACTTTGCTGCTCTACCGCTTGAATGCAGGAACGAAAGCGACGGCAACGATTGGCGGCCTAGTTGCAACAGCCAAATTTGGCGGTATCCGGGGTAACGATATTACAGTAGCGGTTCAGAGCAATGTGGATGATGAAGATCAATTCGACGTTGTTACTTACTTGGCAGGTGAAGAGGTGGATTCGCAGACAGTGGCTGCGATTGCTGCTCTTGAATCCAATCGCTTCGTCGATTTCAGCGGCACGGGCTCGCTTGTTGCAACAGCTGGCACCGTACTTGCTGGAGGTGCGAACGGCACGGTGACGAATCAAAATCATCTGGATTATTTGGCAGCTGTTGAGCTGCAACAATTTAATACGGTGGCGCTTGTGTCTGGCGACAGCTCGCTGAAGTCGGTTTACGCCGCTTTTGCCCGCAGACTGCGCGAAAATGATGGCAAGAAAATTCAGGTCGTGCTGGCGAATGCTCCACTATCGGATTATGAAGGCATCATCAGCGTGAAAAATGGCGTCAAGCTTGAAGACGGTACAGCTGTGAATGCCGAGCAGGCAACCGTATGGGTGGCAGCTGCTACTTCCGGCGCAAGCATGAGTGAGTCGCTTACTTACAGCGTGTACGAAGGTGCGGTGGATACGGACGTTCGTTATTCAAATTCGCAAATCGAGCAGGCTTTGCGTGCGGGTGAGTTTTTGTTCACGCCAAACGGCGGTCGTGTCATCGTGGAGCAGGACATTAACTCTCTGGTTACCTATGTGCCAGGAAAAAATCCTTCTTTTGCGAAAAACCGCGTTATCCGCGTGCTGGACGGCATTGCGACCGACATGAAAAAGCTGTTCGAGACGCAATACATCGGCAAAATTGATAACAACCCAGATGGCCGCAGCCTATTCCGCAGCGAATGCGTGAAATATTTGACGCTGCTTCAGGATGGCAATGCGATTCAAAACTTTAATTCCCAAACCGACCTTACGGTGGAAGCGGGCGAGGCTTCTGACAGCATCATCATTAACGTCTACATCCAGCCGGTTGACAGCATTGAAAAAGTATACATGAAAGTGACGGTGAAGTAATATGGCATTTTTGCATGCAGGAGATACGATTTCGGGGCAAGAGGGACGCGCTTATGCGAAAATCAACGGCCAAAACGAGGAAATGTTCTATATTAAAACGCTTGAAGCAAGCGTGGAGAAGACGAAGGCGGAAATTAAGACGCTCGGTCATCGCGCATTGCAGCATAAAGCGACGGGCTGGTCGGGTACCGGCAGCATGACGGTGTATTATGTGACGTCGAAATTCCGCCAAATGATGCTCGATTATGTAAAAACGGGCATTGATACGAACTTTGATGTTCACATCATCAACGAAGATCCAACCTCGACGATCGGCCGCCAGGAGGTTGTTCTGTACAACGTCAATCTGAACAAGGTCATTATCGGCAAGCTCGATACAGAGAGCGAAGCGCTTGAGGAAGAGCTGGAGTTCACCTTCGACGGCGTCGATATTGCTGAAAGCTTCAAAGCGCCAACGCGCGTATAAAATAGCATGATTTAAAATAAACCCAATCCATGGAGGTAGCAAATGAGTGACTTAAGCTTGTTTTTTGCGCAAAATACAGCTGCGGAGGCGACGGAGAAATTCGTCGTATCCGAGCGATTCAA
The DNA here is from genome assembly GCF_036894955.1 of Paenibacillus sp. KS-LC4. NCBI lineage: Bacteria > Bacillati > Bacillota > Bacilli > Caryophanales > Paenibacillaceae > Paenibacillus > Paenibacillus sp. KS-LC4. Next base: position 5,113,457 of record NZ_CP145905.1, on the reverse strand, counting down.
GGATGCAGACGGCAACCCGGTAGCCTGGGAGCTGCGCAGCATGACGGAGGCGGAGAACGAGGAATGCCGCAAATCCGCAACCCGCAAGGTGAAGGGTAAAAACGGCACCTTCGTGCCGGAGACGAATACGGATGAATATTTGGCTAAGCTGGTCGTAAGCAGCATTGGGTATCCGAGCTTGAAGGATGCCGAGCTGCAAAAATCGTACGGCACGATGGGCGCTGAGCACCTGCTCCGCAAAATGCTGCGTCCGGGCGAATATGCTTCGCTCGTACAGCGTGTGCAGGAAATCAATGGCTTTAATCAAAGTCTGAATGAGCTGAGCGATGAAGTAAAAAACTAATTAAAGAGGGCGACGGGGAAGCGAATTACGCCTACTACGCCCTCCACGAGCTTCGCATTTTGCCCCATGAGCTAATGAGCATGTCTCGCCGCGAGCGGGCGGCGATTTACGCAATGATCGACGTCCGCATCGACAGCGAGAAAAAGCAGCGGGCCAAAATGAAGAAGAAATAATGAAGGTAACGGGACGGCGCTTCTCTATTAGAGGGCGCTTTTGTTCTGTTAAGGAGGTGGAAGGATGGCCGATACGGTAAAATTGGATGCTAGTGCTGCTGCAAGTGCTGTTAAAATGCTGGATCAGTTGAAAAATACGTTGTTGTTCATGGTACAGACCGGCGCCGCCTCAACCCAGCAAACGTTTGCTGCAGCCTCGGAATTCAATAAGCTGAACAAAACGATGAACGAGATGAACCGAGTAGTTTCAACACTTGGCAAAACGTTAAGCAGCTTCAATGCGACTGCCGCTAAGAGCAGTGGTTCAGGTATGTCAGGGCTAGGTGGCATGCTAAAGGGAGCAAGCGCACCAAAATTGTCTTGGGAGAATCTCTTAATTACACCACTAACAGATGCGGGTAATGCAATAGATTCAAAATTGCAGAATATGACCCAGAGGGTTGGAAAAGTATTTCAAAATTCATTTCAGGATATGTTGAAAACACCTCTAAAAGAAGATAATAGTGTAGCAAAACCGTCATTTAAGGACATGCTCAATGTGCCACTACAAGGTGTCGGTAATATATTCAAAAAAACGTTCCAGGATATGCTAACTACGCCTCTAAAGGAAGCTGGCAGTGCAGCAAAATCGTCGTTGAAGGATACGTTACTTAACGCATTGAAAAAACCAGTGGATGATTCGTTTCTTACTCCTTTCAGTGCTATTAAAACGCAGCTCTTGAAATTCGCTTCTGAGCTAGCAGCAATATCCCTGAAAGGTGCATTAAGCGAACGTACTCAAAAGGATTTGTTAATTGCACGTACGGGGAGTAAGGACAAAGGCACGGCCATTTTTGAGACGGTAAGGAATCAGGCGATTTCAGCAGGGATTGACCCTACTGAAGCACTTAAAAATACGATGACGCTTCTTCCGATGGCTGAGAATATGGATCAATATACGAAGATGACCTCTATGGCTATGCAGCTTGCGGCATTTGATCCACAAGAAGGAGGTACTGCCAAGTCGGGTGAGGCCATAAAAGCTGCGATGAACGGCGATATGACGTTATTAATGAGACAATATGGTATTTCTTCAGATGCGGCAGAGGGCTTCGATCCGCAAGCATACATTAATACTGGCGATGTGGATGGCTTTTTGACTGGACTTAATCAAGTTTTTGAAAATGCAAATCTCGGTATAGCTGAATTGGATATTGTATATAAAAGTCCACAAAGTCAAATCAATACACTTGTTAGTAATTTGAAAACCTCCTTGGCTGGCGCAGGAATGGGGGCATTGGATGTCCTTTCCCCATTCATTGCAAGGGTTCAGGAAGCTTTTAATAGCGGACAACTTCAAGGCTTTTTTGATATCCTCAGTGCTGGATTAAGCTTTGCAGCAGAACTTTTTGTCATGCTGGGGGATGCAGCATTATGGGTAGTAACAACTATAATAACGTATTGGCCAGCAATTGCTGCGATGTTACTAACAGCGGCAGTCTTTTTGATTCCTACTATGATCGCAGGATTATATAGTATGCTGATTCCTCTTTTTTTGCAGGTATTAGCGTGGTTAGCACTGAATTGGCCGATACTAGCCGTTATTTTAGTAGTGGGATTATTAGTCGCAGCTGTCATTGTCTTTGGTGGGACAGTTGCGGACATAGTTGGATTTGTAGTAGGTATCTTTTATGTCATGTTTGCAAATATTCATAATATTATTGCACTTTTTTGGAACGCTATTGTTTCTTTCATGGAGTTCATAGCTAATCTCATCATCGATCCGTGGTATGCTATTCAAAATTTGGTTTACAATATTCTCGTGGGGTTAATGGGATACTTTAATACTTTTATTAATGGATTTATAGATGGAATCAACTGGATAATAGAAAAGGTCAACAGTATAACTGGAACTGAATGGGACATAATAGCGAAGCTTGACAGTGATTCTCTTGAAAAATTTAAGCCAACGTCTGAAAAAAAGGTTAAGGATTTCTCTGGAAACAGAATGGACAATATGGATTTAGGAGATTCGTTTAAAACTGGCTTTGGTAAAGGATCAGATATGACTACAAGCCTGACGGATAAGTTGGGTGATTTTAGCACTGATCTAGGTGGAGGTTTCACGCAGCCTAAAACGGCTGAAACACCAGGTGGTACAGGAAACAACGGCGCAGGAGCAGCAACCGGCATGGGTGCGGGACAGACACCTGACATCGCCAACGTCAACAAAGTCGACGAAGTCGGCAAGGTTAATGACACCGTCGACATCGCCAGCGAGGACCTTAAGACGATGCGCGAGCTTGCGGAGATGAAAAACATTCAAAACTTCGTGTCGCTTCAGCCGACCGTAAGTGTACAAACCGGCGACATTAACAACGGCACCGATATCGACACCATCATTAGCCGTATTGAGCGCTCCTTGAATGAGCAAATCGCTTCGTCGGCGGAAGGGGTGTATGCTTAATGATTACGAACAAGCATCACGAGTACGGTATTTGGCTCAGCTATAATAATCAGGAAAGCGGCTTTCAACTGCCGGTTAATCCGGCTGAGCTGCAAATTAGCGACGCAACTAGCGGCAAATCTTACGACGTATCTGGTCTTGGCGAAATTAATGTGATTCAAAGCCCGAAGCTGACGGAGATTTCCTTCGACAGCTTTTTTCCTGCGCCCGGAGCGAATTATTCGTTTATCGCCAGTGAGACGCTGCTTGAGCCCTATGTTTATTTGACCTTGATCCAGGACTGGATGAAAAAGAAACGTCCGATCCGCTTTATTTTCACAGGTGCCTCCTTCGATCTGAATCTTGCCGTCAGCATTGAGAAGTTTGAATGGCGGGAAGCGGCGGGCTCTGGTGATATTGAATACAGCCTTGGACTGAAGAAGTATGTGTTCTACAAGGCAAGGCCTGTAGAGATTAATAAAAGCCAAAAGAAGGGCAGCAAGAAAGAGCGACAGACGAAGGAAACCCCGAAAACCTATACGCTCGTAAGAGGCGATACGCTCATTGGGGTAGCCCGAAAGCAACTCGGTAACGAGTCGCGTTGGAAGGAAATACAGAAGCTGAATGGCATCGCCGATTCTGAGCTGCGCAGGCTGCAAATCGGCAGGGTGCTGAAGCTGCCGGGGTGATAAGATGCTGGAAATTTTAATTGATAACCGGAATGGAAAAGTGTGGAATGTGACAAATCTCGTTCCTTCCCTAACGTATAAAACGAAGCGGACAGGCTCTGCATCGAGCTTGGATTTTACGCTTATTAAGGGCGCTCCTTATCAGCATCAGGCTTTCACCGTTAATAATGGCGATGTCGTGCGTCTGTCGAAGGATGGGCAGGTCATATTTTACGGCTATGTGTTTGAATACAATTTTGGCAGGGATGAAAGTGTTACGATCAAGGCGTATGACCAGCTTCGTTATTTGCTAATGAGCGATACGTATGTGTTCAGCAACAAAACTGCTACCCAAATGATTAAGCAAATTGCTGAGGATACGGGCTTGAAAATAGGAACGCTGGCGGAGACGGAATATGTCATTCCTTCTATGGTTGAGGATAACAAAAAGCTGCTCGACATCATGTGCAAGGCGCTCGATTATACGCTGATTAACGATAAGGGCAACTTTGTATTGTACGATGAGGCAGGTGCTTTGACGCTTCGCAATATCGAGGACATGAAGACGGATGCTATTATTGGCGATTGGAGCCTGATGACGGATTTTGGGTACAAAAGCTCAATCGACAGCGAATCTTACAATAAGATCAAAGTAGTGCAAAACAATAAGGAAACCGGGAAGCGCGACGTCTACATTGGACAGGACAGCGCGAATATCGCCAAATGGGGTCTGCTGCAATTTTATCAGGTAGCCGACGAGCAAATGAACAGTGCGCAAATTAATGAATTGCTGGATCAGCTGCTGAAGCTGAAAAATCGGGAGCAGCGCAGCCTCAGCATTGAAGCGATTGGTGATTTACGCGTACGTGCAGGCTCCTATGTTCCGATTGTCATTGAGGAACTGGACATTGGACATTATTTTCTGGTCGATGAATGCTCCCACAAGCTTGAAGCGGACGCGCATACGATGACATTAGAATTGAAGGTGATATGATGGCACTGCTTGATGCGATTAAAAAAGCGGGCGCTGCCGCCCATGCGTCGGGAAATCCCGTCGCTGTGTTAATCGGCCGGGTAACCGGCACAAATCCTCTGGAGGTGAACGTTGACCAACGTTTCACGCTTTCGGAGGATTTTTTAATTATTCCGGAAGGCGTGAGCGATGTGCAGCGGATTCGCCGCGCTTTGGAAGTGAATGATATTGTGCTGCTGCTTCGGATTCAAGGCGGACAACAGTTTGTCGTGCTGGATCGGGTGAGCGCATGATTCCACAAGGTGCAGTAATTGGCGAGCTGGAGACCGAAACGGCGATTGAGCCTAGCCGGACGTATTATATCGATTTTGCCAATAAGCGTATGTCCGGCATGACCGATGGCCTCAGTGCAATTAAGCAGGCTGTTTTCAAAATTTTGCAAACGGAGCGATATCGCTTTTTTATCTATAGCTTTGATTATGGCTCCGAGCTGGATTTATTGAATGAATCCTCTCATCTCTATGTGCGATCCGAGCTCAAGCGGCGCGTTACTGAAGCGCTGCTGGCGGATGATCGCATAGCAGAAGTGACCGATTTTGAACTGACGGTTGAGGGGGACAAGGCAGCGGTGAGTTTTACGGTAGTAACCGATGAAGGAAGCTTTAAAGAGGAGGTGATGGCCCGTGTATGAGGCATTTACGTACAGCTTTATTTTACAGCGTATGCTGGAGCGGGTTTCAGATGATGTAGATAAGCGGGAGGGCAGCGTTATTTATGATGCCTTGGCGCCAGCGGCTGCCGAGCTGTCAGAAATGTATGCGCAGCTTGATGTGAATCAGACATTGCTGTTCGCGGATACGGCTACGGGCGAGTGGCTGGAGCGGCGCACGGCTGAGTTTGGTGTGGAAAGGCAGCCAGCGACCTTCGCCCAGCGGCAAGGGGAGTTTTTCGGCAGCAATGGTCAGCTTGTAGATGTGCCTTTGCAGAGCCGGTTTGCCATTGATGATCTGAGGTATACGGTGACGGGGAAAATCGGAACGGGACTTTTCACCTTGACCTGCGAGACAGCAGGCGTTGTTGGCAATCAGAAATACGGAACGCTGCTGCCGCTTGCTTATGTTGATGGATTGGCGCGCGCCGAGCTAACGCAAATTTTGGTGCCTGGCGAGGAAGCGGAAACGGATGAGGCTTTGCGGGCAAGGTATTACAGCGTTGTGAATGAGCCGGCGTTTGGCGGTAATATAGCCGATTACAAGCAAATGATCAGCTCAATTGACGGCGTAGGCGGGGCGAAGATTTTCCCGGTTTGGAACGGTGGCGGCACGGTCAAATGCACCGTAATTGCTGCGGATTGGACAAAGCCAGCGGAGACGCTCCTTGAGCTTGTTCAGACAGCTGTCGATCCAACCATCAACAGTGGACTTGGGCTTGGAATGGCTCCTATTGGACATGAGGTAACGGTAACTGGTGTCGACGCGGTGCAGGTGGCTGTGGAAACCACCATCATGCTTGCGGAAGGTAGGACGATAGGACAGGTTCAAAGCGATATTGAGGATAAAATCTCTGCGTATTTGCTGGAGCTGCGCCAAGAGTGGATGAACTTGCAGGAGCTTACCGTTCGCATTGCTCAAATCGAGGCGCGGCTTTTGACCGTTTCAGGGGTTGTAGATGTATTTGGCACAACGCTTAACGGAGCTGCTGCCAACTTAGCTTTGGCTGAGGATGAAATCCCGTTATTGGGGGCGGTGGTTGTACATGACTAAGCCGGTTTCATCCTATTGGCCGGAGCTGTATGCGGACATAAGAGAGTTTATCAAGCTCGCCGCTACGGAAGATGTAGAGCTGGAGCTGCTGGAGCAGGCACAGTTGCAGCAACTGGATGATGGGTTCGTCATGACGGCGAGCCTACCTGCTATTAAGCGCAGAGAGCGGTTGCTGGGCATTCAGGCCGATCCGAATGTGGAGAGCATTGATTTTCGCCGGAGACGGATCGTCAATCGTTATTCGACCAAGCCTCCTTTTACGATGCGATATTTGCAGGAGCGGTTGGATTTTCTCGTAGGAGAAGGACGCGGAGTTGCCAGTGTTGATGTGCAAAGCTTCATATTGACGGTAACAGCAGCAATTGACGACGCTAATATTTTTAAAGAGGTGGAGCGCACCGTTTCTGCGATTAAGCCTGCCAATATTATGTATCGGCAGCAGACAGCGATTATGAATGGCGTTGTGCTGGAAGAGAGAATTGTTGGCGTTCCGCTCGTGCGGAATACTAGACTTGGCGGCTGGAGGCTCGGCGTTACACCATTTACAGATAGGGAAGCAGAGGTGATTGTGAAGTGATTACGCCAACGTTTAAGCAGCAGGTTGCGGAGTTTATTGATTCGCAAATTACGAAGGTTGTACTCAATAGCGGGGCTTATGAGATTACGGATTTTATAGTGAAGTCGGTCAGCGAAGGCGTACTTAGCCTGAATTATTTGATTCCGGATGGCGCGGTCGCTACCGTCACTCGCATTGAATTGAAAAATGCAGCCGGAACCGTCAGCGACAACGCTGTAAACCTGCCGATTGCATCAGATACACTCATGATTCAAACGATTTTTGTGAAGGAGGAGTAATATACACATGGCTAAAACAGATTGGAAATTTAATGATATTGTGACCGAGACGGATATGAATGAGCTGGGTCAGGAAGTGAATGAGGCGAAGGCTGAGCTTGGTGATATGGAGAGTGTGCCGACGGAAGCGAAGGATGCGGCTGGGGCGATTGGGGAGCTGCATACGAAGAAGCTGGATAAATCCGGCGGCAAAATGACAGGGGCGTTATTCGTCGAGACAGCTGCGCGCGAGATCAGTGCAGGGTCTTGGGCTGATATGAGTGCGAATAGTACGGGATATGCTCTTTTTGCACAAAACTGCTATACGGCAAATAACAATGAATACCGTTATAGTAATACTCATGCAAGTTTAGGTGCGAGGGGTATTCGATTTAATCATACGTCAGCTTCAGTTGAGTATTTTGATACGGGAGCTATTGCTACGACGGCTGATGTAGCTTTTACACCGAATTGGATTAGTATGAGGCCGGATGCGGCAGCTACTGCTAATCGGACGATTTTGAGGGATGCTAGCGGTCGAGGAAAGGTGGCTCCACCTGTTGCTGCGGATGATATTGCGCGGTTGGATACGGTTCAAACCTTTGGATATGGTACAACAAGCGGAACAGGATCAGCATATACAGCGGCAATAGGGCTAGTGGCGGCTCTCACGGAAGGCTTACGTGTCACAATTAAGCTGCATGCAGCTAGTGGGGCAAATCCAACACTTAATATTAATGGACTGGGTGCAAAAGGAATTCTCAAGCCTTCTGGCAGTGCCCCAACAGCGGGATTACTTAAAGCAGGCTCAATCTACACGCTCGTTTATAATGGCTCGGCTTTTACATTACAGGGTGAAGGGGGTGAGTATGGGACAGCTGTCGCTGCCGAGGTGTTAGCAGGAAAGACGATAGGGACGGAATCGGGTTTGGTTACAGGAACAATGCCGAATTACTCAAGGGCAGCGCTTGGCGAGGGGTATACCCTAGCACAATCGATCAAAGTTGATTCAATGGGAAATTTGGTTATAGAGCCTAAAACCGGATTTTACACAACGGGGCTTAATGGCGCAGGATTTGGAACGGTTTTGATCTATGACCCTGATTTTATAGCTACTAACATCCGGCAAGGCGTGGACATTTTTGGTTTACTAGGAACTATGCCAGTCGGGTATAAAATTGTAGCAGGAACGGTGACTAATGGCTCGATAACTACATCAAATAGATTCCCCTCATATGGCGGAGGCAGTGATGGTGGGTATATTGTCGAGATAACAGGCCATAACGTAACGCCAAGAATCGTGTTGCTTATGAACAATGCGTTTTATGGAGGTTACACACTTTATTGTGAGGAACTAGTCCCGGATACGATTTCAGGTTATCCAATCAGATCAAGACAAAATAATGCAACAAGAACGGATTTTTCTAAACACGCTAATCTAAACGATTTTACATCAAGCTATATATGTTTGCCTTCGTGGTTTTCGGACACGACATTTAAATATATCATCATTGGACAATAGGAGGTGTACTAATGCCTAATATTCAAAGGCTAGAAATACATTCCGGTTGGATAGTCGGCGAGGATGGGAGCCTCGTTAATTTGGTGTGCCTTAATTAGAAGCATAAGCGGTGGGGCGGCGCGCCTAAAATGCCTACGCTCCACCCGTTTCACGACGGTGCAACAACGATGGGTAGCGGGACTATTCGAACAGTCGGTTATAAAATCAGTCCACTATTATTGATAGCCGATTCGTCAGCAAGCCGGACACTTTTGTTTAAAGTAAAAGGGCAGCACAGCGAAGACCGGCTGCCTTACCCCAAATTAAAATATCGGATGTTAATCTTTAAGCGGGCGTCAGTTCGAGCGGAAGCGACGAGTTTTGACGTTTTGATTTTCTCATTCCTTATGGTAACTAAATAAACGAAAAGATATGTCATTACAAGAAGGACATCCGCCATGCCGCTATTAAATTTAGGAACTTATTGGACAGCTCATTTGTACAAGCAAAGAGAGGAGGAGAAGCATGTTTAAACAGATATTTTCGGTAGATTTGACACCAGACAAGGCGATTTTTACAGCTATAGGCGCTTTTCTAGCACCGTGGGTAGCATTAATTTATGGTACGGATAGGTTCATTCCGATTGTGCTGCTCATTACGGCTATTTCCCTTGATTGGATCACGGGGATTGCTGCAGCTCACAAGGATGGAACCTATTCTTCTGACTACGGCTTACGGAGAGGTGCACCGCGAACGCTATTTCTACTCGTGCTGCCCGCGCTGGCAAATTTGATAGACTTGGCCCTGAACATGCCGGGTCCATTTTTCTACGCAATTACAATTGGGCTCATTTATCATAGCTGGCAGTCTTTAACGGCCAATGCTTTTCGGGCAGGGTGGGGCAAGTGGATTCCAGCTGCTATTCTGAAGCTTATTGAGAGTGAATTAAAAGCGAAAGTGGATAGAACTGCACAACGGGAAGGAGACGATACAGATGCTAACATTGAATCAGGTAAAGAATAAATCGATTGCTCGACTGGAAAATTTGATTCCAGTAGTCGCCACAGCCACAGAGCGACTGATAGAGCACTGCTATGCTCGCGGTGTATTGATTGTAATAACTCAGGGATATCGTTCAGCAGCGGAGCAGGACAAGCTCTACGCGCAAGGCCGAACGGCGGCGGGCAGCATTGTCACGAACGCCAGAGGCGGCTACAGCTACCATAATTTTGGTGTGGCGATAGATTTTGCTCTGCTGTCCCCGGACGGGAAGCAGGTATTTTGGGACACGAAACGCGACGGCAACGTTAACCAGATAGCAGATTGGGCCGAGGTAGTAGATGAAGCAAAGCGGCTTGGTTTTGCATGGGGAGGGGACTGGACCTCGTTCAAGGATTACCCCCATTTTGAGATGACATTCGGCCTATCTACCGCTCAGCTTCGAGCTGGCATCCGGCCAACAGCAGCACAGATTACGGCCGCAATGGCCATTATTACGAAGGAGGAATCCTATATGATGAAAGCCGAGGATGCCAACGCTCTTATTAAACGTTATTTGCAGCCCGCTTGGGCAGCCTGCAAGCAAAAAGGCGACACAGCCGGCATGCAAGAAGCGCACCGTCTTGCCAACGAGCTTCGCAAGGCTAGCGGACAAAAAGAGCAATAAGCCGCATAAGGCTTACCGTCCATTCATTCATCCAGTCATACAGCGAACCGCACTACCGATTCATGGACAGAATATGCACAAAGAAATGGAGAGAAGCCATGACTCCGACGCGCTTTTGCGTTACGCACCAGAAGCTCTCCATTTCGGCGCTTGTCGCAAGATTATTTTTTAACGACGATGTACTGCTGCCTCTTCCATTCGAACGCCTCTGCCTGGAGCAATTCAGCTATTTCCAGTATCAGATCAGGCTCAAGCCTCTGTACTTCCTTTTCCGTAAAACGCTCCAATCCATCCGTCCAGCAGGAGAAAAGCTCGATTTCCTCGCCATTTCTCAGATTGCGGTCAAGGTAATGGAACAGCTCCGTTAAGCATTTTTTGCCGCATGTATAAGCGGTAGGAGAGGCATTCTTGATCTCCTCATTCATCTCGAACGAGCCGCCATCGGGGTGGACTTCGTACACATAGGGAAAACGGAATATGAGCGAGGTTTCTTGATCCTGCATAGGCCCGCGTACATATAGCCCTGCGGCATCCTCGTTTGTCTCATAATTTTCCATCAACCGTTCCCCCTTCGGGTCGCTTTCCAGCAATGTTTTCATATGTCCATGATTTTTAGCCTCTGGATTCACGTGAGTGACGTAGTCGATTAGCGTCATCGTCGTACATTTCATCCCGAACGAGCCTGTTGGAAGCTCATGGCTTGATGCCATATAATAGAACAGAGACATGATTAGGGTGACCCTCCTTTCATTTAAGTGTAAACGTGCACGCTCCTCAGTTGAACTATATTCACCAGAAAATCCGATTTTCCTACCCCATCCTTGTGAAAAATATATCGTAGTTTTTGTTAAATAGTCATACTTTCCACTAAAGAAATGGAAGCGTTATTACGTTAAAATAAAACGATATGGAAGCAGCCTATTTTGCGAACAAGTCCATTATAGCGAAACGATCTATCGCTCCAACGATTGTCTCCTTCATGTTAAACTAAAGCTTATAATCTATTTTTGCAGGAGGAGAGGCGAGCGGATGGCATTTTCGGCGGCAGTATTAAAGAACATATCTCCATTCGTACGTTTTGTTAAAACCACCAAATCCGCCGAGCTATCGGGCGAGTGGCTGGACTATGACCATGTGTTTACGTTTATCGAGCAGGGCAAGGCCGATTTTATACTAAATGGCGTGCGCTATCAGCTGAAGGAAGGAGATGCGATCGTTATGCCGCCGCTGATGACGCATTTCATTCGCTCCACATCCAGCGAGCCGCTGATTCAGTATATTTTCCATTTTGATTTATATCAGGATGAGGCGCGGGGACGCTGGCAGTCGATTGGCATTGCGAGCGGCGAGCAATTGATCGTTCCGCAGCGCGAGCAATTGCTGCAAGGCTTGCATCCCGTTTCCGCCATCGGCGGGTCAGACCGCATGGAGCTGAAAAAGCTTTTTCCCATTATGCGAAAAAGATTCATTGAAGGCGGAGCAACTAGCGAGCTGGAGCTTAAGGCAATTGCGCTGCAACTGCTGGTGCTTTTTCTGCGTAATCAAAGCGGGCAAAAGCGTCAGGAAGGCCAGCAGGCGAAAGCATGGGCGCCGATTCAGCAATGTATTGACTTTATCCAACAGCATTATGCCGATCCTGAACTGGACAATGACCGCATAAGCGAGCAGTCGGGGCTGTCGCCGGGCTATTTGTCCAGCTTGTTTAAAGAGCAGACGGGTGTCACGCTTCATAAGTATTTGACATATGTGCGCATGGAGCATGCCAAAAAAAGGATTATGGCGGGCAAGGAGACGTTGACTGAGATAGCGACGGGCAGTGGGCTTTCGAGCATTCATCATTTTAGCCGCATATTTAAACGGGAGGCGGGCTTGACGCCCAGCCAATTCAAGGCCGAAGCCTCCAGTCCTATTCGGAGCGTCATAAGCGGTAGTCCTCCAACCACTACATAACGGGAGAGTGCATCTCATGAAAAATACGCAAATTGAGTTTACAGCCCCATGGAAAGTAGAAGTGAAGCAGGAGGAGCTGCAAGCCCAGGTTCCAGAGCTTACAGGCAATCAGGTGCTGGTGAAAAAGCATTATACGCTCATTAGCCCCGGCACGGAGCTTGCGTGTCTTTCCGGGGGCGAAGGCTGGTTCACGATGCCGTCTGTGCCGGGCTATGCGGCAGCAAGTGAAATTGTGGCTATGGGACCAGAGGCTGCTGAGGGCTTCCAAATTGGCGATAGGGTGTTTCATTACGGGAAGCATTCCCGCTATGAGCTGACAACGACAAGCGGTGTATTTCTTAAAGTGCCGGACAGCCTGCCACTAGCGTGGGCGCCATTCACGCGAATGGCTACGGTAGCGATGACAAGCACGCGAGTATCGTCCATTGAGCTTGGCGATTATGTTGCAGTGACAGGCCTTGGCCTCATCGGCAATATGGCTGCGCAGCTGGCCGGGCTTCAAGGCGCTTCGGTTATTGGCATGGATTTGGCCACAAAACGCAGGGATCTCGCCCAAAGCTGCGGCATTCAGCACGCCATTGAGGCAGGGGCGGATTCGTATAAGCAGGTTATGGAGTTGACGGGCGGCAAAGGGGTATCTACGCTTATTGAGGCGACTGGGGTGCCGCAGGTGATATTGGACAATGTAGCGCTTGTCGGCCAATATGGGGAAGCGATACTGCTTGGCAGCCCTAGGGGAGAGCTGCAAAGCAATGTAACCGATTTGCTCAACAGCATTCATTTGAATGGACGCGGCTGCGTGACGTTCAAGGGAGCACATGAATGGCGTTATCCGCTAACGCCGGAAGCTTTCGTGAAGCATTCCCTTGTTCGTAATTCTGAGGTCGTATTCCGCCTGATGCAGGATGGCAAGCTGAAGATCGAACCGCTCATCAGTCATATGATGAGCCCTGCTGATGCACCTGCTGCTTATGAAGGCTTACGCAATAAGAAGGATGAATATTTAGGCGTGCTATTTAACTGGGAAGAGGTGTAGGGGAATGATTAGAGGATTAAGCAAGTCGGGATTAGGCGCTATTACAGATGAACAGCTGATTGCAAAAGCGGCAGCATATGGCTTTAATGTCGTTGATCTAGATGCCAAGGCGCTTGTAGACAAGCATGGAGAGCAAGGAGCGGCAAAGCTGCTGTCTGACCATCAGGTGACTTTAGGTGCAATAGGGCTGAATGTGGAATGGCGCGGCACGGATGAGCAGTTTCGGGAAGGTCTGAAGCAGCTTCCGCTGCATGCGGCTGCGGCTGCACAATTGGGAGGTACAGCCTGCTGTACGTATATTTTACCTTCGACGGACTACAAATCGGCCCTGTTCACAGCGCTTGCGGTATCCCGTTTGCGGCTAATTGCCGACATTTTGGACGCATATGGCATTCGGTTTGCGCTGGAGTTTGTGGGGCCGCATCATTTGCGGACAGCATGGGCGAATCCTTTTATATGGACGGCCCAGGAGACGCTTGCCCTTATCTCGGCGATTAATCGGCCAAATGTCGGCTTGCTGGTAGACGCTTATCATTGCCATACGACGGGCTTTACGCCGGAGCATTTGCGGGGCCTCAGAGCTGATCAGGTCGTGCATGTCCACATCAATGACGCACGTGATCTGCCTGTTGCTGAGCTGTTGGACAATGACCGTCTCTACCCGGGCGAAGGGGTTGTTGACCTGAAAGGCTTTCTCGCTGCGCTCGCAGACATCGGCTACAAGGGGCCAGTTGTACAGGAGATATTGACCCAGACTGCTCCTGAGGAAACGCCGGATGAGCTGCTAAGCCGCTCAAAGGCCGGATTTGACAAGGTTTTTGCATAAAAGACTCCTAAAGCCAGCAAGCTCGCAGCCAGCAGGGCAAACGCACATTTCTTGCAAGTGCCTATACCGTTTCGCCATTTCGTCCATAGGATACTGTGTACTTCAACAAAAGGAGATGGACAAATGAGCTACAATGTGGCAAACGCTGGAACTGGCTGTGCCCCTTACGGTGTAGGCGGAGCTTTCACAAGCGTAGGATCGATTCTCGTGCTTTTCATCCTGCTTGTTATTATTACTCGCGCTTGCTGGCTATAGTCCAGTTATAGGATCAGGCGGCTCGGTGCCGGGCTAGGCGCTGGGTCGCAGGAACGTATATCTGAACAAAAAGGAGTTGAACAAATGAGCTACAATTTAGCAGGTGCAGGCTACGGCCACGGCGGTGGTCTTTTCACTAACGTAGGGGCGATCCTCGTCCTTTTCATTCTACTCGTTATCATCACTCGTGCTTTCATCTAATGAATGATTATGGATGCCTGAAGGCAGGTCACTTAACTTTATAAGGTTTTGCATCATTTCCAGAGCATGCATAACCATGAAATAGGTTTAATCGTCCCGGAGCATCCCGCGCTCCGGGCTTTTACATAGCTGGGGCCGTATTTATGGTGCGACAACGTAACAATTACGATATAATAAAGCTTATGTAGAAGGACGATAATGGATACGGGAGTTTTGAAGATGGAAAATAGCAAACCACCAGTGCCCGTCTATTTGCTGACCGGGTTTCTCGGCAGCGGCAAGACGACGCTGTTGAAGCGTATGCTCGATTACTGGCAGACTGAGGGTAAGAAAGCAGCCGTCATTATGAATGAGCTGGGCGATATTAATTTGGATGGGCAAGAGGTCGGGGACGAGGTGCCGATGGCCGAGCTGCTGGGCGGCTGTATTTGCTGCACGATTCGCGGTGACTTGAGCCTGGAGATGAAGCTGCTGATGGATGAGCATCAGCCTGATATTATCGTCATTGAATCGACGGGCGCGGCGAATCCGATGGAGATTTTGGACGGCGTGACCGAGGCGGCCATGTATATGCGCATTGACCTGAGAGCGGTTATTACGGTCGTAGATGGCCCCGAGCTGTTAAAGCGAACTCGTGCCGGCAAAGGACGCACGCTTAAGCTGATGCAGGATCAAATTCGCTGCGCGAGCTTTTTATTGCTCAATAAGGTGGACAAGCTGGATCCGGAGCAACTGGTTGAAGCGCAGCAGGCGCTGCGGGAGCTGAACGCCCACGCACAAATCGTTGCGACGATGCGCTGCATCATAGACGAGTGGTCTTGGCTGGATACCCAGCAAGCGGCTGCTGCAAGCTCTTCCGCTTCGCTGCCTCCTGCCAATCAAGAGCACGTAGAGTCTGCACATGCCTGTGGCCCAGGCTGCTCCCATAAGCATGATGAAGCTCATATTCATCACCATCATTCGCAGGAGCAGGAGGAGCTGCACGCGCATCATCATTCGCATGACCATGTAATGGCGCTGACCCATTATTTACAGGGGCCTGTTGACAGCGTCCAGTTTGAGGCGCTGCTGAACCATTTACCGGAGCATGTGTACCGGGCGAAGGGCATCGTAACGTTCACGGATACGGCGAGCCGTTTTTTGTTTCAATATGCGTATGGGGAAAGCGATTTTATGAAAATAACACCGCAGGGGAAAGTTAATGATGTAGCCGTGTTTATTGGCGAGCATTTTTCCCGGGAAGAGCTGATTGCCGAGCTTTCGCAGCTGGAGAACGGCGCTTCATCTGGGGCACAAAGCAATCCTGCCAGCCAATAGCAAAAATGTCGGACGTCAGAGCAGAGGCTCTGGCGTTTTTTTTATAAATATAAGCCCAATTATAAGTTTTGCACTTATAAATGGGCTTATATTTCTCGGAATGAAACGAGCCGCGCCGCTAAAGGACGGCGATAGCCGTTTCACCTTGGCTGCTTCTGCCATTCTCATGATTATGTTAAATTGCTGATGGGCAAAATAACCAAGTAAGGGGTTGAAGTGAAATTCGCCCCCTAGCATCATGAACTTAGGCATGGCGATGAAAGGCGTCTGAAATAGACATTTATTTCTTCGCTTATGCTCAGAAGAAAGGCTGTGTCCAAGGATGAACAAGTCAAAAATAGTGCGATCAGCAGCCGCATGCCTGCTTGCGGCAGCCATCATGGCTCCTGGAGCCTATGCCGCAGAGCCAGCCCGCCCGCAGGCGGAGCAGCAGACTGACAAGCTGCCGGCTGCCAAGGGCCATTTTCACGATGAGCACAAAAAGCAGCATCGCGAGCACGCGCTGGGCCATGAGCAGTATCGTCTAGCCAAGCTTCGTTATATGGCTGAATATTTCGGCATTGCTGTTGAAGGCAAAACCTCCGAGCAATTAAAGGGCGAGCTAAAGGCAGCGAAGGAAAAAGATCCAGCGAAGTGGGAAGCCTTCAAAGCGGAGCATCGGGCTAAGCGTCTGGAAATGCTGCGCCAAGCTGCGAAAGAGTATGGCCTTGAAACAGAAGGAAGAACGGCCGAGGAGCTGCGCGAGGATATTCGCAAGTTTCAACGCTCCAAGGACGCGGCAGACGATAAGAGACGTTAAAAGAGCTGTTTTTTCCTAGCAGAAAGCAGGTTCGATTGAGCCCGCCGAAGTAAAACCGGAAAGTGCGAAAGCTCCCATCTCTTGTAAGGGAGCTTTCGGTCATACAGAAGACGAACCAGAGGAATACAGATTTTTGCACAGCAGCAGCCAAGCGGAAATTTCGGGAAAACAGCTTTTTATCAGGTAATAAAGCAGTTCATTTGAGATTCGACAATAATTGTCGCAATTTGTCGCGGCAATTTAAAATATTAAATTAATTTGGCGTTGTGTTTGGTTTAATGCGTCAAGTATACTAGAACTATATCATAATTTGGCAAAATTCGTCGATTCTATAAGCAGCTTCATTTGGAGGAGGATAGGCACTTGAAAACAATGAGGGTTGGTATTGCGCATAAATTAATTTTTACATTGGGAGCCCTCATGATCCTGTCTTTCACTTTACTTGCTTCCATTCAATTAATGAAGCTTTACGACGTTAGCTTGCGCCAAGGGGAACTGGTTGCTCAGAACCAGTCCAATGCTTACATAACCAAGATGTCCATTGACATTAATAATGCCTTAATTAGACTTGAGAGTCTACAGAAATCCTTGCAGCAAATGAAGGAATATAACATGGCTGACCGCACGGAGGCCATTAGGCTTATTGAAAATTTTGTGAAGGAACAGCCTTATATACTTGGTGTTTTTACGGTTTGGGAGCCTAATGCGTTCGATAATCGGGATGGGAATTTTCGCAATAAGAGCAGCTACGATGATGAGACGGGGCGTTTTGTTCCCTATATTGTGCGTCAAGGCGGCAGGATCGTTGCTTACCCGAATAAAAACTATGAGCATATCGGCGACGGGGACTATTACCAAATTCCTAAGAAGACGAAGAAATTCGCTTTATTGGAGCCCTATTATTATGATATTAACGGCGAGCGGCTTTTAATTTCGTCGTTTGTTTATCCCATTTTGGATGATGCGGGCAACTTTCTAGGTGTCGTTGGAGCGGATATTTCGCTTGACATGGTGCAGCAGGAAGTGGAGAAGATTCGTCCTATGGGCGGCTACACGACGATGATTACGGCAGAAGACAGCTATCTTGCAAATGGGCTGGATCGCGCATTGGTATCCAAGCCCTACTTGCCGCTGCCAGATGGCGAATCTTTAGAGGAGCTGAAGGAGCAGGCTCTGACCATTATGTATACCTCTGACCCGAGGATTAGCGGGACTGTAATGAGGCTGCTTAACCCGATACATATAAAGGATCAAACCTGGTATTTTGAAACGATCATTCCGAAGGGCAATATGCTCAAGGACTATTATAAAGGCTTAAGCAACACCGTTATTATTTCTCTGGTTGCTTTTATTTTCACAACGATGCTCATGATATGGCTCATTCGCAAAATCGTGCTCCAGAACATTCGCAAAGTGGTGCATGTGTCCTCAGCGCTAGTGGAGGGCGACACGGATCAGAAGCTGGACATTGACACGAAGGATGAATTTGAATTTATGGCGCATCAGTTCAATCGTATGATTGATCATCGCAAGGCGAGCGAGGAGCTGATTGAATTTCAAGCGACTCATGATTTGCTAACGGGCTTGCCCAATCGTTATGGCTATACGCGTCATATTAAGCAAATACAGACCGTGCCTTACAGCAGCAAGCAGGCTGCGCTGCTTTATATTGATGTGGATCGCTTTAAAGTTATTAACGATACGCTCGATTATGCAATGGGCGACCAACTGCTCAAGCAGCTTGCAGACCGCCTTAAACAGACCATTGGTGCTAATGGGCAGGTGTTCCGTTTTGGCGGAGATGAATTTGTCGTGCTTTTGAATGACGTGAATCATATGAATCCGCTGCTGCTTGTAGCTGATGATATTTTGTTTGCTATTGCTGAACCTATACGATTGAATGACAGACTTTTTTACATAACCGCAAGTATTGGCATTAGTTTGCAGCACGAGCTGACGGAGGAAACCGGCGATCGTATGGTTAAGGAGGCAGACACAGCGCTTTTTGTCGCCAAGAAGCAGCGCAATACAAGCAGGCTGTACTCTCCATCAATGAAGGATGTTTCAAAGCGGGAGCAGGAGCTGGAGAATGGTCTGTTCCCTGCTCTTGAAGGCGAGCAGTTCGTATTGTATTACCAGCCGAAGGTGGACTTGAAATCCGGACAAATATACGGGGCTGAAGCTTTGATACGTTGGAGCCATCCTGAGTTTGGCATGATCTCGCCGCTTGATTTTATCCCGCTTGCCGAGAAGACGGGCTTCATTATTCCGCTTGGGGAATGGGTGCTGCGAACGGCATGCAGACAAATTAAAATGTGGGAGCAGAAAGGCGTCACGGCGCTAACGGTCAGCGTCAATATGTCGATGCTGCAATTTCAACAAAAGCATATTGTGGAGACGATCCAGTCTATTATAACGGAAGCCTCTGTCAGGCCAGAGCAAATTGAGCTTGAGCTGACGGAGACGATATTTATGGATAATCCCGATCACACGCTGAAAATATTGCGCGAGCTGCAGCAACTGGGCATTAGGCTTTCGCTGGATGATTTTGGAACGGGCTATTCGTCCCTTAGCTATTTGCAGAACATTCCGCTGCATTATTTGAAGCTGGATAAATCGTTTATTCATGATATTGTCTCGGATTTCAAGAAGCAAATGATTTTTAAATCATTGGTTGTCATTGCCCATAACCTGAACATGAAGGTTGTGACAGAAGGCGTCGAAACGGACGAGGAGCTGCAAATTATTCGCGAGCATAAATGCGATTTGGTGCAAGGCTATATTTATAGCCCTCCGGTTACGGCTGAGCGTTTTATTGAGCTTTACCATAAGCATGTGTCGTAATGCTTGTAAGCCTTAGATTGGACATGAGTAAGTTAAGCCAGTTAGGAGTAAAATAAGGAAAAGCCAGCAGGAGCTTCCCGTACAAGGGAGGGCTCTTTTTTGCGTTCCTCGAGACCGGGCTTGTCGTGCTCTAAGAAATTTGCTAAAATAAAGCGTAGGATATTTAGTAAATTTATTAACTAAACGAATGTGGTGGAGGATATGGCAACGATTAAAGAAATTGCGGCTATGGCGGAGGTGTCCGCCGCTACGGTGTCGCGTGTGCTCAACAACGATATGACGCTCGCTGTTGGCGAAGAGACGCGTGCGCGCATATTCGCGATAGCGGAAAAGTTGCAGTACAAGCCATCGCGTCTAAAACGGCTCAAGCAAGAAAGCCAGCGCTCACAGCTGCAAATTGGCTTATTGCTGAGCTTTACGCTTGAACATGAGGATATTGATCCTTACTTTCTGTCGATTCGCAGAGGGGTTGAACGCCGCTGTGAGGAATTGGGGATCGCCATCGTTAAAGTATGGCGCATTGGTGGGACTATGGAGCCTCATCCGCAGCTGGATGGCCTCATTGTCGTTGGCGGTGTAGCGCAGCGCGATGTTCGAATGCTGTACGAGGGCCACAAGGTGGTTTTGATTGACCATCTGGGCAAGCTGCGGGATTATGACACGGTCAACTTGAATTTTGAGCAGGCGGTTGACGATGTAATGGAGCATTTGCTGGAGCTTGGACATACCCGCATTGGCTATATTGGCGGAGGAGTCGTTCAAGCCGCCGACGAGCCGCGGCGCAAGCATATGCAGCGCCTGCTGGAGTCGCAAGGCATTTTGCGCCCGGAATGGGTGCTTGCGGGGGAATGGACAACAGGCAGCGGCTATGAGCTGATGAACAAGCTGCTAGGACAGGAAGAGCGTCCCACGGCATGCTTTGTCGGCAGCGATCCAATGGCAATCGGTGCGCTTCACGCGCTGCATGAGCACGGTGTGGAGGTGCCGGGACAAATGGCGATTGTTGGCTTCGACGACATTGAGGTATCAGCTTTCATACAGCCGCCGCTAACGAGCGTTAAGGCGTATACGGAGCAAATGGGCAAGACAGCCGTGCAGCTGCTTTTAGAACGGATTGAGGGCCGCGAGGTTCCGCTGCATGTCATGATGAATACGACGCTAATGGCGCGTGAAAGCAGCGGGACAGCTGGACATAATAAGGAGGCTAACGAATAATGGCTATTATTTTTGACGAACAAAATCAGCTTTTTCATCTGCAATCGAAAGAAACCAGCTATGTAATCGGATTGGTGAAAGGCGCTTATCCGGCACATGTGTATTGGGGCAAGCGGGTACGTGGAAGCCAGCTCGGAAGACTGCTTGAGCTGAAGGAGCGCTGCTCTTTTAGTCCTTCAACGGAAGCGGATGATTTTAAAATATCGCTAGACACGCTGCCACAGGAATATCCGGCATTCGGCAACTCGGATTTCCGCTATCCTGCGTATCAAGTACAGCTGGCTGACGGAACGACGGTAACGGATCTGCGTTACGATTCCCACCGTATCATAAAAGGCAAGCCTGCGCTTGAAGGATTGCCTTCTGTTTATGTTGAGGGCGAGGATGAAGCACAGACCCTTGAAATGACACTTGCAGACAGCTATTCTGGCCTGCGTGTCGTACTGAGCTATACCGTATTCGAATCGTATAATGCGATTACCCGCTCAGCTCGTGTCATTAATGGCGGAGAGAATACGCTGCAGCTGCTGCGGGCGCTTAGTATGAGCCTGGATTTGCCGAATGACCACTATGATATGCTTCAGCTGTCTGGTGCATGGGCACGCGAGCGTTACATTCATCGCCGCCATCTTGAGCCGGGACTGCAATCGGTGGAAAGCCGTCGCGGCGCCAGCAGCCACGCGCAAAATCCATTTATCGCGCTGTTGTCCGAAGGGGCGACAGAGGATCATGGCGATGTGTACGGTGTAAACCTCGTCTACAGCGGCAACTTTGTCGGCGGCGTTGAGGTTGATCAATACCATACCGCAAGATTGTTTATCGGTATCAATCCGTTTGATTTCAATTGGAGACTGGAGCCGGGCGAGCAATTCCAGACGCCAGAGGCGGTGCTCGTTCATTCCTCCGAAGGGCTGGGCGGCATGTCCCGCAGCTTCCATGATCTCTATCGCTCGCGTCTTTGCCGCGGCAGCTTCCGTGATGAGAGCAGGCCGATTTTGATCAATAACTGGGAAGCTACTTATTTTAACTTTACAGCGGATAAAATTGAGGATATAGCTAAGGTTGGCAAGGAGCTAGGCATGGAGCTGTTCGTCCTTGATGATGGCTGGTTTGGACAGCGCAATAGTGATAATTCGTCGCTTGGCGACTGGTTCGTTGACAAAAACAAGCTGCCGGGCGGTCTTGATGATCTGGTAGCGCGTATTCGCAAGCTGGATATGCAGTTCGGCCTATGGTTCGAGCCGGAAATGGTATCACCGAACAGCGAGCTGTATCGTGCTCATCCTGATTGGTGTCTGCATGTCGAGGGAAGACGCCGTACAGAGGCGCGCAATCAGCTCATATTGGATCTGTCCCGTGCCGACGTTCGCGATTACATTGTTAAAACGATTTCGGATGTTCTCGCTAGCGCGCCGATTACTTATGTAAAATGGGATATGAACCGCAATATGTCCGAGATCGGCTCAGCGCTGCTTCCAGCCGAGCGTCAGCGTGAGACGGCCCATCGTTACATGCTTGGTCTTTATGAGGTGCTGGAGCGCATCACGTCTGCATTCCCGCATATTTTGTTCGAAAGCTGCTCGGGCGGCGGCGGACGCTTTGATCCGGGCATGCTGTATTACATGCCGCAAACCTGGACAAGCGATAATACCGATGCCGTGTCTAGGCTGAAAATTCAATATGGCACAAGCCTTGTCTATCCGATTAGCTCAATGGGCTCCCACGTATCGGATATTCCTAACCATCAGGTCGGCCGCAATACGCCGCTTGAGACTCGCGGCAATGTGGCGCTTTCCGGCAACTTTGGTTATGAGCTGGATTTGACGAAGTTCACCGACGATGAGAAGGAAACGGTGAAAGGTCAGATTGCGCTCTATAAAGAAATCCGCCATCTCGTACAGTTCGGCGATTTCTATCGTCTGTCCAGCCCTTTCGAAGGCAATATTGCGGCTTGGATGTTCGTTTCCAAAGACAAGAGCGAGGCGTTTGCTGTCTACACATCCGTCTTGCAGGAGCCGAATGCGCCTCTTGACCGCTTCGTACTGAAAGGGCTTGATCCAAGCCGCGATTATGTATGGGAAGAGAATGGCGAGACGTATGGCGGCGACGAGCTGCTGTATGCGGGGCTTGCGTCTCCGCAATTCCATAATGACTATGCAAGCAAGGTTTACCGTTTCCGCGCTGTTGGCGTTTAAGTTGATGATTAGTCTGGAACAGTCACGCCTAGTCACGTTGTAGTCGATTTGGTCAACACGTCATGAATAAGCAATGAATGAAGAGATGACTGTGAAACGAATAAGAAAAAAGCTTCCGGCGCCGCGAAAAGCGGGGCTGGAAGCTTTTTTTGCATGCTGGTCGAGCAAGCCTTGTCTTCTTGGATTTTTTCGGTGGGGCTATTTGCAAAAACGTAGAAGTATCATTGTGCTCAACAGCCTCATCAACCTTAAGGCAGCGCTTTGCCGCGCGAGCAGTTATACAGTCTGTACCATTCCTCACGTGTCAGGCGCAGCGTATTTGCATCTTTGCAGGCGAGTATACGCTTAGGATTGATTGAGCCGATAACCGGCTGAATGTTCGCCGGATGTCTCATTAGCCATGCGAGCACAATCGATTCCGGCGTCGTATCCTTACGCTCGGCGAATTCAGCAACGAGGGCGGCTGTTGCCACAACCGATTCCGGGCTGTCGCCCAGCGAAGCGCCAGAATAGATGCCTTGGGCGAGCGGGCCCCACGATTGCAGCTGAATATTTTCCATTCGGCAATATTCCAGCGTCCCCTCCGGGAACACATTATCGCGTGCTGCGAGCTGATTGACATGCATCCCTGTATCAATAAATCCATGCTTGAGCAGGCTAAGCTCCAGTTGATTGACAATAAACGGCTCGTCCGTATAGGCACGAAGCAGTTTAATCTGTCCTTGGCTCATATTGGAAACGCCAAATGCGCGAACCTTGCCGGAAGCCTTAAGCTTCGCAATGGCGCTGGCCACTTCCTCCGGCTCGACAAGCGCGTCAGGGCGATGCAGCAGCAAAATGTCGAGATATTCCGTTTGCAGCCGCTCCAAAATGCCATCAACACTGCTTAAAATATGACTTTCCGAAAAGTCAAAGCGCTGAGGCTCATCATCGCCGCCTTGCAGGCGAATGCCGCATTTGGATTGCAAAATGATTTGCTCGCGCAGGCCCGGACGGTCCTTCAGCACTTGACCGAAAACCTGCTCGGCTTTGCCGAACGTATAGATATCTGCATGATCATACATATTAATGCCAATTTCCAGCGCTGCGTCGACGGCTGCATGGCCTTCCTTAAAGTGCTCGGCCTCAATCGGATTGCGGTTCCAGCCGCCGCCAAAGCGCATGCAGCCGAGAACGAGCTGGCTCGCTTCAATGCCGCGTTTATGCAAAGGGATCGAACTCATACGTTTATCAACCTCCATGTAAGTGATTACATCATTTCTTATTATAATGCTAAATGGACAAGCGTGCAGTGCTTAAAGATGAAAAAATAGGTCGCACCTTGCCCAGTAAGGACGATTATTCGGTATATTCAATGGGTTATTCACGTATTCACGGCTGGGTCTTGGCGCGCTCTGTCATATAAAAGGTCGGCGTCCTTCCAGTAAAGCGCTTGAATAGCCGCTGGAAGTAAGAAACGTCGCGATAGCCGACGAATTCAGCAACCTCACCAACCGTCAGCATGGAGTCGATGAGTAGATAGATCGCTTTTTTCATCCGCGTATCATGAACGAAGGTGCTGATCGTCTGCCCCGTAACACGGCGGAAGAGGGTGGCGGCATAGTTGGGGCTTTTCTGAATGTAGCTGCCAAGCTCCTCCTTCGTAATTTTTTCACGGTAATGGTTGAAAATATAATGCTTCATGCGCTCTACCTGCTGGTTCGTATCGGCCATCGCTGGCCCCTTGTTCCATTCGCGGTTCCAGACCGCCAGCCATTCGGTTACGACAGCCTGCGCGATTATATTCGCATACTCAGCCTGCTCTAGCCATTCCGCATGCAAATGCTTCATTCTGGCTAGCAGCATATCGTACATGCCAATGCGGGATTTCACCCATGTCTGGCGCTGAAGCAGCGGCAACACGGGAGCGGCAGACAGCGTTATGGCAACCACAAACTTCTCATGAAAAACAGTAGGCACACATTTGCCATAATAAGCTTGATTCGGCGGAATATAGAGCAGGTCGCCTTTCTCGGCGATAACCTTCTCGTTTTCAATCCAATAGACGACGGTCCCGTAGCTCACCAGTATCAACGCGGCTTCGTTCGTATTTGTTGTATTTTTTTCGTAAAACCAATCCATTCCCCGGTCCTGCCGAACGTCTGTTACTTGCAGCATTTAGGGCGTTAGCCTCCTTTTTAAAAAATATATGAAATGATAAGTTTCACTCATGTATTCGGCTTATTTTCTGTTCTCAAAACGGAAGCTTTGCCGCCAAAGGACGGCGAAAGTCGTTTACGCTTTGATAGTACTATATTTCATTTAGAATACTATATTTCGTAGTCGATTGAAACGGCTAGGTTTATAATAGGGGTATAAATGTTCAGGAGGATTGAGACTTCATGCGTAAAACCAAAATTGTTTGTACGATGGGACCCGCTTGTGATTCGGTTGATACTTTAAGGGAAATGATTCGATCAGGGATGAATGTGGCGCGGCTGAATATGGCGCACGGGGAACTGGAGGATCATGCTGGGCGGATTGAGCGGATTCGCGAAGCGGCTGCTGCTGAAAATGCAATCGTGCCGATTTTGCTGGATATTAAAGGGCCGGAGGTGCGGATTGGCAAGCTGGAGGAAGCCTCTTACCTGCTGGTGGCTGGCGAAACGCTGACGCTGACGACGGAAGACGTGCTTGGCAACGGCCGCCGCATTCATGTTAACTACAGCGAGCTTCCGCTTGTCGTGAAGCCGGGCAATACGATTTTGCTTGACGATGGTCTGATTGATCTTGAGGTAGCATCGGTGGAAGCGACGGAAGTGCACTGTACGATCGTAAACGGTGGTCTGATCAAACCGCGCAAAGGGGTTAACCTGCCGGGTATCCGCACGACGCTGCCGGGTGTTACGGAGCGCGACATTCGCCATATCCACTTCGGCATTCAACAAAATATTGATATTATCGCGCCTTCCTTCGTAAGAAGAGCGGAGGACATTTTGGAAATTCGCGAGCTGCTGCAGGCGCACGGTGCTGGCCATGTTCAAATCATTTCGAAAATTGAAAATGAAGAGGGCGTCGTCAACCTAGATGCGATCATTGCAGCATCGGATGGCATTATGGTTGCCCGTGGAGACCTCGGTGTTGAGATTCCAGTTCAGGATGTTCCCTCTATGCAGCGTGACATGATCAATAAATGTAACGTTGCTGGCAAAGCTGTTATCGTTGCGACTCATATGCTGGATTCCATGCAAGTAAACCCTCGTCCTTCACGCGCTGAAGTGAGTGACGTTGCAGGTGCGGTTATGCAAGGAACGGATGCGATCATGCTGTCCGGCGAGACGGCTGCAGGAAAATATCCGGTCCAATCGGTTGCGACAATGGCAGCCATTGCGCTTAAAGCAGAGTCTCAGTTGGACTACTACACAGGCTTCCAAGAGCGCCGTCAGCTTGCTTCAACGACGATTACAGAAGTCATTAGCCAAGCGGTTGTCAGCTCATCTCTTGAGCTGAAGGCGAAAGCGATTCTAACGCGCACGGAAAGCGGCTTTACGGCGCGAATGGTATCCAAATATCGCCCGCAATCGCCAGTTATCGCGATTACTTCCGACGAGAAAATGTTGCCGCTGCTAGCGCTGCTATGGGGCGTTATTCCGGTGAAGGGCACGAAGACAGGAACGACGGACGAGCTGCTGCATGCTGCAATGGCGGATGCGGAGCAAACGGGACTGCTTGCTGAGGGCGATTTTGTCGTCATTACGGCAGGTGCGCCTGTTGGTCAGTCCGGCACGACGAATTTAATCAAAATCGAGCAATATGGCGTATAGCCGCAAGCCTAAACGATAGGCTGAACGTAAGCCAGAGCCCCAACAAGAAGGATCATATCAACAAGCCTTGCGCATGGATGGAGTCATGCAATCGACTCCTCCTTTGGTCGCATTTGGGCTCTAAACATTTCGTCGTACTGACGCAAGTGTATTTCGGCCTGTTTTGGAATATAGGTCTTATATATGTTTTTGATGTAGGATTAAGCCTGCGCAATTGCCGTGCTATCGGTTAATGCGCCAGGCTTTTTCTTTTCCGCTACGAACATGACAAAACCGAAAGCGAAACCCAAATTCATAGTAAACAGATAATTGCAATAGCTCTTCGGTAGGCTCTTTCTCATCACCGACTAATCGTTTGAGTGCTCCTTCATGTTGTCACAGACAAGGGTTTGGTATGTACTGTCAATAGGCTTAATGAATTATGTATACAAGAAGCGTAGTAGATAGACAGCTCTGCACAAAGGGTAAGTTTTCGTCTTCAACGGGTTCCGGATTGCAGCCTAGTTTCTCGTTAATTTGTAGGTAGGTAGTAAAAATCGAGTTTTTTGGTGTAATAACCATAAAAATCTATAATAATTCCAAAATGGTAAAAACCAAAAGCTTCAAAAATTGAAATGGGAGGAAATGAACCAAGGTGGTGCAGGCGTAAGCCTTGTCCTATATGGATTTTTGATGAAAATGGGGTGTTTTAGGCAGTGAGGATTCACGAACTAAAGAACCTTATGGGAAATCTCCCAATATCTATAAAAATCAATGGTTATGCGCCTTTACGGTCTCTTAATGTTTAATTTAGTCTGTTTTACTCGCTTTTTACAATTTTTAAATTGTATATTTTTGATATTTTTGTTATAGTAGCCACATAAATACTATGATGTGGGTGATAGAGAGATGACTGTTCGAGAGAGTTCCTGGTTCTTGAATGCGCATGCCGGCTCTTTTGCAAAGCTCCGCTTATTTTGTTTTCCTTACGCCGGCGGCGGAGCCTCTGTATTTAGTAACTGGAAGCGAGAATTGCCGACTCACATTCAAGTTTGTCCCGTTCAGCTTCCAGGCCGAGAAAGCAGAATGTTAGAGGACCCGATGGATTCCGTCGAGGCTATCGTTCATTCGCTTGTCTCGGAGATAACACCGTTTTTACATACGCCCTTCGCATTTTTCGGCCACAGCATGGGGGGGCTAATAGCCTTTGAAACCGCTCGTCAATTACACTTCAAGCATCATGTGGCTCCACTCCACTTATTCGTATCAGGTAAAACTGCGCCTCACCTGCCTTATCCAAGAAAATCCCTACACAAATTGCCCGATGATCAGTTTAAGAAAGAGCTTCAGCTCATGCAAGGCACACCTGAAGAAGTTTTACAGAATGATGAATTGATGGAAATTGTAATGCCTCAATTGCGGGCTGACTTTTCCGCCGTTGAAAACTATGTATACAGACCGGGGGAAGTGCTTCCTTGTCCGATTTCGGTTTTTGGCGGATTGCAGGACCATGACGTAAGTATTGAATCGCTTGACGCTTGGCAAGAGCATACAAATGGTGCATTCCAAGTTCAGATGCTGGAGGGTAATCATTTTTTTCTCCAACAACAGGAACAAGAGGTCATCAGAAGTGTGTTGCGCGAATTATCACCTCAGTTGAGGGGGGTTGCTGCAAGCGGTCAGGCTGTACGTTAACCAACGGTCGCATAAAAATGATGAAATCACGCTCATTGCTGTCCATCGCCGCCTATTAAGGAAGTCTTTTTGTTATGCACATTTTCATAATTATGGAGGGATTTTTTTTATGACAACCACATTCGAAATGCTGGAATCCAATGTAAGATCTTATTGCCGTTCTTTCCCCGATGTTTTTGTGCGTGCGAAAGGCTCGGTATTATACGCCGAGTCCGGCAAAGCGTTTATCGATTTCTTCGCCGGAGCCGGAGCGCTAAATTACGGGCACAATAATGATTTTATCAAGCAACAGCTCATCCAATATTTGCAATCGGACGGCCTTAGTCACGGACTGGATATGTACACTTCCGCCAAGGAGACCTTTTTGCAGACGTTCTCAGACAAAATTCTGAAGCCGCGCGGTCTCGACTACAAGCTACAGTTTTGCGGCCCTACTGGAACCAATGCGGTAGAGGCGGCGCTGAAATTGGCAAGAAAAGTGAAGGGAAGGACGGGCGTGTTTGCTTTCATCGGTTCGTTTCATGGAATGTCGCTTGGAAGCTTATCCGCTACAAGTAGTCTATACCACCGCGAAGCGGGAGGATTGCCGCTTCATGATGTTACGTTTATGCCATTCCCAACGGGCTTTATCGACAGCTTGGATACAATCGGCTACATGGAAGCGATATTAACGGATGATCATTCGGGGATAGCCAAGCCGGCAGCTATCATCCTTGAAACCATGCAAGCTGAGGGCGGTTTAAATGCGGCGCCTACCCAGTGGCTGCAGGATCTTCGGGAGCTTTGCAACCGTCACGATATATTGCTGATCGTCGACGATATCCAGGTAGGCTGCGGACGAACAGGTTCATTTTTCTCCTTCGAACGGGCGGGGATTGTTCCCGATCTGGTCGTGCTCTCCAAATCAATCAGCGGTTATGGCCTGCCGATGTCGTTGCTGCTGTTAAAGCCCGAACTGGATGTTTGGCAGCCGGCTGAACATAACGGGACGTTCCGGGGAAATCAGCTTGCGTTCGTTGGCGCGACGGCGGCTCTTGAGCTGCGGGAATTGACGCAGTTGGAAGCAGAGACGGAACGTAAAGCGCAGTTTGTTGAGCAATACTTGAAGGAGCATATTTTGCCGATCAATCCACTCATCACGATGCGCGGTATGGGATTGATTTGGGGCATCGACGTATCGGCTTGCCAGGATGAGCATCTCTCCAAAGCCATCGTGTCTCGATGCTATGAGCTTGGACTCATTGTCGAACGAGCCGGACGTCAAGATATGGTTGTTAAGCTGATGCCTGCGCTTACGATTTCCATGGACGAGCTAGCTGCCGGATGCGAAATATTCAAGCGGGTCGTATCGGAATGCTGCACCTTGATCAATTCACTTCAGCCTCAGCTGACATAAACACCGCTTGGAAGAATGGACGGCGATGCTCTTGCCAAGCGCTCTGGCTTGTAGCGATCATTTTGGCGTTTACATAGCACAACGTCGGAGCGTCTGGCTAGGCGGCGCGTACCTCGGAGGTTCAATCAAGAATTTATCAAGGGGAGAGACGATGAAAAACAACAATGTTCCATTATTTCCATTAACGCAACCCCAGGAGCGGATTTGGTATACCGAATTGCTATATCCAAATCGAACGACCTCGACGATCGTTGCGATAGTGAAAATAACAGGCCGCATCCATGTGACCGCTTTGAAGCAAGCCATAAACAAAGTCATTGAGCAAAGCGACTCTTTTCGTATCCGATTGAAGACGGAGAATGGAGTTCCTTATCAATACGTTCGGGATTATGAGGAGAAGGATTTCGAATGTATGGATTTGAGCAAGGAGCAGGCGGAGCAAAAGATGCTTGAGCTTCGGTCGATTCCGCTTGAGCTGCTGGAATCCGAGCTGCACGAGTTCGTTGTGGTACGGATTGGGGACGAGGAGACGTGGATCAATTTCAAGATGCATCACATCGTATCCGATGGCATCTCCATGAATTTGGTCACGAATGAAATCATGCAGCATTATTCCAATATCATAAGGGGCAACAGCTCTCCTTGTAAGTACAGCTCTTATATTGATTTTATTCAGGTCGAGCACGATTACGAGCAATCCGAGCGCTATCAGAAGGACAAGGACTATTGGCTCGCAAAATTCGGCACTTTGCCCGAAGCCATAAGCTTGAAGTCATACAATCCGCTAACGATGGGTACGGACGCAAGAGCTGAGAGATGGATGCTTAATGATGAGCTGCATCATGGCGTAAAAGCTTTTTGCGAGGAGCATCAGATCAGTATCTTTACCTTCTTTTTGAGCGCTTTATATATTTACATGCATAAGGTAACGAGCGAGCAGGATGTGGCAATTGGAACATTGTATGCGAACCGGACGACAAGGAAAGAAAAGGAAACGGTAGGTATGTTCGTCAGTACGGTCGCAACGAGGATGCTGGTAGAGCCTGAGCAGGAATTGCTTTCGTTTCTAAAAAATGTCGCCAAAGAACAAGCCTCCATCCTGCGTCATCAGCGTTATCCGTACAATAAGATCATTCAGGACTTGCGAGAGGTTCACCGCAATCAGGATGTCCAGCGGTTGTTTGGCGTGTCGATACAATACCGAGCATTGAGCTTCTTTCGTATGGATGAGGCGGTTGTAAATGGGAATCAAGATTACACCGAGGATTCGGTTAACGACTTTGATATTCATGTACTGGATTTTACAGATGATGGGAAGCTCTTTGTTGATCTGTATTACCGCACACAGCTATTTGACGAGCAGGAAGCGAAGGCGATCATTCAACAATTCAACTGTGTCTTGGAGCATATGATTCGCAGCCCATATCAGAAAATCTCCGAGCTTTCGCTTATAAGCGAAGAGGAGCAGCGCAGGCTGATCACCGCCTTCAACGATACGGAAGCGGATTACCCGAGAGAGAAGACGATTCAGGCGTTGTTCGAGGAGCAGGCGGAGCGTCATGCGGATGCGGTCGCGGTCGAGTACGAGGACGAGCGTCTGACGTACCGCGAGCTGAATGAGCGGGCGAATCGTCTGGCGCGTACTCTGCGCAGTCAAGGCGTAGGGGCGGATCAGCTGGTGGGCATTATGGCTGAACGTTCTCCTTTCATGGTGATCGGGATTCTCGCGATTTTGAAGGCGGGCGGGGCGTATGTGCCGATTGATCCGGAATATCCAGAGGAGCGTATTCGCTACATGCTGGACGATTCGGGAGTCGGCGTGCTGCTGCTGCAAGCGCATTTGCGGGACAAAGCGACGTTTGCGGGCGTCTGCCTGCTGCTGGATGACGAGCAGACCTACGCAGCGGACAGCACGAGCCTCGCCTCGGTTAACGAGCCGAACGATTTGGCTTACGTGATCTATACCTCGGGAACGACAGGCAAGCCGAAAGGCACCTTGATCGAGCATAAAAACGTCGTGCGGCTGCTGTTCAACAGCAAAAACCAGTTCGACTTCGGCGCATCCGATACATGGACCTTGTTCCATTCGTTCTGCTTCGACTTCTCGGTGTGGGAAATGTACGGAGCGCTGCTGTACGGAGGCAAGCTGGTCATTGTGCCGCCGATGACGGCGAAGCAGCCGGGACAGTTTTTGCAGCTGCTGAAGGAGCGAGGCGTGACGATTCTGAACCAGACGCCGACGTATTTCTACCAGCTGCTTCGCGAAGCGCTGGCGGAGAGCGGGCAAACGCTGAGCCTTCGAAAGGTGATCTTCGGAGGAGAGGCGCTGGCGCCGCAGCAGCTGAAGGCGTGGAGGAAGAGGTACCCGAATACGCAGCTGATCAATATGTACGGGATCACCGAAACGACGGTACACGTGACCTACAAGGAAATTACCGAGGTGGAAATCGCCGAGGGAAGAAGCAATATCGGAAGACCGATCCCGACGCTGAAGGTGTACGTTCTGGATGGGAAGCGCCGATGCGTGCCAGCGGGAGTGGCAGGAGAGATGTATGTAGCCGGAGAAGGTCTGGCGCGCGGTTACTTGAACCGCCCCGAGCTGACAGCGGAGAAATTCGTGGACGATCCGTTTGCGCCAGGCGAGCGGATGTACCGATCAGGGGATTTGGCGAGATGGCTGCCGGACGGCAACATCGAATACATGGGACGGATCGACCATCAAGTGAAAATACGCGGGTACCGAATCGAGCTTGGGGAAGTGGAAGCGCAGCTGTTGAAGGTGGAGTCCGTGCGGGAAGCGATGGTCATGGCGCGGGAGGATGAAAACGGCGAGAAGCAGCTGTGCGCGTACGTAGTAGCGGACAAGCTGCTGACGGTGAGCGAGCTAAGAGGAAGGCTGTTGCAGGAGATGCCGGGGTACATGATTCCGTCGTACTTCGTGCAGCTGGAGAAGATGCCGCTGACGGCGAACGGGAAGACGGACCGCAAGGCGCTGCCTGCGCCAGAGGGAAGCGTGAATACCGGTGCGGAATACATCGCGCCTCGTACAGCGCTGGAGGAGCAGCTCGTGCGCATTTGGCAAGAGGTGCTTGGAACGGAAAGGATCGGAGTGAAGGACAATTTCTTCGATCTTGGCGGGCATTCCCTTCGTGCGACCGCGTTGGCAAGCAAGCTCCACGAAGAGATGAACATCAATCTGTCACTGCGGGACGTATTCCGACTTCCGACCATTGAGGAAATGGCTCGGGAGATGGGCGGGATGGAAGAGAAGCTGTATGCCTCTATACCGCTCACCGAAGAAAAGGAGTATTACCCGGTATCGTCAGCGCAAAAGCGGCTTTATATTTTGCAACAGTTGGATGGAGCAGAGCAAAGCTATAACATGCCGGGGATTATGAAGCTTGACGGCATACTTGACCGGGAGCGGCTTGAAGAAGCTTTCCGGCTTTTAATCGCGCGTCATGAGACGCTGCGCACTGGCTTTGTGCTGGTGGATGGGGAACCTGTGCAGCGGATATACCCGCAGGCGGAATTAATATTGGAGCATCGGAAAGTAAGTGATGAAGAAGCGCAGGAGGCGATGAGACATTTTGCCCGAGCGTTCGATCTGGGACAGCCGCCATTATTGCGTGCAGGTTTGCTGGAGCTGTCTAAAGAGAGCCAACTCCTGTTGCTGGATATGCATCATATTATCTCCGACGGCGTGTCCGTGGATATCTTAGTGGAGGAGCTTGTCCGCTTATACGGAGGCGAGGAGCTGCCTGAGCTGCGAATCCAGTACAAGGATTACGCAGTATGGCAGCAATCCGAAGCGCAGCGCGAGCGTTTGAACAAGCAGGGAGCCTACTGGCTGAGCCAGTTTAGCGGCGAACTGCCGGTGCTGGAGCTGCCGACAGATTATGCGCGTCCTGCCGTGCAGCGCTACGATGGGCATACGCTGCAATTCCATCTGGATGCGGAGAAGAGCGAGGGCTTGAAGCGAATCGCGGCGGAAAACGGTGCGACGCTGTACATGGTGTTGCTTGCGGCGTATACGATTTTGCTGCAAAAGTATACGGGTCAGGAAGATATTATTGTCGGCACGCCCATCGCGGGAAGGACGCATGGCGACCTGCAGCCTTTGATCGGGATGTTCGTCAATACACTGGCGCTGCGCAATAACCCGGTGGGGGACAAAACCTTCCTGTCGTATTTGGCGGAAGTGAAGGAAACGACCTTGGGAGCCTACGAGCACCAGGATTATCCGTTCGAGGAACTGGTGGAGCAATTGCAGCTGACCCGCGACTTGAGCCGGAATCCGCTCTTTGACACTATGTTTTCGCTGCAAAGCTTGGAAAATAGAGCTTATCATCTTGAGGGCCTTCAACTGGCTTTGTATCCGAATGCCCATTTGGTGTCGAAATTTGACCTGAGTCTGGACGTTATGGAAGGCAAGGGCGGTTTGGAATGTGCCCTCGAATATGCAACGGCATTGTACAAGCAAGAAACGATAGAGCGGTTAGCGAAGCACTTCGAGCAAGTGGTCGCCGCGATCGTGAATGATCCGGGCGCGACAATCGCGTCGTTAGGTCTGCTGACGGCGGAGGAGCAGGAGCAAATTCAGCGCGTATTCAATCCTGAGACCGCGCCGCCGCTGCTGGAGAAAACCTTCCATCACCAGTTTGAGGAGCAAGCGGAGCGAAGCCCGGAGGCGACGGCGGTGGTGTACGAGAAGACGCGGCTGACGTACCGCGAGCTGAACGATCGTTCGAACGTTCTGGCGCGCAGCCTGCGAGCCCAAGGGGTGAAGCCGGATCAGCTGGTCGGCATTTTGGCCGATCGGTCGGTGGACCTGCTGGTCGGGGCGCTGGCGGTATGGAAGGCGGGAGGCGCCTATGTGCCGCTCGATCCGGATTACCCGGCCGACCGCATCCGTTTTATGCTGGCGGATAGCGGAGCGGAAGTGCTGCTGACACAGACGCATCTGGAGGAGCGCACGCGGGAGTGGCTGGCGGAGGAGCAGACGCTGCAGACCGTGCTGTGCTTGGATGACGAGGCGCTTTATAACGAAGGCGCGTCGAACGATTCGAACCGAATGAATTTGACGCATGTCAACAAGCCGAGTGATCTGGCCTATGTCATCTACACGTCGGGGACAACGGGGCGACCGAAGGGCGTCATGATTGAGCACCGCAGTTTGGTGAATACGGCGGATGGCTATCGCCGGGAATACCGCCTGAACGAGTTCCCCGTCCGGCTGCTGCAATTAGCGAGCTTCTCCTTCGACGTGTTCGTGGGGGATATAGCGCGGACGCTGTACAACGGGGGAACGATAGTCATTTGTCCGAAGGACGATCGGATCGACCCTGCCCGGCTGTACAGCTGGATACGGGAATGCGAGATTACGATCTTCGAATCGACACCGGCGCTCATCGTGCCGTTCATGGCGTATATCACCGAGCAGGAGCTGTCGCTTCCCTCGATGCGACTGCTGATTACGAGCTCGGACAGCTGCAGCGTGGGGGATTACCGCGAGCTGCAGGAGAGGTACGGCGAGCAGATCCGCATCATCAACGCGTACGGCGTGACGGAAGCGGCGATTGACTCGAGCTACTACGAGGAGCCATTGGAGCAACTGCCGGAAGCAGGCAATGTGCCGATCGGCAAGGCGTGGCTGAACGCACGGTTTGCAATCGTCGATGCGCATCTGAATCCGGTGCCGGTGGGCGTGCTGGGGGAATTGTGCATCGGAGGAGCGGGCGTGGCCCGCGGCTACTGGAATCAACCGGAGCTGACGGCGGAGAAGTTTGTGCCTAGCCCGTTCGAAGCGAGGGAGCGGTTGTACCGAACGGGTGATCTGGCACGCTGGATGCCGGACGGGAACGTGGACTTTATCGGCCGGATCGACCATCAGGCGAAAATCCGGGGCTACCGGATCGAGATCGGGGAGATCGAGTCGCAGCTGCTGAAAGCAGAAGGCATAGGAGAAGCGGTCGTGGTGGTGCGAGAGGACGCAGGCGGGGAGAAAGCCCTGTGCGCGTACTACACGGCGGACCATGAGCGGAAGGCAAGCGAGCTGAGAGCAGCGCTGTCGCAGGAGCTGCCGGGGTACATGATCCCGTCGTACTTTGTGCAGCTGGAGAGGCTGCCGCTCACGGCGAACGGCAAAATCGACCGCAAGGCGCTGCCAGCGCCGGAAGGCGGACAGAGCGGCGTGGAGCATGTGGCGCCACGGACAGCGCTGGAGGCGAAGCTGGCAGGCATCTGGCAGGAGGTGCTCGGGGCTGAGCGGGTTGGCGTTCGAGCCAATTTCTTTGACCTCGGGGGTCACTCCTTGCGGGCAACCACACTGGTCAGCAAAATTCACAAGGAGCTGAACGTGGAGCTGCCGCTGCGGGACGTATTCCGCTACGCGACGGTCGAGGAAATGGCCGAAGCGATCAAGCGGATGGAGCGAGCGGAGCACGTCTCCATTCCTACGGCAGAAGAAAGCGATTATTACCCGATGTCTTCGGCGCAGAAACGGTTATATATTTTGCAGCAAACGGAGGGAGCGGAACAAAGCTATAACATGTCGGGAGCGCTGCTCCTTTCAGGGCCGCTCGACCGGGCGCGTTTCGAAACGGCATTCCGCACTCTGATTGCGCGTCATGAGACGCTGCGCACCGGGTTTGAGCTAGTAGACGGCGAGCCGGTACAGCGGATATACCCGCAGGTGGATTTTGCGGTGGAGTATAGGCAGGCAACGGAAGAGGAAGCTGAGGAAATTGCACGACAATTTGTCCGTACCTTTGATCTGGAGCAGCCTCCTTTACTGAGGGTAGGGCTGATTCAAATAGAGAAAAAACGCCATATTCTGTTGTTTGATATGCACCATATCATTTCCGACGGCATTTCCATCAACATTGTAATAGATGAATTTGTTCGTTTGTACAGCGAGGAGACGTTGCCGCCTCTGCGGATTCAATATAAGGATTATGCCGTATGGCAACAGTCCGCAGCGCAGCGTGAACGAATGAAACAGCTGGAGGCTTACTGGACAAATGTTTTGAGCGGCGAACTGCCGCGCTTGGAACTGCCGACCGATTTCGCCAGACCGGTCATTCGCAGCTTTGAGGGAGCCGTGCTGAGCATCGTCATCGACAATCAGAGAAGCGAAGGATTGAAGCGAATTTGCGAGGAAACCGGGTCAACTTTATACATGGTGTTGTTGGCAGCTTATACGGTTTTGCTTCATAAATACTCTGGTCAGGAAGATATCATCGTGGGCGCGCCGATTGCAGGAAGAACGCATACAGATGTTGAGGCGCTGATCGGAATGTTCGTCAATACGCTCGCCATCCGCAGTTATCCGGCGGGAGAGAAGACGTTCCTGTCCTATTTGGAGGAAATGAAGGAGACGACTCTCCAAGCCTATGAGCATCAGGATTATCCGTTCGAGGAGCTTTTGGAAAAAGTGCAGGTTGCGTGGGAATTAAGCCGCAATCCGTTGTTTGACACCGTATTTGTGCTGCAAAACACCGAAGACCGAAGTATTGACGAGATCCGAGAGATGACCGTAGAACCGTTCATGCACTATCAAACGATCGCCAGATTCGATCTGACTCTGGAACTGAAAGTAGAGAAGGATGGCACGATTAGCGGTCAATTCGAATACTGTACGAAATTGTTTACCCCGAATATGATTCGTCATTTCGCCGAGGATTTATTAACGATTATTAGCCAGATTTGTGAACAGCCTTCCGTTCTGTTGAACACGATTTCGCTTACACGTAGTGCGGAGCAAGAGCAGCTCCTTGAAGAATTCATTGATTTTGCTTTTTAGTTTTCATTTGCTGCAAGTGTGCGTGATGGCCGAAACGCCATAGCGCACACATACGGCGAATGTAAGCATGGTACAACCAGACTTTTTCGGGTAGAGAAGGAGACGATGAAAGTGGCATTTGATAAGGAAGCCCTTTTTTGGAATGGAAAATTTGATGGTGAAGACGTTACACCTACGAAGCTACCCTATAACAAATCGCCAAATAACGCTGCAGCGAAAATTCAGACGATTGCTGGCGCGCTGTCTGCGGATGTATCGCAACAGATTATTCAGTTAAGCAAAGGCTCCGGCTTGGCTACATACATGGTTCTAATAACGGGAGTGCAATGCCTCCTTTACAAATATACCAACGAGCAGCATATCCTGCTCGGCATGCCGGTTGTCAGCAAGTCGAACGAAACCGCGGGGCATATCAGCCCTGTTGTCATGCTCAAGGATAAATTCAGCGCGGAGCAAACCTTTAAGGCTCTATTGAACCAAGTAAAGCTTTCATTGACGGAAGCGATCAAGCATCAGAACATACCGTTCCGAAAAATGACAGAACGGCTGGAGCTTGAATATATCGACGGAGTTCCTGTAGTCAACACCCTCGTCTCTTTGAAGGAAATCCACACGGCTGATGTCAGTCAGCATGTGATGACAGATATTTCATTGCAGTTCTCAATTGAGAACGGCCTAGTTCGTTACCAGCTTGAGTATAACGAGAATTTGTATCATGCATCGTTTATGACTCAGGCTTTAGACCACCTGCAACGGCTGTATTCGATCGTTCTCTCTTCGCCCGAGCTTGAAATTCGTCAAGTAGATATGTTGTTTGAATCTGAGAAGCAGCAATTGCTTCACGCCTTCAACGAAACCAGCACGGAGTACCCGCGTGAACGCACGCTCCATCAGTTGTTTGAGGAGCAGGCGGAGCGAATCCCAGAAGCGGTGGCGGTCGTTTATGAGCAGGAGCATTTGACCTACCGGGAGCTGAATGAACGGTCGAACCGGCTGGCTCGGACATTGCGCGCAAGCGGAGTGCAGGCGGACGAGCTTGTCGGTCTGATGGCAGAGCGCTCGCTGGAGATGATCGTTGGAATTATGGCGATCTTGAAAGCTGGCGGGGCTTATGTGCCGATTGATCCGGAGTATCCAGAGGAGCGCATTCACTACATGCTGGAGGATTCGGGAGTGCAGGTGCTGTTGGCTCAGCGTGGTTTGCAAACACGGGCATCCTTTGGCGGTACATGGATCGAGCTGGATGATGAAGCATCTTATGACGATAATAGCTCCAATCTGGAAAATGTCAACGAGCCGGAGCATCTGACCTATGTCATTTATACATCCGGCACGACCGGCAAGCCGAAGGGAAATTTGACGACCCATCGCAACATCGTTCGTGTTGTGCGCAACACCAACTACATAAACGTGACCGATAAGGACAGCGTGCTGCAATTATCAAGCTATTCCTTCGACGGATCGACGTTCGATATTTTCGGAGCGCTATTAAATGGAGCCAGGCTGATTCTTGTTCCCAAGGAAACGATGCTGGATGTAGGAAACTTGGCTGGCCTGATCGAACGGCAGCAAATTTCGGTGATGTTTATTACCACCGCATTTTTCAATGTGCTCGTAGACATGAAACCGGATTGTCTGCGCTACATTCGTGCTGTTTTGTTCGGCGGAGAACGGGTTTCCGTCAACCATGTGCGAAAAGCGCTTAAGCATCTTGGACCGGGCAAAATCAAGCATGTGTATGGACCGACGGAGAGCACGGTATTTGCGACCTGCCACGATGTGAACGAAGTGCAAGAGGATGCGATCACGATTCCGATCGGGCAGCCGATCAGCAATACAGCGATCTACATCGTCGACGAACAGAAC
The DNA here is from genome assembly GCF_036894955.1 of Paenibacillus sp. KS-LC4. NCBI lineage: Bacteria > Bacillati > Bacillota > Bacilli > Caryophanales > Paenibacillaceae > Paenibacillus > Paenibacillus sp. KS-LC4. The sequence continues at coordinate 5,073,930 of NZ_CP145905.1, read as the reverse complement.
AAGCCGCAGCCGATTGGAGTAGCCGGGGAGCTGTGTGTGGCTGGCGACGGACTGGCCAGAGGCTACTTGAACCGTCCAGAGCTGACGGCGGAGAAGTTTGCGGACAACCCGTTTGCGCCAGGCGAGCGGATGTACCGAACGGGCGACCTAGCTAGATGGCTGCCAGACGGCACCATTGAGTATGTGGGCCGGATGGATGATCAGGTGAAAATTCGCGGCTTCCGCATCGAGCTGGGCGAGATCGAATCGCATTTGCTCAAGGTGGAGCCGATTGAGAAAGCGACAGTCGTGGTTCGTGAAACCGCCGAAGGGGAGAAGCAGCTCTGCGCCTACTTCGTAGCTGGCGGCCAGCTTGCGGCAAGCGAGCTACGAAACACGCTGTCGCAAGAGCTTCCGGGCTATATGATCCCGACGTACTTTGTACAGCTGGAGCAGATGCCGCTGACGACCAACGGGAAGGTGGATCGCCGAGCGCTTCCGTCCCCGGAGGAAAGCATGCAGACGGGGATGGACTATGTGGCGCCAAGAACGCCGCTGGAAGCGAAGCTGGCACTCATCTGGCAGGACGTGCTTGGCGTGGAAAGGGTCGGCGTTCACGATCATTTCTTCGAGCTTGGCGGCCACTCGCTGCGCGCGACGACGCTGGTGGGCCGGATTCACAAGGAATTGCACGTTAGTCTGCCGTTAAAAGAGGTGTTTCGCTCGGCTACCGTCGAGAAGATGGCGGAGGTGCTCGAGGGGATGGCGCAGCAGGCCTACGAAGCGATTCCTCGAACGGAGGCAAGCGAGCATTACCCGGTATCGTCGGCGCAGAAGCGGCTTTATATTTTGCACCAGCTGGAAGGAGCGGAGCAAAGCTACAACATGCCGGGAGCGATGCTGCTGGAGGGGACGCTTGCGCGTGAACGGTTTGAAGCGGTGTTCCGCGCTCTGATCGCACGTCATGAGACGCTGCGCACCGGGTTCGAGATCGTTAACGGCGAACCGGTACAACGGGTATATCCTGAGGTGGATTTTGCCGTGGCTTACATGGAGGCAAGGGAGGAAGAGGCGGAACAGAAGGTGCGGGCCTTCATCCGTGCGTTCGATCTGAAGAAGCCGCCGCTCCTGCGGATCGGCTTGATCCAGCTGGCGGAAGAGCGCCATATCCTGCTCGTGGACATGCATCATATTATTTCGGATGGCGTATCTACGGATGTCCTCGTCGAAGAATTCGCCCGCCTGTATGGCGGCGAGGAGCTGCCTGAGCTGCGAATCCAGTACAAGGATTACGCAGTATGGCAGCAATCCGAAGCGCAGCGCGAGCGTTTGAACAAGCAGGGAGCCTACTGGCTGAGCCAGTTTAGCGGCGAACTGCCGGTGCTGGAGCTGCCGACGGATTATGCGCGTCCTGCCGTGCAGCGCTACGATGGGCATACGCTGCAATTCCATCTGGATGCGGAGAAGAGCGAGGGCTTGAAGCGAATCGCGGCGGAAAACGGTGCGACGCTGTACATGGTGTTGCTTGCGGCGTATACGATTCTGCTGCAAAAGTATACGGGTCAGGAAGATATTGTCGTCGGTACGCCAATCGCGGGAAGGACGCATGGCGACCTGCAGCCTTTGATCGGGATGTTCGTCAATACACTGGCGCTGCGCAATAACCCGGTGGGAGACAAAACCTTCCTGTCGTATTTGGCGGAAGTGAAGGAAACGACCTTGGGAGCCTACGAGCACCAGGATTATCCGTTTGAGGAACTGGTGGAGCAATTGCAGTTGACCAGAGACTTAAGCCGTAGTCCGCTCTTTGAAACGATGTTTTCGCTGCAAAATATTGAAAACAAGGCATTTGCGCTCGAAGGGCTTCGTTTGACGTCGTTCCCGAGTGACTACGGGATGGCGAAATTTGACTTGAGCCTTGACGTTATGGAAGGCAAGGGCGGTTTGGAATGTGCCCTCGAATATGCAACCGCGTTGTACAAGCAAGAAACGGCAGAGCGTTTGGCGAAGCACTTCGAGCAAGTGGTGGCCGCGATCGTGAATGATCCGGGCGCGACAATCGCGTCGTTAGGCCTGCTGACGGCGGAGGAGCAGGAGCAAATTCAGCGCGTATTCAATCCCGAGACCGCGCCGCCGCTGCTGGAGAAAACCTTCCATCACCAGTTTGAGGAGCAAGCGGAGCGAAGCCCAGAGGCGACGGCGGTGGTGTACGAGGAGACGCGGCTGACGTACCGCGAGCTGAACGAGCGTTCGAACGTTCTGGCGCGTAGCCTGCGAGCCCAAGGGGTGAAGCCGGATCAGCTGGTCGGTATTTTGGCCGATCGGTCAGTGGACCTGCTGGTCGGGGCGCTGGCGGTATGGAAGGCGGGAGGCGCCTATGTGCCGCTCGATCCGGATTACCCGGCCGACCGCATCCGTTTTATGCTGGCGGATAGCGGAGCGGAAGTGCTGCTGACACAGACGCATCTGGAGGAGCGCACGCGGGAGTGGCTGGCGGAGGAGCAGACGTTGCAGACCGTGCTGTGCTTGGATGATGAGGCGCTTTATAACGAAGGCGCGTCGAACGACCTGAGTCGGATGAATTTGACGCATGTCAACAAGCCGAGTGATCTGGCCTATGTCATCTACACGTCGGGGACAACGGGGCGACCGAAGGGCGTCATGATTGAGCACCGCAGTTTGGTGAATACGGCAGATGGCTATCGCCGGGAATACCGCCTGAACGAGTTCCCCGTCCGGCTGCTGCAATTAGCGAGCTTCTCCTTCGACGTGTTCGTGGGGGATATAGCGCGGACGCTGTACAACGGGGGAACGATGGTCATTTGTCCGAAGGACGACCGGATCGACCCTGCCCGGCTGTACAGCTGGATACGGGAATGCGAGATTACGATCTTCGAATCGACACCGGCGCTCATCGTACCGTTCATGGCGTATATCACCGAGCAGGAGCTGTCGCTTCCCTCGATGCGACTGCTGATTACGAGCTCGGACAGCTGCAGCGTGGGGGATTACCGCGAGCTGCAGGAGAGGTACGGCGAGCAGATCCGCATCATCAACGCGTACGGCGTGACGGAAGCGGCGATTGACTCGAGCTACTACGAGGAGCCATTGGAGCAGCTACCGGAAGCAGGCAACGTGCCGATCGGCAAGGCGTGGCTGAACGCACGGTTTGCAATCGTCGATGCGCATCTGAATCCGGTGCCGGTGGGCGTGCTGGGCGAGTTGTGCATCGGGGGAGCGGGCGTGGCCCGCGGCTACTGGAATCAACCGGAGCTGACGGCGGAGAAGTTTGTGCCGAGCCCGTTCGAAGCGAAGGAGCGGTTGTACCGAACGGGTGATCTGGCACGCTGGATGCCGGACGGGAACGTGGACTTTATTGGCCGGATCGACCATCAGGCGAAAATCCGGGGGTATCGGATCGAGATCGGGGAGATCGAGTCGCAGTTGCTGAAAGCAGAAGGCATAGGAGAAGCGGTCGTGGTGGTGCGAGAGGACGCAGGCGGGGAGAAAGCCCTGTGCGCGTACTACACGGCGGACCATGAGCGGAAGGCAAGCGAGCTGAGAGCAGCGCTGTCGCAGGAGCTGCCGGGGTACATGATCCCGTCGTACTTTGTGCAGTTGGAGAGGCTGCCGCTCACGGCGAACGGCAAAATCGACCGCAAGGCGCTGCCGGCGCCGGAAGGCGGACAGAGCGGCGTGGAGCATGTGGCGCCACGGACAGCGCTGGAGGCGAAGCTGGCAGGCATCTGGCAGGAGGTGCTCGGGGCCGAGCGGGTTGGCGTTCGAGCCAATTTCTTTGACCTCGGGGGTCACTCCTTGCGGGCAACCACGCTGGTCAGCAAAATTCACAAGGAGCTGAACGTGGAGCTGCCGCTGCGGGACGTATTCCGCTACGCGACGGTTGAGGAAATGGCCGAAGCGATCAAGCGGATGGAGCAAGCGGAGCACGTCTCCATTCCTGCGGCGGAAGAAAGCGATTATTACCCGATGTCTTCGGCGCAGAAACGGCTGTATATTTTACGCCAGATGGCGGAGGTTGAACAGAGCTATAACATGCCTGGAGCGATGCTGCTCGAAGGGGTACTCGACGGGGCGCGTTTCGAAGCGGCATTCCGGGCTCTGATTGCGCGTCATGAGACGCTGCGCACCGGTTTTGAGCTGGTAGACGGCGAGCCTTTGCAGCGGATATACCCGCAGGTGGATTTTGCGGTGGAGTACAAGCAGGCAGCCAACGAAGGGGAAGCCGACGAACTCGTGCGCGAATTTGTCCGGCCGTTTGACCTTACGAGTCCTCCGCTGCTGCGAGTCGGATTAATCGAGCTGGAGCAAAGCCGTCACATTCTGCTGTTCGATATGCATCATATTATCTCTGACGGAATCTCGACAGATGTTCTGGTAGGGGAGTTTATCTCCTTGTATGGCGGGGAGCAATTGCCGCCTCTGCACATTCAGTACAAGGATTATGCTGTGTGGCAGCAATCCGAGTCGCAGAAGGAGCGAATAAAGCAGCAGGAAGTCTACTGGCTGGAGCAGCTAGGCGGGGATCTGCCCGTATTGGAAATGCCGCTTGATTACGTGCGCCCTGCGGTACAGCGGTTTAATGGGAACACGCTTCATTTCCAGATCGCTGCGCAAAAGGTCGAGGGCTTGAAGCAAATGGCAGCGGAAAATGGAGCGACGCTGTACATGGTGTTGCTTGCGGCCTATACCGTTTTACTGCAAAAGTATACGGGGCAAGAGGACATCATTGTCGGCACGCCGATTGCAGGCAGAACCCACGAAGATTTGCAGCCGCTGATCGGAATGTTCGTCAATACGTTAGCCATTCGCATAGCTCCGGCCGGGGGCAAGCCGTTCCTTTCGTATCTGAAGGAAGTCAAGGAAGCTACCTTCGGGGCTTACGAGCATCAGGATTACCCCTTCGAGGAGCTGGTGGAAAAATTACAGGTGACCCGCGATTTAAGCCGCAACCCACTCTTTGACACGATGTTTGCTCTGCAAAACACGGAAAACAAGGAGCTCGCTCTCGAAGGTCTTCATCTTAAGCCGTACCCGAGCGAGTATACGGTGGCAAAATTCGACCTGATTTTGGATGTAACGGAGGGGAATGACGGTTTGGCGTGCAGCTTGGAATACGCCACCTCCTTATATAAACGGGAAACGATTGAGCGGGTGGCCAAGCACTATGAGCAACTGCTCGAAGCTATTGTGTCTTCTCCAGAAGCGACCATTGCGATGCTCGGTATGCTGACGGCGCAAGAAGAGAACCAGCTTCACCGCGTGTTCAACAAGACGGCGGCGGCTTATCCGGCCGGGGCCACTATCCATCAATTGATCGAGGAGCAGGCAGAGCGCACGCCGGATCATGCGGCTGTCGTATTTGAGGGCAATCAGCTTTCGTATAGGGAGTTGAACGAACGGGCCAATCGGCTGGCGCGGACATTGAGAGCGGAGGGCGTGCAGGCGGACGAGCCGGTCGGCATTATGCTGGAGCGATCCTTGGAGATGATCGTCGGAATACTCGCGGTCTTAAAAGCCGGGGGCGCCTATGTGCCAATTGATGCCGAATATCCGGAGGAACGCATCCGTTATATGCTAGAGGATTGCGGTGCGAAGCTGATGCTGGTGCAAAGTCGTCTTCGGGATCGCGTGGCTTTTGCTGGAAAATACGTCATTGTGGATGACGAGCAGTCATACGGCGAGGATAGCTCGAATCTTGAGCCGGTAGTCGGGCCGAATCATTTGGCTTATGTAATTTATACGTCAGGAACAACGGGCAAGCCCAAAGGGGTTATGGTAGAGCACCACGGGCTTTGCAGCCTGAAGCTGATGTTTAAGAACACCTTGGGAATTACCGATCGGGACCGGGTCGTCCAATTCGCCAGTCTCTCCTTCGACGCGGCGTGCTGGGAAATCTATAAAGCCTTGTTCTTCGGAGCAACCTTATACATCCCGACGGCTGCGACGATTCTGGATTATCAATTGTTCGAAGCCTACATGAATGAAAACGGGATTACAGCGGCAATTCTGCCTCCTACCTATGTGACCTACCTGAATCCGGAGCATATGCCGAGCTTCAAGAAGTTAATTACAGGAGGTTCGGCGGTATCCGTTGAGCTTGTGAACCAGTGGAAGGACAAGGTGATGTATTTCAATGCCTATGGCCCAACCGAAGCCTCCATTGTAACGTCGATTTGGGCAGCCCCGTCAGGCGTGTTCGAGCAAAAGTCTGTGCCAATCGGCCGTCCGATTGCGAACCATCGGATCTACATTTTGGATGCGTACAATCAACCGCTGCCTGTCGGCGTGGCCGGCGAATTATGCATTGCGGGCGTTGGGCTGGCCCGCGGCTACTTGAACCGCCCCGAGCTGACGGCGGAGAAGTTCGTGGATAATCCGTTCGCGCCGGGAGAGAGAATGTACCGAACAGGTGACTTGACTAGATGGCTGCCTGACGGCAATATCGAATATTTGGGACGGATCGACCATCAGGTGAAAATTCGCGGTTACCGCATCGAGCTTGGAGAGATTGAGGAGCAATTTTTGAAGGTGGAGCATGTTCAAGAAGCGATTGTGCTTGCACGCGAGGACGAGAGTGGTCAAAACCAGCTTTGTGCCTACTTTGTGGCGCACGGTGAGCTTACGGTGAGCGAGCTGAGGTTAACGCTGTCGCAGGAGCTGCCAGGCTACATGATTCCGTCCCACTTTGTGCAGCTGGAGCGGATGCCGCTCACTGCGAGCGGGAAGATCGACCGCAAGGCGCTGCCCGCTCCAGAAGGAAATGTGCACACCGGCGGTGAGTATGTCGCGCCTAGAACCGAGGAGGAAAAAGTGCTTGCGGCTGTATGGAAGGCGGTACTTGGAGCGGAGCGCATCAGCGTGACGGATCATTTCTTCGAGCTTGGCGGCGATTCCATTAAGTCGATTCAGGTTTCGTCACGGCTGCATCAGGCTGGCTACAAGCTGGAAATTCGCGACTTGTTCAAATACCCGACCGTTGCCCAACTGGGGCGGCACATCAGGCCGATTGCCAGACTGGCTGATCAGGGCGAGGTGGCCGGAGAGGTTGCGTTAGCGCCAATCCAGCGCTGGTTTTTTGAACAGCAATTTGCCGACCCTCACCACTTTAACCAATCGGTCATGCTTCATCGCAAGGAGGGCTTCAACGAAGCGGCGATTCGCAAGGTGCTTCAAACAATCGTTGAGCATCACGACGCGCTGCGTATCGTCTTCCGTCAGACGGAAAACGGAGTTAAAGCATGGAACCGAGCAGTGGAGGAAGGCGAGCTTTACAGTCTGGAAGAGGTCGACTTTAAGGGAATAGAAGCGTCGGCTTACGAAAAAGCGATCGAAGCCAAAGCAAGCGACATTCAGAGCAGCATCAATCTGGAGTCGGGCCCGTTGGTGAAAGCCGGGTTATTCCACGGTGAGGATGGGGATCATTGGCTTATTGCGATACACCATGGCGTCATCGACGGCGTATCGTGGCGCATCCTGCTTGAGGATATCGCGGCTGGGTATGAGCAAGCCGTGAAGGGAGATGAGATTCGTCTTCCGGCGAAGACCGATTCTTATCGTGCTTGGTCAGGGCAGCTTTCGACATACGCGCAAAGTTTGGCCATGGACAAGGAAGTGGCCTATTGGCAACGCGTTGCACAAACAGTTGTGCCGCCGCTGCCCAAGGATCAGGAAGCGGAGCTCTCCTTGCAGGAGGATAGCGAAACGATCACGATTCAGTGGAGCGCGGCAGAAACGGAGCTGCTGCTCAAGCAGGTTCATAAAGCGTATAACACCGAAATGAACGACATTTTGCTGACGGCGCTGGGAACGGCGATTCAGAGGTGGAGCCGTCATGACCGGGTGCTGGTGAATCTGGAAGGTCACGGCCGTGAATCCATCCTGCCGGATATTGATATTACGCGTACCGTGGGATGGTTTACAAGCAAGTATCCGGTATTGCTGGAGATGGACCCAGGCAAGGATGTGTCCTACCGGATCAAGAAGACGAAGGAAGATCTGCGTCAGATCCCAAGTAAAGGGATCGGGTACGGCATATGTCGGTATTTGTCGGAGCATGCGAAGGAAGACGTATGGAGAGTGACACCGCAGATCAGCTTCAACTACTTGGGTCAGTTTGATCAAGATCTGCAAAACAACGAGCTTGGCATATCACGGTATGCAGGTGGGGCGCAGTGGAGCGGCAAGCAAGCCCGGAGCTACGCGCTGGACATTAACGGAATGATCGCGGACGGCTCGCTGACGCTGGACCTCGGCTACAGCGGCAAGGAGTATCGCAGGGAAACGATGGAGGAGCTGGCTTCATTCCTGCTTGAGAGCCTGCGGGAACTGATCGCTCATTGCGAGGCGAAGGATAAGGCGGAGCTGACGCCAAACGATGTGCAGCTTAAGGGATTGAGCTTGGAGGAACTGGAGCAGCTCGCGGAGCAAACGCGTCATCTCGGACAGATTGACAACATCTATGCGCTTACGCCTATGCAGAAGGGGATGTGGTTCCACAGCGCCATGGACCCGGATGCCAGCGCATATTTTGAGCAAGCGCGATTTACCTTGCGAGGAACGCTCAATATCGAAACATTTGCGAAAAGCTGGGAGGAGCTGGCGGTACGTCATGCCGTACTGCGGACCAATTTCTACAGCGGCTGGAACGGGGAGCCGATGCAAATCGTGTTCCGAGACAAGCGGATCGGATTTGCTTACAAGGATCTTACTGCTCTTGATGCGTCTGAGCAGCAAGCGCAGATTGACCAATTAGAGCAAGACGATAAAGCTCGCGGATTTGATTTGCAGCGGGATGCGCTGGCACGCGTAACGGTCATTCGTACAGAAGAGGAAAGCTGCCAGGTGCTCTGGAGCTTCCATCACATTTTGATGGACGGCTGGTGCTTGCCGCAGTTGACGAAAGAGCTGTTTGAAACGTACGCCGCCTACGTACAGGGTCCAGAGCGGGAAGACGCTGCGGAGCGGAGCCTAACGCCAGTCTACAGCCATTATATTGAGTGGCTGGAGCGGCAGGATAAGGAAGCGGCGTCCCACTATTGGAACGAGTACTTATCAGGCTACGAGGGGCAGACCCTATTGCCGCAGGACAAGACGGAGGGAAGAAGCTCAGGGTATGCCTTGGAGCGCATCGTATGCGATTTGGGCAACAGCCTGAGCGAACGGATGAGCCGTGTTGCAAAGCGGCATCAGGTGACGGTTAATACGCTCATGCAAGCGGCATGGGGGATCATTTTGCAGAAATATAACGGAACTGGTGATGTGGTATTCGGCCATGTCGTGTCGGGAAGACCAGCGGAAATTCCGGGGATTGAGGAGATGATCGGGCTATTTATTAATACGACCCCGCTGCGCGTCACTTCTGAACCGGATACGAGCTTTGTCGAAGTGATGGGAAGATTGCAGGAACAGGCGTTGGAATCTGGTCGTTACGATTATTATCCGCTGTACGAAATACAGGCGCAGAGCACACAAAAGCAGAATCTGATCAGCCATATTATGGCGTTCGAAAACTATCCGGTCGATGAGCAGATGGAGCAGGCCGGACATGAAGACGGCGGAAAGCTTTCAATTGCGGATGTTGAAATGGCAGAGCATACGAACTATGACTTTACACTGACGGTGCTTCCGGGAGACAACATTCAACTGCATCTGGACTACAATGCCAATGTGTTTGATCGGGCGGGAATGGAGCGGTTGAAGGGGCATCTGGTCTACATCTTCGAACAAATCGTCGAAAATCCACTCGCTGCTGTAGGAGAACTGGAGCTTGCGACAGCCGGGGAGAAAGCCGAGATTGTAGAGCAGTTTAATAATACGGCGACGGTGTATCCACGGGAGAAGACGCTTCACCAGCTGATTGAGGAACAAGCGCAGCGTCTCCCGGATGCAGTGGCGCTTGTGTTTGAGGAGCGGCAGTTGACCTACGGTGAATTGAATGAGCGGGCCAATCGACTGGCGAGGACGCTGCGCTCCCAAGGAGTCGGCGAGGAACGTTTGGTGGCTCTGATGGCGGAGCGATCCATGGAAATGATCGTAGGTATGCTGGCGATTCTAAAAGCTGGAGGAGCCTACGTGGCGATCGACCCGGAATATCCGGAAGAACGCATCCGCTACATGATCGAGGATTCGGGAGCGCATGTGATGCTGGCACAGCGCCAGCTGCGCGAGCGGATTCCGACACAGAGCACACTAGTCTTCCTTGACGATGAGCAATCGTACAGCGACGACGGCTCCAATCTGGAGCACTGCAACGAAGCGACTGACTTGGTGTGCGTCATTTACACGTCCGGTACGACCGGCAAGCCGAAAGGCAATCTAACCACTCATCGCAACCTGATGCGAATTGTTCGGAATACAAACTATATTGAGATTACAGATAAGGACCATGTGCTCCAGTTGTCCAGCTACTCCTTCGACGGGTCGGCCTTTGATATTTTCGGGGCTTTAACCAATGGAGCTAGACTGGTTCTGGTGCCAAAAGAAACGATGCTGGACGTCCAGCAATTGGCGGGTCTAATCGAAACGCAGCACATTTCGGTGATGCTCATTACAACAGCTTTCTTTAATGTGCTTGTGGACGTGAATGTCCATTGCTTGCGCCACCTAAGAGTGATTTTGTTCGGGGGCGAACGGGTTTCCGTCAGTCACGTCCGCAAAGCGCTCAGCTATATCGGTCCCGGCAAGCTCAAGCATGCATACGGTCCGTCGGAAAGCGCGGTTTATACAACCTGGCTGGACGTGAATGAGGTGAGCGAGGATGCTGTGAACATCCCAATTGGACAGCCGCTCAGCAACACGACGGTCTACATCGTTGATGCACGTAACAAGCTACAGCCGATTGGAGTAGCCGGGGAGCTGTGTGTAGGAGGAGAAGGATTGGTTCGAGGCTACTTGAACCGTCCAGAGCTGACGGCGGAGAAATTTGTGGACAACCCGTTTGCGCCAGGCGAGCGGATGTACCGAACGGGCGACCTAGCTAGATGGCTGCCAGACGGCACGATTGAGTATGTGGGCCGGATGGATGATCAGGTGAAAATTCGCGGCTTCCGCATCGAGCTGGGCGAGATCGAATCGCATTTGCTCAAGGTGGAGCCGATTGAGAAAGCGACAGTCGTGGTTCGTGAAACCGCCGAAGGGGAGAAGCAGCTCTGCGCCTACTTCGTAGCTGGTGGCCAGCTTGCGGCAAGCGAGCTACGAAACACGCTGTCGCAAGAGCTTCCGGGCTATATGATCCCGACGTACTTTGTACAGCTGGAGCAGATGCCGCTGACGACCAACGGGAAGGTGGATCGCCGAGCGCTTCCGTCCCCGGAGGAAAGCATGCAGACGGGGATGGACTATGTGGCGCCAAGAGCGCCGCTGGAAGCGAAGCTGGCACTCATCTGGCAGGACGTGCTTGGCGTGGAAAGGGTCGGCGTCCACGATCATTTCTTCGAGCTTGGCGGCCACTCGCTGCGCGCGACGACGCTGGTGGGTCGGATTCACAAGGAATTGCACGTTAGTCTGCCGTTAAAAGAGGTGTTTCGCTCGGCTACCGTCGAGAAGATGGCGGAGGTGCTCGAGGGGATGGCGCAGCAGGCCTACGAAGCGATTCCTCGAACGGAGGCAAGCGAGCATTACCCGGTATCGTCGGCGCAGAAGCGGCTTTATATTTTGCACCAGCTGGAAGGAGCGGAGCAAAGCTACAACATGCCGGGAGCGATGCTGCTGGAGGGGACGCTTGCGCGTGAACGGTTTGAGGCGGTGTTCCGCGCTCTGATCGCACGCCATGAGACGCTGCGCACCGGGTTCGAGATCGTTAACGGCGAACCGGTACAACGGGTATATCCTGAGGTGGATTTTGCCGTGGCTTACATGGAGGCAAGGGAGGAAGAGGCGGAACAGAAGGTGCGGGCCTTCATCCGTGCGTTCGATCTGAAGAAGCCGCCGCTCCTGCGGATCGGCTTGATCCAGCTGGCGGAAGAGCGCCATATCCTGCTCGTGGACATGCATCATATTATTTCGGATGGCGTATCTACGGATGTCCTCGTCGAAGAATTCGCCCGCCTGTATGGCGGCGAGGAGCTGCCTGAGCTGCGAATCCAGTACAAGGATTACGCAGTATGGCAGCAATCCGAAGCGCAGCGCGAGCGCCTGAACAAGCAGGGAGCCTACTGGCTGAGCCAGTTTAGCGGCGAACTGCCGGTGCTGGAGCTGCCGACAGATTATGCGCGTCCTGCCGTGCAGCGCTACGATGGGCATACGCTGCAATTCCATCTGGATGCGGAGAAGAGCGAGGGCTTGAAGCGAATCGCGGCGGAAAACGGTGCGACGCTGTACATGGTGTTGCTTGCGGCGTATACGATTTTGCTGCAAAAGTATACGGGTCAGGAAGATATTATTGTCGGCACGCCCATCGCGGGAAGGACGCATGGCGACCTGCAGCCTTTGATCGGGATGTTCGTCAATACACTGGCGCTGCGCAATAACCCGGTGGGGGACAAAACCTTCCTGTCGTATTTGGCGGAAGTGAAGGAAACGACCTTGGGAGCCTACGAGCACCAGGATTATCCGTTCGAGGAACTGGTGGAGCAATTGCAGCTGACCAGAGACTTGAGCCGTAGTCCGCTCTTTGAAACGATGTTTTCGCTGCAAAATATTGAAAACAAGGCATTTGCGCTCGAAGGGCTTCGTTTGACGTCGTTCCCGAGTGACTACGGGATGGCGAAATTTGACTTGAGCCTTGACGTTATGGAAGGCAGCGACGGGCTGGAATGTGCCCTCGAATATGCAACCGCACTGTACAAGCAAGAAACGATAGAGCGGTTAGCGAAGCACTTCGAGCAAGTGGTCGCCGCGATCGTGAATGATCCGGGCGCGACAATCGCGTCGTTAGGTCTGCTGACGGCGGAGGAGCAGGAGCAAATTCAGCGCGTATTCAATCCAGAGACCTTGCCGCCGCTGCTGGAGAAAACCTTCCATCACCAGTTTGAGGAGCAAGCGGAGCGAAGCCCGGAGGCGACGGCGGTGGTGTACGAGGAGACGCGTCTGACGTACCGCGAGCTGAACGAGCGTTCGAACGTTCTGGCGCGCAGCCTGCGAGCCCAAGGGGTGAAGCCGGATCAGCTGGTCGGTATTTTGGCCGATCGGTCGGTGGACCTGCTGGTCGGGGCGCTGGCGGTATGGAAGGCGGGAGGCGCCTATGTGCCGCTCGATCCGGATTACCCGGCCGACCGCATCCGTTTTATGCTGGCGGATAGCGGAGCGGAAGTGCTGTTGACACAGACGCATCTGGAGGAGCGCACGCGGGAGTGGCTGGCGGAGGAGCAGACGTTGCAGACCGTGCTGTGCTTGGATGATGAGGCGCTGTACCGCGAAGGCGCGTCGAACGATTCGAACCGAATGAATTTGACGCATGTCAACAAGCCGAGTGATCTGGCCTATGTCATCTACACGTCGGGGACAACGGGGCGACCGAAGGGCGTCATGATTGAGCACCGCAGTTTGGTGAATACGGCGGATGGCTATCGCCGGGAATACCGCCTGAACGAGTTCCCCGTCCGGCTGCTGCAATTAGCGAGCTTCTCCTTCGACGTGTTCGTGGGGGATATAGCGCGGACGCTGTACAACGGGGGAACGATGGTCATTTGTCCAAAGGACGACCGGATCGACCCTGCCCGGCTGTACAGCTGGATACGGGAATGCGAGATTACAATCTTCGAATCGACACCGGCGCTCATCGTACCGTTCATGGCGTATATCACCGAGCAGGAGCTGTCGCTTCCCTCGATGCGACTGCTGATTACGAGCTCGGACAGCTGCAGCGTGGGGGATTACCGCGAGCTGCAGGAGAGGTACGGCGAGCAGATCCGCATCATCAACGCGTACGGCGTGACGGAAGCGGCGATTGACTCGAGCTACTACGAGGAGCCATTGGAGCAGCTACCGGAAGCAGGCAACGTGCCGATCGGCAAGGCGTGGCTGAACGCACGGTTTGCAATCGTCGATGCGCATCTGAATCCGGTGCCGGTGGGCGTGCTGGGCGAGTTGTGCATCGGAGGAGCGGGCGTGGCCCGCGGCTACTGGAATCAACCGGAGCTGACGGCGGAGAAGTTTGTGCCTAGCCCGTTCGAAGCGAGGGAGCGGTTGTACCGAACGGGTGATCTGGCACGCTGGATGCCGGACGGGAACGTGGACTTTATCGGCCGGATCGACCATCAGGCGAAAATCCGGGGCTACCGGATCGAGATCGGGGAGATCGAGTCGCAGCTGCTGAAAGCAGAAGGCATAGGAGAAGCGGTCGTGGTGGTGCGAGAGGACGCAGGCGGGGAGAAAGCCCTGTGCGCGTACTACACGGCGGACCATGAGCGGAAGGCAAGCGAGCTGAGAGCAGCGCTGTCGCAGGAGCTGCCGGGGTACATGATCCCGTCGTACTTTGTGCAGCTGGAGAGGCTGCCGCTCACGGCGAACGGCAAAATCGACCGCAAGGCGCTGCCAGCGCCGGAAGGCGGACAGAGCGGCGTGGAGCATGTGGCGCCACGGACAGCGCTGGAGGCGAAGCTGGCAGGCATCTGGCAGGAGGTGCTCGGGGCTGAGCGGGTTGGCGTTCGAGCCAATTTCTTTGACCTCGGGGGTCACTCCTTGCGGGCAACCACACTGGTCAGCAAAATTCACAAGGAGCTGAACGTGGAGCTGCCGCTGCGGGACGTATTCCGCTACGCGACGGTCGAGGAAATGGCCGAAGCGATCAAGCGGATGGAGCAGCGGCAATATGCCTCCATTCCGGCGGCTAAGGATCAGGAGTATTATCCTTTATCCTCCACACAGAAACGGATGTACATTTTGCACCAGATGGAAGAAGCCGAGCAAAGCTATAACATGCCGGGAGCGATGCTGCTAGAAGGGGCACTCGACCGGGCCCGTTTTGAAGCGGCATTCCGCGCTCTGATTGCGCGTCATGAGTCACTGCGCACTGGGTTTGAGCTAGTAGACGGCGAGCCGGTACAGCGGATATACGCGCAGGTGGATTTTGCGGTGGAGTACAAGCAGGTCGCTAACGAACGGGAAGCCGACGAGCTCGTGCGCGAATTTGTCCGGTCGTTTGACCTTACGAAGCCTCCGCTGCTGCGGGTCGGATTGATCGAGTTGGAGCAAAGCCGCCACATTCTGTTGTTCGACATGCATCATATTATCTCGGATGGCGTGTCGATGGAGATATTGGTTGCGGAGTTTGTCCGCTTGTACGGCGGAGAAGAACTGTCACCTCTGCGCATTCAGTACAAGGATTATGCCGTGTGGCAGCAGTCCGAGTCGCAGAAGGATAGGATGAAGCGTCAGGAGGCGTACTGGCTGGAGCAGTTCAGCGGAGAGCTTCCGGTGCTCGAGATGCCGACGGATTTCTCTCGTCCTGTATTCCGCAGCTTCAAAGGAGACACGTACGAGTTTGTGATCGACGCGCGGAAGAGTGCAGCCTTGCGGCAGCTTGCCGCTGAAACCGGGGCCACGTTGTATATGGTGCTTTTAGCCCTTTATACCACGCTGCTTCATAAATATTCCGGCCAAGAAGACATCATCGTAGGCTCGCCAATTGCTGGAAGAAGTCACGGCGATTTGGAGCCGCTGATCGGGATGTTTGTCAACACGCTGGCAATTCGCAGCTATCCTTCAGGGGAGAAATCATTCCGCTCCTTCCTGACGGAAATACAAGAAACGACCATGCAGGCCTATGAACACCAGGATTACCCGTTCGAGGAATTAGTGGAAAAAGTACGAGTGTCTCGCGACGTAAGCCGCAATCCGCTTTTTGACACGCTTCTGGTCATGCAAAACGTGGAAGAAGGAGAATTTGCGATCAACGGGCTGCGCCTGGCACCTTTCGCTAACGAACGGACTGTAGCGAAGTTTGATCTGACGCTGGAAATTGCAGAGGATGCTGACAAGCTGGTATGCGGCATCGAATACACGACGGCGTTATATACAAGGGAAACGGTGGAACGTTTGGCGAAGCACTTCGACCGGTTGATTGAGACCGTCATCCAGACCCCATCGGCGACCCTTGAAGCGCTGGATATGATGACAGCGGAAGAGCGGATTCAATTGCTTACCGCCTTCAACGATACGGAAGCGGATTACCCGAGAGAGAAGACGATTCAGGCGTTGTTCGAGGAGCAGGCGGAGCGTCATGCGGATGCGGTCGCGGTCGAGTACGAGGACGAGCGTCTGACGTACCGCGAGCTGAATGAGCGGGCGAACCGTCTGGCGCGTACTCTGCGCAGCCAAGGCGTAGGGGCGGATCAGCTGGTGGGCATTATGGCTGAACGTTCTCCTTCCATGGTGATCGGGATTCTCGCCATTCTGAAGGCGGGCGGGGCGTATGTGCCGATTGATCCGGAATATCCAGAGGAGCGTATTCGCTACATGCTGGACGATTCAGGAGTCGGCGTGCTGCTGCTGCAAGCGCATTTGCGGGACAAAGCGACGTTTGCGGGCGTCTGCCTGCTGCTGGATGACGAGCAGACCTACGCAGCGGACAGCACGAGCCTCGCCTCGGTTAACGAGCCGAACGATTTGGCTTACGTGATCTATACCTCGGGAACGACGGGCAAGCCGAAAGGCACCTTGATCGAGCATAAAAACGTCGTGCGGCTGCTGTTCAACAGCAAAAACCAGTTCGACTTCGGCGCATCCGATACATGGACCTTGTTCCATTCGTTCTGCTTCGACTTCTCGGTGTGGGAAATGTACGGAGCGCTGCTGTACGGAGGCAAGCTGGTCATTGTGCCGCCGATGACGGCGAAGCAGCCGGGACAGTTTTTGCAGCTGCTGAAGGAGCGAGGCGTGACGATTCTGAACCAGACGCCGACGTATTTCTACCAGCTGCTTCGCGAAGCGCTGGCGGAGAGCGGGCAAACGCTGAGCCTTCGAAAGGTGATCTTCGGAGGAGAGGCGCTGGCGCCGCAGCAGCTGAAGGCGTGGAGGAAGAGGTACCCGAATACGCAGCTGATCAATATGTACGGGATCACCGAAACGACGGTACACGTGACCTACAAGGAAATTACCGAGGTGGAAATCGCCGAGGGAAGAAGCAATATCGGAAGACCGATCCCGACGCTGAAGGTGTACGTTCTGGATGGGAAGCGCCGATGCGTGCCAGCGGGAGTGGCAGGAGAGATGTATGTAGCCGGAGAAGGTCTGGCGCGCGGTTACTTGAACCGCCCCGAGCTGACAGCGGAGAAATTCGTGGACGATCCGTTTGCGCCAGGCGAGCGAATGTACCGATCAGGGGATTTGGCGAGATGGCTGCCGGACGGCAACATCGAATACATGGGACGGATCGACCATCAAGTGAAAATACGCGGGTACCGAATCGAGCTTGGGGAAGTGGAAGCGCAGCTGTTGAAGGTGGAGTCCGTGCGGGAAGCGATGGTCATGGCGCGGGAGGATGAAAACGGCGAGAAGCAGCTGTGCGCGTACGTGGTAGCGGACAAGCTGCTGACGGTGAGCGAGCTAAGGGGAAGGCTGTTGCAGGAGATGCCGGGGTATATGATTCCGTCGTACTTCGTTCAGCTGGAGAAGATGCCGCTGACGGCGAACGGGAAGACGGACCGCAAGGCGCTGCCTGCGCCAGAGGGAAGCGTGAATACCGGTGCGGAATACATCGCGCCTCGTACAGCGCTGGAGGAGCAGCTCGTGCGCATTTGGCAAGAGGTGCTTGGAACGGAAAGGATCGGAGTGAAGGACAATTTCTTCGATCTTGGCGGGCATTCCCTTCGTGCGACCGCATTGGTAAGCCAGCTCTACAAAGAGATGAACATCAATTTGCCGCTGCGGGACGTATTCCGACTTCCGACCATTGAGGAGATGGCGAAAGCAATCAAGGGCATGGCGCAAATGACCTATGCATCCATACCGGCCGTTGAGGAAAGGGCGTACTACCCGCTATCCTCGGCGCAAAAGCGGCTTTACATTTTGCATCAACTGGAAGGCGCGGAACAAAGCTACAACATGCCGGAATTCATGACGCTTGAGGGTCCGCTGAATCGCGTACAGTTTGAAGAGTCGTTTAGGAAGCTGATCGCACGGCATGAGATTTTGCGCACCGGCTTTGAGATGGTTCACGGCGAACCGGTACAGCGGGTACACGCGAATGTGGAATTTGAGGTGGAGTACAGTCAGGCTGACGAAAAAGAGGTCGAGGACATTGTCCGCGGTTTCGTCCGCACCTTTGATTTAAGACATCCGTCTCTGCTGCGCGTAGAACTTGTTGAGCTGGAGCCGGAGCGCCATCTGCTGATGGTGGACATGCATCACATCATTTCCGACGGTGCCTCTATGGGGATTTTGGTGGATGAATGGTCCCGACTCTATGCAGGCGAGGAGCTCCCCGCTTTGCGGATTCAATACAAGGATTTTGCCGTATGGCAGCAGCACGAGGAGCAGCGCGAGCGCATGAATAAGCAGGAGGGCTATTGGCTGCAGGCGTTCGCAGGGGAATTGCCTGTTGCAGATTTACCAACGGATTACGAACGGCCTTCTGTTCGAAGCTTTGAAGGAGCACATGTCGAATTCGAGGTCGATTCCGAGCTTGCACGGCAATTAAACCAATTGGCGGCGACAAGCGGAAGCACGCTGTATATGGTTCTCCTATCCGCCTATAACGTGCTGCTTTCCCGGTACAGTGGCCAGGCAGACATCATTGTGGGGACGCCTGTCGCAGGAAGAACACATCCGGATTTGGAGCCGCTGCTCGGGATGTTTGTCAACACGCTTGCCCTCCGCAATTATCCGGCGGGAGACAAGACGTTTGCTTCCTTCCTAGAAGAAGTCAAAGAAACGACCTTGGGTGCATTCGATCATCAAGACTATCCTTTCGAAGAGCTTGTAGAAAGGCTGAATGTGCAACGGGACGCAAGTCGCAATCCGGTGTTTGACACGATGTTTGTCATGCAAAATACCGAGGAGCGCGAGGCCCGGTTTGAAGCGCTGCACTTGACCCCGTACGTTCTTGACCATACGAATGATGCGAAATTCGATCTTTCATTGTTTGTAGCGGAAGATAACGGAGTTATCACGGGCGGCTTCCAGTACTGCGCTAAGCTGTTCAAGCCGGCGATGATCCATAAAATGTTGAAGGATTTCCTGTACGTGTTGTCGCAGATTTGTGAAGACCCGAACATCCCATTAAACCAAATCCAATGTCATGCACCTTCGGCAAGCCGCAGGGGCTCCTTGGAGGATATTGAATTTGCATTTTAGAAAGAACTGAAGAAATGCACCGTCTACACCCGAAATATACCCGAAAGATTGTGTGCCCGCTTTGTTCTGGGGGCACACAATCCGGGTTTTGTCTGACATCAGTATGGGGAGGGATAATAATGAAGTCGGTGTTTGAGAGGGAAGAGGCCTATTGGAACGACATATTTGACGCCGAAGATAGTATGAGCTTTTTGCCGTACAGCAGCCCCGTCAATAACGGAGCGAGCGTGAATGCTGCATCCAACATAGGTGTAATCTGCCGCACGCTGCCGCCGGAGCTATCGGCGAAAATTCTTTCGCTGGCGAATGGATCGGACATGGCCGTCTATTTGATCGTACTTGCTGGGGTCAATGGGTTGCTCTACACCTATACTCACCAAGAACATACAATTGTGGGCATGCCCGCTTACAGCGAGCCCGATGATGGAAATCTGCTGAGCCAAGAAGTTCTTTTGATTAAAACCAGGGTGAATGGTGAGAGCACGATAAGAACGCTGCTGGGCCAAATCAAATCGTCTGTCAGCGGAGCGATAGAGCATCAGAATATTCCGTTTCGAAAAATGGTTCGGCCTATGAATGTAGAGTACAATTCGCTTGGCGAGCCCATTGTCCCAACAGTGGTCTCGTTTGCAAACATACATATGGATGCCGGGAAGAACAAAGCTTGGACCGACAGCTTGTTTCAATTCGAATTGAAGAAGGGCTCTATCGTATTGAATCTAAGCTTCGACTCCACTCGATACGACCAAGATTTTATGGTCAAGGTGACCGATCATTACATTCGGCTTCTTTCTGGCATTTTGTTCGAGCCGGATCTTGCCGTTGATAGAGCGGACATCCTGTCTGAAGCCGAGAAGCATGAGATTGTTACTGTATTCAACGATACGGAAGCGGATTACCCGAGAGAGAAGACGATTCACATGTTGTTCGAGGAGCAGGCGGAGCGTCATGCGGATGCGGTCGCGGTCGAGTACGAGGACGAGCGTCTGACGTACCGCGAGCTGAATGAGCGGGCGAACCGTCTGGCGCGTACTCTGCGCAGCCAAGGCGTAGGGGCGGATCAGCTGGTGGGCATTATGGCTGAACGTTCTCCTTCCATGGTGATCGGGATTCTCGCCATTCTGAAGGCGGGCGGGGCGTATGTGCCGATTGATCCGGAATATCCAGAGGAGCGTATTCGCTACATGCTGGACGATTCAGGAGTCGGCGTGCTGCTGCTGCAAGCGCATTTGCGTGACAAAGTGACGTTTGCGGGCGTCTGCCTGCTGCTGGATGACGAGCAGACCTACGCAGCGGACGGCACGAGCCTCGCCTCGGTTAACGAGCCGAACGATTTGGCTTACGTGATCTATACCTCGGGAACGACAGGCAAGCCGAAAGGCACCTTGATCGAGCATAAAAACGTCGTGCGGCTGCTGTTCAACAGCAAAAACCAGTTCGACTTCGGCGCATCCGATACATGGACCTTGTTCCACTCGTTCTGCTTCGACTTCTCAGTGTGGGAAATGTACGGAGCGCTGCTGTACGGAGGCAAGCTGGTCATTGTGCCGCCGATGACGGCGAAGCAGCCGGGACAGTTTTTGCAGCTGCTGAAGGAGCGAGGCGTGACGATTCTGAACCAGACGCCGACGTATTTCTACCAGCTGCTTCGCGAAGCGCTGGCGGAGAGCGGGCAAACGCTGAGCCTTCGAAAGGTCATCTTCGGAGGAGAGGCGCTGGCGCCGCAGCAGCTGAAGGCGTGGAGGAAGAGGTACCCGAATACGCAGCTGATCAATATGTATGGGATCACCGAAACGACGGTACACGTGACCTACAAGGAAATTACCGAGGTGGAAATCGCCGAGGGAAGAAGCAATATCGGAAGACCGATCCCGACGCTGAAGGTGTACGTGCTGGATGGGAAGCGCCGATGCGTGCCAGCGGGAGTGGCAGGAGAGATGTATGTAGCCGGAGAAGGTCTGGCGCGCGGTTACTTGAACCGCCCCGAGCTGACAGCGGAGAAATTCGTGGACGATCCGTTTGCGCCAGGCGAGCGGATGTACCGGTCAGGGGATTTGGCGAGATGGCTGCCGGACGGCAACATCGAATACATGGGACGGATCGACCATCAAGTGAAAATACGCGGGTACCGAATCGAGCTTGGGGAAGTGGAAGCGCAGCTGTTGAAGGTGGAGTCCGTGCGGGAAGCGATGGTCATGGCGCGGGAGGATGAAAGCGGCGAGAAGCAGCTGTGCGCGTACGTAGTAGCGGACAAGCTGCTGACGGTGAGCGAGCTAAGAGGAAGGCTGCTGCAGGAGATGCCGGGGTACATGATTCCGTCGTACTTCGTACAGCTGGAGAAAATGCCGCTGACGGCGAACGGGAAGACGGACCGCAAGGCGCTGCCTGCGCCGGAGGGAAGCGTGAATACCGGTACGGAATACATCGCGCCTCGTACAGCGCTGGAGGAGCAGCTCGTGCGCATTTGGCAAGAGGTGCTTGGAACGGAAAGGATCGGAGTGAAGGACAATTTCTTCGATCTTGGCGGGCATTCCTTAAGCCTTATGCAAATGATTCAAAAAGTTTATGCCGCAATGGGAGTCGAAATTTCACTCCACAGCATGTTCCAGAATCCGTCCGTCGAAGCGATGGCTTATGAGATATGGCAATCCGGGCTGGAGGGACATAGCGGCAATCGCTTTATGAAGCTCAACGAGAACGGAGCGATCAACGTCTTTTGCTTTCCTCCGGGGGGCGGATATGGCATAAGCTATATGGAGCTTGCGAAGAAGCTGGATGACCGCTGCGTGCTTTACGCCATAGATTTTATAGACGACACGGATGGCTTCAAGGACATACCAGACCGTTATGTAGAAGAGATACTCCGCGTGCAGGATGGCTCGCCGTATGTGCTGCTGGGGTATTCGCTAGGCGGCAATTTAATGTATGAGGTGGCCCAAGCGATAGAGAGGAGAGGCGGCCGCGTCTCCGACCTAATCATGTTGGATTCTGCGTATAAACAATTCGAAACGCCGATGGACGAGGTGGAAAGTGACATCAAGGAAATTCTGGAGCCTGCCGAGGGCGAGGAGAAAGAATTGCTCGACAACCCATTCATTCGCGAACGCGTGGAGCGCAAAGTGCGGGCGTATTTGACATATGGAGCGAGGCTGATTCACTCGGGCACGGTTCAGGCGAATATTCATGGGCTAATCGCGGAGGGCTCCAGAGAGCGCGGAGCGCTTGAACATAGGCCGTCATGGCAGGAAGCGACCTTGCAAAATTATGAGGAATATGAGCTCGCCGGGGTTCACGAGCAGGTGTTTGCTCCTGAATACGTGGAAGAGAACGCAAACGTGATTGGCGGCATCGTCCAACACATTATTGAGCGGAAGCTGGAATCTCATAAGGTGCCGTTTTGAAGTCGATAAACCCTGCGCATACCTTGAAAGGGGACAACATGTGGTGCAAGAGCGAAAAGACGGATTGACCCTGTGGAAATCATTTCTTTGGATATGGACATATATGAAAACTCACATAGGCTGGATGATCGTTGGAATTATTTCGGCCATGGCGGCAGCGCTGATCGAGATATGGATAGGCAGCTTCATTCAAGATTTAACGACTCGTGCGGAGAATGGGGCAGGGCGGCTTGTCTTATCCATCGTTTTCACCGTTTTTGCCGTCATCCTAATCGGCGTTCCTGCGAAGTATTTTATGGCGTTCGGCGTGGAGCGAAGCAGCGCCCTGACCATAAGAGATATTCGTAATCATCTGATGAACCATATTGGGAAGCTGCCTGTTCATTATATCGAAAAGCAGCACTCTGGAGATGTGTTGTCGCGGTCCAGCAATGACCTGCAGGTCATCCATCAATTCATGAGTCGAGATTTGGCGCAATGGTTTTACCATCCGATATTGTTTATCGGCTGCTTCATCTATTTGATTTGGATTCAATGGCAGCTCGTATTGTTCAGTATTCTGCTTCTTCCTATATCCTTGCTTGTATCGCATTGGGTTGGCAAACAAATGCAGCGGCTGACGGAAGAGGTGCAAGAGCATACGGGGCAAATGAACGCTATTACGCAGGATACGCTGGGCGGAATGCCAATTGTGAAAAGTTACCTGCTCTCAGGAATGCTGCTTCGTTCGTATCAGTCTTTGCTTCAATTGACGCTGCTCAAGAAACTGGCCTTGCGAAAACGTGAGGCATGGGTTGATCCGCTCTTGTTCTCGTTGATGCTAAGTCCGATTATCTTTGCCGTCATCTACGGCAGCTACTTGATATCCATAGGAAAGTTTGGCGCCGGACAATTAATCGCCTTCTTGTATCTGCTTAATTTATGCCTGGAGCCGCTGGAACATATCCCGACTCTGATTACGAACACCTTTCAAATGACTGGGGCTTTGAAGAGGGTGGCCGAAATGCTGAAGCAGCCTGCCGAAAATCTGGAGGGGCATGCGATTGCAAAAACCGATGATCCCCCTGTCGTATTCGATAATGTTACGTTCGCTTACGATAATAACGCCCCTGTGCTGCGAAATCTCAGCTTTACGGTAGCGGCGGGGAAAACCGTTGCGCTGGTTGGAGAGAGCGGCGGGGGAAAGAGCACGGTGTTTAAGCTGCTATGCGGATTTTATCCCTTGCCTGCTGACCAAGGAACGATTCGAATTTTCGACCAGCCGATTCAAGAAAGCAACCCAAATGAGCTTCGTTCTTGTTTTTCCGTTGTTACTCAGGATGCATATTTGTTCAGCGGTACGATTGCCGACAATATTGCTTACGGACGGGAGCATGCGACGATGGACGAGGTTATCGAGGCGGCGAAGCTGGCTAATGCGCATTCGTTCATCATGGAGCTTCCCGGCGGGTACCAAGCTGAGGTAGGAGAGCGGGGAGGACTTCTGTCCGGCGGACAGCGTCAGCGGATTACCATTGCGCGCGCGTTCCTTAAGGACGCGCCTATCCTGCTCTTGGACGAGCCTACATCCGCGCTGGATACGGCATCTGAATTGTACGTTCAGGAAGCGCTGAACGTACTCATGAAGGACCGAACAACCATTGTAATTGCGCACCGACTGTCAACCATTGAGAAGGCGGATGAAATCTTGGTTATGGAGCAGGGCGGGATTGCAGAGGCTGGCAATCATGGCGAGCTGCTAGCGTTGAACGGCTTGTACGCCCGTTCGTATCATCAGGAGTTTACCACCGCTCTTGTGAAGAGTAGAGAGGTGGTCTACTTATGAAAGTGGCTGACATAGTCTTCCATGCAAAGGAACTTGGCCATATCCTAAGCTTTATGAGCAAAAGAAGCAAATTTCGTTATTTCACGGGTCTTAGTATAAGCACGAGCATTCAAAGCTTGTTTTTGGTATCCTTCAGTCTGGTCGTCCAGGGTCTGGTGGATTTTGCGGTGACGCAGGATATTTCGCTAATGTATCGCGCCCTTTTTATCTTGGCCGGCTCCCTGTTTCTTGTGAACTTCGTCGCTCCGTTTTTTTCCTATATGTTTCGCAGCAGCGTGGAATTGACGATGGCGGATATAAGGGAGCGTCTGTTTGTCAAGCTTTGCAAGCTTCGGTCGAGGTATTTGGAGCAAACACACAACGGGGATATCCTCTCTAGGATGAACAACGACGTAACTACATTGGAAGTGACCTACACAGGCGTG
This sequence comes from Paenibacillus sp. KS-LC4, assembly GCF_036894955.1. Lineage (NCBI taxonomy): Bacteria > Bacillati > Bacillota > Bacilli > Caryophanales > Paenibacillaceae > Paenibacillus > Paenibacillus sp. KS-LC4. The sequence goes on along the minus strand of NZ_CP145905.1, from coordinate 5,049,046 downwards.
TATTTCGTGCTGCTGCTGCAGCTCGTATTCGGTGTGGGCTCGCTTGTGGCGATGTTTGTCGTTCATTGGCCGTTTGCGTGCGCGTCGCTTGCCATATTGCTGATTTCCTTTGCAATCGGTGCGCGGTTTGTACAGCAGATCCGCTTACTCTCCGAGCAATCGCTGCTGCTTCTGGCCAAAATGACGGGTAAATTCTCCGACTTTATCGGAGGGATACAGCTTGTTAAATTATTTCATATCCAGCCGATCTATGAGCAGTATGCGGGCTTGAATGAACAAGTAACGAAAGTAGCTACACAAACCGCAAAAAAGAATGGCATGCTGGCCGCCGTGAATTATTTTGTCAGTTATGTAACCTTATGCGGAATCATTGCCACAGGCAGTGTGCTCTACACCTATGACTTAATTGGAATGGGAACTGTAGCGGCGCTGGCCGTGCTTCAAATCAACTTGACTCACGCCATTATGAATTTTGGCACGACGCTATCCATGGCGCAGAACTCATTGGCGGGTGCGCAGCGTCTGGAGCAATTATTGGACGAGCAAGAGGAGCCCGAGCAAATCGGATATCGGTCAGAGGAGAAGCCCGCGTTTAAGACCTTGTCTGCATCTTCGCCTGCTATGGTGGAGCTCCAGAGCGTAGATTTTTCCTATCTGCCAGGCAAAAAAGCGCTGAGCGATGTATCCTTACGAGTAGCTCCGGGACAAATCGCTGCGATCGTAGGCAGCAGCGGCAGCGGCAAAAGCACGCTAATCAAGCTGCTGTTGGGCTTCTACCCCATTGACGGCGGGGAGCTTCTGATTGAGGGCAAGCCGCTAGGACATTATACCTTGAACGAGCTTCGCGCACGCATCGCCTATGTGCCGCAGGATGCCTTCCTGTTCAGCGGTACAATCGAAGAGAACATTCGTTACGGCAATCCGCAAGCCACGGATGAGGAGATTATAGAGGCGGCTAAAGCGGCACATGCGCATCATTTTATTGAGGAGCTGCCCGAGCAGTATCGGGCGCAGGTGGGGGAGCGCGGGAAGTCTTTGTCAGGCGGTCAGAGACAGCGGATTGCCATTGCCCGCGCATTGCTTAAGAACGCCCCGATTTTGCTGCTGGATGAGGCAACGTCCGCCTTGGATTCCGAATCGGAATATTGGGTGCAGCAGGCACTCAACCAATTGATGGAAGGCCGCACGACTATTCTGATCGCTCATCAGCTCAGCACCGTGGAGAAGGCGGATCTGATCATGGTCATGAATGAGGGAACCGTTGTGGAGCAAGGCACGTATCAGGAATTGCTTGAGCGAGAGGGCTACTTCAGAAAATTATACGGCAGCTCGGAAGTGAAGTAGGAGGGAGTGACGAGGGTTGTTAGGCCAAAACCTCAATCTGAAAAATAACGGCTGACAGCAAGCCTAAACGATAGGCTGAACGTGAGCTACAAGATAAGACATGGATGATAGACTGGCCCAGACGGGGCAGGACTATCAATCTATGTCTTTTTTCTTATGTATAGGTATGCGCAGTATAGTCGAAAGCTGGCGAAATTCGCGTGAATATGTGGAATAGGGAACATAATTTTGTTGAAAAACAGGAAAATTGTTCTTATTATTAAACGTATAGATATAGAGATATAAAGTTTTAATAGAAACTAAAAATGTCAGCATGGTAGAGGTGAGAGGGAATGGCTATAGTAGAGGTGGTCAAATACGACGGTTCTCCGGATGTATACGCTTGGAAATATCCGAATGCGGAGCTAGGAACCTGGACGCAGCTAATCGTTAATAATACGCAAGAGGCGCTGTTATTCAAGGGCGGTCAGGCGCTCGATTTATTTGGCCCTGGCAGGCATACGCTTAGTACGCTTAATATACCGATTTTAAACCAGCTGGTTAATATCCCTTTTGGCGGGAGATCGCCGTTCTCGGCCGAGGTGTGGTTTGTGAACAAGCAGGTGTCGCTCGATGTGAAGTGGGGTACGGCGTCGCCGATTCAATTGCAGGACCCAAAATACAATATTGTCATTCCAGTTCGTGCTTTCGGCCAATTCGGCATTGCGATTGAGGATTCACGCCGATTTTTGTCCAAATTGGTCGGAACGCTGCCAGTGTTTAATCAGGACACGCTGTCCAAACATTTGCGCGGCATGATTATGATGAATATTAATGAACTGCTTTCTTCCTACCTCGTGTTCAAAAAAGTGAGTCTACTGGAAATCAACGCCTACATCGGTGAAATTTCGAAGCATGTCGAGGAACGTGTTGGTGCGCTAATGCATCCCTTCGGCATTCGACTCATCAATTTCTTCATTGATTCAATCAGTACGCCGGAGGATGATGCCTCGCTGAAACGGCTTCGTGATGCGCTTGCGCGCAAAGCAGAGATGGACATTATCGGCTACAATTACCAGCAGGAGCGTACCTTCGACACACTGGAGGGCGCAGCGAAAAATGAAGGCAGCTCGCAAGCTGGCGTTATGGGCGCAGCGCTTGGACTGAGCATGGGAGCGGGAATTGGCGGCATTTTTGGCAGCCAATTTGGGCAGTTGGGCGAGCAGCTATATGGTGCAGCAGGCGCAGCTCAGGTTTGTCCGAGCTGCCAAGGCCGCAATGATGCGCAGGCGAAGTTTTGCAACAGCTGCGGCAAAGGGCTTGCTGGCAGCTCCGCCGGTGGTCAAGCGGGAGCGCCGAGACCCATTCATAATTGTGATAAATGCGGCATGCCGCATCGGGAAAATTCAAAGTTTTGCGGCAACTGCGGCGATGCGTATAATCCTTGTCCAAGCTGCGGCGCGGATTGTGCGGAGGATGCAGTCAATTGCAGCGCTTGCGGCGAGACGCTGCCGCGTCCATGTAGAGGCTGCGGCGAGCAGGTGGCCGCCAGCGCCAAGTTTTGTCCGCATTGCGGCACCAATAATAGCAGCGGCAGCCAGCAATGTCCGGGATGCCGTCATGAAGTGCTGGCAGGGCAGAAGTTTTGCCCAGAATGCGGGCATGGACTTGCTGGCAGAGCATAGCTCCTAAGCAGCTTGTGTACAGTCCATGGGAGAAGCAGGTGACTAGGCTGCGGCAGCTATCAAAAGCAGCGAATGATGGAGCGTAAGCTGTCATTGTGTTGCTGCTGGGAAAGAGGGAAGACTACATGAGTTTGCTGTTTCGTCTAATCGCAATAGGAATTTTGCTATTTGGAACTGATATATTTGGGGAATTTGATGGTAGGACAAGCTCGCGCTTATTCTCACAGAAAATAGAGTTGTTTATATATACAGCGATTCTTCCTGCTTGGTTTTTCTTTATGTTGGCCTATTTTTCTGCCAAAGGAGAGAAGAAGAAGGATGCCGCATGGGTTGCAGACATTAGGGCGAGCTATGCGACCATACAACAGAATACTTTAGAAGCTAAAAAAATGGCCGATGAAATGAGGCAAGCGCGGCTGCAGAGGGAGCAGGCAAGGGAAGGAAGGTCTCCTGTAGGCAGCTCGGGGCAAGGGAGAAAGTCGGTTGCTTGCCCAAGCTGCGGCAATCATACGATGCTGTGGCCTAAACAAACGATCCTCTGTGAATATTGCCATGCAAATATTGAATACCGCTAGGTGTAACGGCTCCTATGCTATTTGGAGCGAAAGACGGGGTGAATGTAAATGGGAGCTGGTTTTTGGTACAAGGCATTTGGTGTATTTTGGTCAGCTTTAAGTCTTATCTTATATCCGCATACATTGTCCCCAAGTTATGGATTAGATGGACTCATAGCAACTTTGATTATCTTTTCTTTATTTCCTGGAGTTTCCCTTTATTGCATCGGGGCGAGGAAGAGCAGGCGTTTTAAATGGAAGCAAAAATATTTAGATGAGCAGGAGCCGTATCTGGTTCAGTTTCGACTGGAGCTCCAGAAGCTGGAGCATGAGCAGGAGCTGGCAAGAGAGGAGCGCGAACGAGCGGAAGCGGCTGAGGAAGCGGCTAGGCTAGAGGCGGAGAAGGAAGCGACGCTGGCGGCTATGCGCGCAGAAACGGAGGAAGCGGCAAGGCGGGCTGCTGCGAGGAGACGCATGTCAACTCCGCCAATTCCACCATCTTCTCCGCCACCACCGCCGCTCATGCCTAAAAATATCAGCTGTGCGGGCTGTGGCGCAAGAAAGGTGCTTCAGCCGATGCAAAGTACGGAATGCGACTATTGCGGCACGATGCTAGTGTACAGTTAAGGGCTGTGCCCACACGATAAATGAAAAAACTGTTTGCAAATCCTTTTTTAGGGCAAAGTAATCTAGAGCCCAAACAAGAAGGAGCGTGTAGGTGATGACGCAGATGAAGAAGGTAGCTTTTCTGCTGGCTGATGGCTTTGAAGACTCCGAAATGCAAAATCCGTATGATGAAATGGTCAAAAATGGCCATGAGGCGGTTATTATAAGCTTGCGCAGCAATGAGGAGTTAAAGGGCAAGCAGGGGACGGTTGCGTATAAGTCGCATCTAGCGATTAATGAAGCGAAGGCGAGCGATTATGCGGCGATTATTATTCCTGGTGGTGCTTCCCCCTCGCACTTGAAGAAGGATGCCGCAGTCCATGCTTTCGTCAAGGAGGCCGATGCAAAAGGCATAACCATTGCAGCTATCTGTCATGGCCCGCAAATTTTGGCAGAGGCGGGCTTGCTGCAAGGTCGGACGCTGACGGCTTATCCGGAGCTTGCGCAGGAAGTGCAGGCAGCAGGTGGACATTTTCGCAATGAGGAAGTTGTGGTAGATCGCAATTTGATTACTTCCCGCACACCAAAGGACGAGCCCGCTTTTATTCAGGCAACGATTGAACAGCTGGGTGTCAACGCCTGGTAGACGACTTTCTACCAGTATTTGCGCACAACCATTCCAGCTACTAACGATGCTTCGTTCTGCCCCCAGGCAAAACGAAGCCAGCAGATTGTAAGAGCAGCAAGCGATTAGCCTATGGTGAGGCTATCGGATGCTGCTCTTTTTGCTTTGCAAATTTTCCTTAATTTGTAACGACTGCTCAAGCCAAATGATTGCGGCAACTATTTAACTGGATTATAATTGTTGTCAGTATGGCAGTTTGTGAACGAGTGGTTATTTCGTATATTAAAGGAGTAAAGCATGAAGGTTATCCTTGTAGATGATGAATGCCTCGCTTTGGATTACTTGGAGCGACAACTCGTGAAATTAAATAACGTCGAGATTTTGGGGAAATATGAGGATCCGATGATTGGGAAAGAGCGGATTTTGCGCGATTTGCCAGATGTTGTGTTTTTGGATATTAATTTGCCCGAAGTCAGTGGTATTGCGCTTGCTGAACAACTGCTTGAGGTCAGGCCGGAGCTGAATATCGTATTTGTAACTGCTTATGATGAATATGCAGTGAAAGCTTTTGAGCTGAATGCACTGGATTATGTCGTTAAGCCGATTCATCCTGAGCGTTTGTTGAAAACGATGGAACGGATTCAGAAGCAGTTGGACTCGTCTGCAAAGGATAAAGAGCAGGCTCTACAGCCAGTGAAAAATGCGCATGAGCAGCAGCAGCTGGTTTTGCAGCTATTGGGGCAGTTCAGTGTGGAGTATTCGGGGAAAAAGGATGCAGCCATAAGATGGCGCACAACGAAGGCGCAGGAGTTGTTTCTGTATTTGCTCCAGCATCGCGAGCAGCTTGTAAGAAAATCGATTTTAATCGATTTGCTATGGCCCGATAATGGGACGGAAAAAATATATGCCCAGCTGTATACGACGGTGTATCACATTAGGAAAACGCTAGATCAGTTTGGAAAGTGCTTTCACATTGCGAATACAACAGAAGGCTACATATTGACGCTGAATCAGGTTGTGCTCGATGTAGAGGAATGGGAACGAGGCATTGCTTCCGCACCGCCGCTAGCGGCGGCAACGCTTGCGGAATATGAAGAGGCTATGAATCTTTACAGAGGCGATTATTTAAAGGATTATGATTATTGGTGGGCGGAGAGCGAGCGCCAGCGGCTGAAACGGCTATGGCTGAATATTTCCTATCGCTTGGAGGCATGGCATGTCGAGCATGGTCAGCTGGATAAAGCGATTGCCGGATATATGCGGATTATCGAGGAGCATGCGCCAGAGGAAGAGGCTTATTTTGCCTTAATGCAGCTGTATGCGTCTAAAGGGAATCATCTTATGGTTAATCAGCAGTACAATGCTTTAACCGCTGCGCTGTTGGAAGAATTGAATGAGCAGCCAAGCGCGTACATTACAGAATGGTATAAAGAGTGGAAAAGCAGCGTTAGCGCGTTGTAGAGCTATTTTGTAAATTTTCCGAAATTAAACAAGAATTTTGTCGAGAAATTGTAGAGTTTGTATATTTATAATGGGGGAGCAGGTGAAAATGGAGACGGATAAGCTTAACGGGCTTTATTTTCAAAAAATAGCATGTTCAAAGGAATGGTTGAAGAAAATGATGATAACCGAGAAGCGGCAAATAAACGTCATTCGCCATTTTCGCTATCCTGAGCTGGCTTGCTGTATAAGCGCGGGAGCCCAGCACCTACGACAGCTGAATTTAAATCAAATGACCGATTACACGATTGTTCGAGGCTTTTATACCCATCATCGGGGTCATTTTATTGGCATTACAGCTACTTCTGAGGGGCCTTTGTTTTTCTATGACAAGCAATATTTTCAGCTTTCGGAGGGCAAGTTTATGATTGCTCTGGAGCATGACGACAAGCAAAACACGTTCTCTTTTTGGTGGGATGGGGTAGAAATATGTCGACTGAGCTATCAGCGGCAGCTTTATCAATACAATGAGGGAATTGTGGATGACGGTATTCGTGATTTTTTTGCTTGGCTTTATTTGTCGACAGGACCGAGGAAGTTTTGGAGATTCCAAAAATTTTATACGGTAAAAAGCAGCTAAATGCTGGTTCGGGTATCAGAATTTTATCAGCCTACACAGGATTGATAAAACGCATGATGGAGCTGAAGTAGGATGGGCGCTGAGCATTTGAGAGAGTTTCAAAGCTTGAAGCATGAGGATGAAATGCGGTATTTGCTCCTGCTAAGAGATGTAAAGGACATGCTTAAAGAACGCAAAGAAGAGTCTTTCATGAAGCGATTAAAGCGGAAATGGATGAAGAGAAATAAGAAAATAAAAGCTTCAGCCTGGAAATGAAAAAGGTTTAACGTATTGTTTGTTGCAATTAATGGGTATATACTAGAGATAGTTTTATATAAGGTAGTTTTTCTACCTAACACCACTTTCAAAACTTTACACGATAACGGCAAACCTGTCGAAAGGCAGGGACGCAAAGCTAAAGGGCCTTCTCTATTCATTAGATGGCAGCCTAGCCACCGAAGGGAGTTTTTTTTATGCGTAAAATTTTAACGGTTATGATTTTGCTTGCTTTGATCCTATCCGTGTTCCCTCAAGCAGCTTCTCAAGTGGCAGCAGCTGGGACAAGCTGGCTCGATGAATCCAATGTGGATAAAGGAAGCATCGGTATTCGTTATGAGGTCAAGTCAGGCGTAGATACAAGGCTGGTTGTAGCCAAAGACGGCAAAAATTACACGTATGCGCTCCGGGCAAACCAAACAGAAGAGTGGTTCGCGCTTCAACTGGGCAATGGAGACTATACGATAACATTATTGGAAAATGTCAGTGGAACCAATAAATATAGAGCAGTTCAAACAGGAAAAGTTACCTTGAATTTGAGTGACAGCAACGTCGTCTATTTAAATTCTATTCAAAATATTGACTGGAGCAGCAACAGCAAAGCAGTCAAGAAAGCATTGGAACTAACTAAGGGTGCCAAGACGGATACCGAGAAGGTAACGGCGATCTACAATTATATTGTAGCGAATATTTCTTACGATCATAAGCTTGCGGCTAAGGTGACTAACGATTATTTGCCTCAAATCGATCGTACGCTTAGCTCGCAGAAAGACATATGCTACGGTTATGCTGCATTAATGGCGGGCATGCTTCGCAGCTTGGACATACCGACCAAGATGGTGACGGGTAAAGCGTCCGATGTATCAAATTATCATGCCTGGAATGAAGTATACTTGGACGGCAAATGGATCACGGTCGATACGACGCTTGATGCTGGTATGAAGAACAGCAAGAAAGCGGGCAAAATGATTAAGGACAGCTCGCGTTATATAGCTGCTAAGGTTTATTAAACGGATTTAAACACAGATAAATTAATAGGTACGCACAGAAGCTTCGTCTATCCTAATATGGGATGGACGGAGCTTTTTTTACTGTTATTTAGGCTGTCCAATGGTGAGGAAGCTTGTAAAGTTTTTGTACAGTTTAGCTAGATATAATTTACTTATTTGAATGCAAGGAGGGAGAGGATGGAGAAAGACTTGGCTTTCGTGAGGTAATCACAACAAGAGAACAACTCAAGATAGAGAAAAAGAGAGGATTGATAAGATGCCCGCAAGTAGACAGAGAGCGATTAGGCAAAGGATTTCCTGGATTATGCTGCTCGTTTTGCTACTGCAAGCCGCATTCCAGCCATTCGCAGCTCCAATACAGGCAGCAGGACCGATTACAGGACTGACTTTTACAAAGACAGCCAGTGTGAGCACCGTAAATGTAGGAGATACCTTCAAGTATACCATCTTGTATCAGGCGGATGGCGCGACTCATGTTGGTAAAAACGTAACGATTGTGGATACGGTACCGGCACAATTTGAAATTGTGGATGGCTGGGAGGATGGAGGCTGGGATACGAAAAACGGCCAAACGCTAACGGTTAATGCACATCCACTGCCTTCGGGTACTTCGGTGAAGCTGGAAATTCCAGTGAAGGCGAAGCCGACTGGCTCAAGCTCAGCTGTTCCTACGACGAATACGGCGACGATTACACTCGTTGATTCAGCGGAAAGTACAACAGCGTCGGCGGATGTAACGATTAACGCGGACCCGAATCCGGTAGCTACACCAACGCCTACAGCGACACCGACAGCAACGCCAACTGCCTCCACATACGATAAATGGTGGGCTTACAAAAGCCAAACGACTGGATTTGGCAGCGGAGTTCCAATTATTGGCGGAGCAGTAGAGTATACGGTAGGTATTAAGGGTGAAGCGGGCAATACGAATCCGGGCAGCTTGAAAAATGCGACGTTAGTCGATACTTTGCCGCCGGATGCCGTTTATGTAAGCTCAACAGAAAGTGGCGTCTATGATTCATCGGCTCGTACGGTCACTTGGTCGAACATTGAGCTGACTTCTGGACAGTCCTTCGAAGCGAAGGTATCGGTCACCTTCCCTGACGATTTAGGGTATGGTCATCCTACTGGAACACCGCTGGAGCGTAAAAACAATGTTGAAATTTTGAGCGGCTATACGCTTGAGGGAGACGGCTCGGTTACTGATCCAGACGCTGATGTGACAACTAAATTCGGAGAGCCGGTATCTGGCGTTTCCGGTTTAACTAAGTCACGCGTTTATCAGTATCGCTGGCATGGTCAAACCCAGAAGTTCAACATCGGCGGCATCAGCAATACGGGAACGAATGTAAATACCTCTTTGTCGAGCCTGGTATTAACTGATGTGCTGCCTGTGGAAATGGACTACAGCAGCATTAAAATGCCCAATGTTTTCACATCCCAGCTTCGTTATAAAACAAGCGATGGCGTGACTGAAACTTGGCATGCTTATAGCGGCAGTCTTGCGCCTAACGGCACCATTACAGTGAGCACGACAGCTGGTACAAATCGCATCGTGTTAAATGCTGGGGAATATTTGGCCGCTTTAGAGTGGTCATTCAACTCTTTGGCTCCAGGCGGTACGATTGGCGGCATTGAAATTACAGGAACCGTTAGAGAGTTTGCCAATGGCACGAATTCCCCCGTCGTCCATGGCAACCAAGTAACGAATCAAGTGACGCTGGACTATCAGGCACTGAATGTTGCCATTCCGGGCCAATGGGATAACAAGCCGCAGAAAACGGCTCAAGCAGATTTCAATATCAACAATGAGAAACCATGGCTTGTTGCCAATAAAACGGTTGGAGCAGGCAATTTCCGTCCACTCAGCACGGTGCCATTCACTTTAACGGTTCGCAATGACATTAAAGCAACGGGACCTTATGTTAATCCAGTGGTCTATGATTTATTGCCAACAAGCTTTAATTATTACCTCAATCCTAAAATAGCCGATCCTGCTGCGGCGCTGGCAGCCTCGTTTACGTTCACGGGCACGCCTGCTGGGGCAAGTACTCCACAGCTAGAGATTGTTGATAAAAACTGGAACGGTACTGGACGGACTCTTGTCAAATGGTCATGGTCTGACGGCACTTCTTTTGCTCCAGGCACAAGCTTTGAGATTAGCTATAAAGGGGAGGTTCGTGCGGGGACGCCTCAAGGTACAACCTACACGAACGACATGTATATTACGACAGGTGATCCAAACTCAGAATTCTGGCATGCAGGAGATTCCGCACAGGATAATCCGCAAAGTCTGCCAGCATGGCAAACACGCAACAATGCGATTAAAGATACAGTAATAGGCTTTGATCCTACAGCGGGAACGGATGAATTTTTTGTCCATGCCTCTGCGAATGTAACGGTACGCAAGGCGTCGCTCGTACAGTCGACAAAATGGAATCAAGGCGATCTGGAGCCTATTTTCCGGGCATCAGATGATGCTACGTACGATGGAGAACCGGCTATTCCCGTACCGCCATTTGATTATGCTGGCGATATTGATTACACCGAGTATCCACGCTACAGTGTAACGTATGAAGGCGGAACAGCAGATTATCGTTTGGCGGTACGCAATAGCGGGAATACGAGACTCGGCGTCATTGATGTACTCGATATTTTGCCGCATGTAGGTGATCATGCGCTGCGCGTCAACAGCAGCTCACCTTATGAAGCAAGGGGCACGCAGTGGCAGCCTAACTTGGCGGAAGTACTTTCTTCCGGCAATAAAACCTTTACCTCTTCAGCGGCAGCGGGCAGCCGAACGGTGAACTATACGCTGTCCACCTATTACAGCAAGTCGGTTAATCAGGAGCAGGTTGTCAATTTCACGAATGTGAATGATAGCAAGCAAGGCTGGATCGAACAAGGCAATTATCAGAAGGATGATTTGACAGACATCAAGTCGCTATACTTCCAACTGTCGAACATTGTAGGCAGTGATGGATTAGCAGGACTTGCGCCAGGCGACTATATCGTATTGGACTGGAAGATGGATGCCCCTGTAGGAGCACCGACCAATGAAGTAGCTTGGAACTCTTTTGCCATTCAAGCAACTGAAGTCGGTGCAGGCAATGATGAAGGCAGCAAAATGCTTCCAACAGCGCCTAATAAGGTGGGTTTCCTGATTCATCCAAACAACGAGCATGTACCGCTTGGCGAAATCGGGAATTTTGTCTGGTTCGACAGCAACCGCGATGGCACGCAGGATGAAGAATATCCGGGAGACAGCGGTCAAGGTGCAGGTATTAACGGCATTACCGTAAATCTGTACAAAGCAGGTGAAACGACGCCGTTCAAGTCAAGCAAGACGGGCTACCATTACAACGGCAGTCCAGGCTATTATTTGTTCCAGGGACTTGAGGCAGGCAATTATTTCGTTGAGTTTGTGCTGCCGGATCGTTACATGCCAACGACTGCAAATGTGAGTGGAGCAGATCCGAGCCATACAATTGACAATGACTCCAATCTGGTTACGAAAGGCGCTACTGTAGACGGTTATACGCCATATCGTACGGATATGATCAGCTTAGGTACAGCTGGTAAAATTCCGACAATCGATTTGGGACTCATTGAAACGGCATCACCTACGGGCGACCCGTACCCTTCCATCACATTCGAGAAAGAAATTACGAGTGTGACGCAAGGCTCCTCCACGATTGCTCCTTCGCAGCAGTATGTAGTGGTAGGAAACGATGTACATTATAAGCTTTCTTTGAAAAATACCTCTTCTGTTACTTTGCATAATTTTAAAATTTCAGATGCGCTTGATAGACTGCAAGCCGGCTTTGAGTTTACTAAGCTGACGTATAATGGCGAGGAAATTGCCTTGAATAGCGGCAGTCATGGCAGACCAGACATTATTGGTCAACTGGTAAGCACGGGTACAAATCCGTCTATCATCATTAAAGATCTGGCAGCAGGTGCGGGATTGACGCTTGAGGGTGTATACCGCGTCACAAATGCAGATTTGGATTTGACAGATTTAGATAATGTAGCAACTGTATATTACAATGAATCTCCTGATCCAATTAAGGATGAGGCTAGCATTCCGACAGCAGGGCTCAAGATTGAGAAAAAGAGCAGTGCAGTTGCTGTGTCCGATACAGCAGCAGGAAGCTGGATTAACTACACGGTTAAAGTAACCAATACTGGCAAGCGCGATTTAACGAATGTTGTGATTACCGATACAAAAGTATCTGGCATACCAAGCATTCCATCGCTGAAATCTGGGGAATCAAAAGAATTTACGTATTCCTACCAGGTAACATCAGTAGATACAGCAGCGGCTTCCATTATTAATGTGGCTAAAGCGGTATCGAATGAAACGCCGCCAGTGACGACTGAGCATGAAATACCTGTCGTTTCGGATGAGCGCGGCTCAATCGGCAACTTTGTATGGCTTGACCGTAATGAAGATGGGCTGCAAGATGCAGCGGAAACAGGCATTAATGGCATTATCGTTAAGCTTTATGACGATGCAAACCATGTATTGGCTGAGACCGTTACGCATGATGAAAATGGCAAACCAGGCTATTATTTATTTGCTGGATTGCCGCAAGGCGACTATCATGTTCAGTTCGTCATTCCGGCGGAATATGGTGTAACTAAGCCGGAAGCTGGAGCGCCAGATGTGGATTCGAACAAAACGGATGGCCAAGGAATAACCGAGGTCATTGCGATTGGACCAGCGGGCTGGAATGATTTGACGATTGATTTGGGTCTTGTTCCACGCGGTGAAATCGGGAATTATGTATGGCTTGATCGCAACCGCGACGGCTTGCAGAACGAAGATGAGAAAGACGGTATTAATGGCATTGTGGTGAAGCTGTATAAAGGCAGCAGCACAGGGTCGCCTGTAGCTGAGACGACAACAGCGAATGATGCAAGCGGCAAGCCGGGCTATTATTTATTCGATAATTTGCTTGCAGGCGAATATTATGTTCAATTCGTTTTGCCAAGCGATTATGTGAAAACAAGCGCGGAGCAGGGAGCAAGCACAGCTCTTGATTCCAATGCAACGGATGCAGACGGCATAACAGCCAAAATCATTATTAATGAAACGGCCGGCTGGGTTGATCATACGATTGACCTTGGGGTAGTTGCCAAAGGGGTTATTGGCAATTATGTATGGTTTGACCGCAACGATAATGGCAAGCAGGATGAACTGGCTACGGATGGCCGCAATGGCGTAACCGTACAGCTTTTTAATCAAAACAAAGAGCAAATTAGCGAAACCACTACAGCAAATGATGCAAGTGGAAATCCTGGTTACTATTTGTTTGATCAACTGCCAAGCGGACAATATTTTGTGAAATTTATAGTGCCAGTCGGCTACACAGTAACAAAAGCCGAGGCAGACGGTGTTTCTGCTGAGGAAGATTCAAACAAACAGGTTGATGATTATACAGAAGTTATCGTTATTGGTGAAGGGGCACCGCGTGGCTGGGAAGACCTGACGATTGACCTTGGGCTTATTTATAAGCCAACTAGTCCAGGTGGAAATTCGGGTAACCCATCTGTACCAACGCCGACGCCTACACCTACGGCGACACCATCTCCTACACCAACACCTGCTGTAACGGGGACGCCTACAGTGCCTCCAACGCCAACACCAACGCCGGTGGCTCCAAGTCCTGAGCAATCAGGTACACCGACACCAGCACCAACTGCGACTCCTGTCGTAGAGAAAGATAAGACACAGGAAAATACGCCAGTTGAAGGTAAGGTTGACGTTCCAAAAGGTGGAAATGCAGATGTTGGCAAGCAACCGGAGCATGGACAAGTAACGGTCGACGATAATGGAAAATGGGTGTATACACCTGATCCAGGGTATACAGGCAAAGATGATTTCACGATTATCGTAAAAGATGCTGACGGAATCGAAGAGGAAATATTGTTTGAAATCGATGTGGATGAAATCCCGCTCGGAGTAGTGGAGGATTCGGATTCAGATGGAAAAACGCCAGCACCGAATAACCAAGGCACACTTCCGAAGACAGGTGAATCCAGTCAATTGCCAATCCAGCTTGCAGGTGCAGTATTAATTGCACTTGGAGCGATATTGCTTAGAAAAAAACGCTCACGCTCGTAATTGTGATGCAGCAAGCTTCATCAGAGTAGAAGAAGTTGGATACTCTGCGCATAAGACCTCCAAAACGAAGATTTTTCATTCGTTTTGGAGGTTTTTTTAAAATATAAGCATTTATACGTTTCACACTTATAAATGGGCCTATATTTCTAAGGCAAAGCGCTTCATCGCCATGGAAGGACGACGAAGTCGTTTTTGCTTGATTGAAGTGTGCGGCCTGTATAGAAACTGTAGAGTCAGGCTCTGCATAATAGAGAAGCCTATTCCGTTTAGTTAAGAAACACATAAGCAGAGGGAGCTGAGAATTTGCGTAAAATCGCATTAATATTGATGGCAGCCGGAGTGCTGCTACTCATTTATCCGCAGTGGAATGAATGGATGGCTGATCGGGAGCAGAAGAAGCTGTTACAAGAAGCGCTCCTGCTCATGGATACGCCCGAGCCTGTAAATACGGGGGCTGCACATAGCTACGCGCAGCTAAATGATATGTTAAATGCAGGAGAAGAAACCGAGGATGAGGCAGCTTCTCTATTAAACGATTTTCAGAACGGCAAGCCTATTGCGACAATTACAATAGATCGTATTGATGTCTTATTACCGATCTTAGATGGCGCTACTAAGGCTAATATGAAGCATGCGGCCGTTCATATGCAAGAGACTGCTTTGTTTGGGGAGGAGGGAAATGCGGCTGTCGCAGCGCATCGTGCTCATACAACCGGAAGGTTATTCAATCGGCTGAATGAAGTCGAGATTGGCGATGAAATTGTTGTTCAGACCAGTAACGCAAAATATGTTTACAAAGTGTACGAGACCCTTATTGTCGAGCCAACTGAGCTGTCAGTATTAAATAGTGCTCCCGGTGACAAATTGCTTACACTTATTACCTGCGATCCACTTATCAACCCGACTCACAGGTTAATTGTGCATGCCCGTCAAATGGAGACATTATAAAAGGAATTGAGGGCTGATAGAAACGTAAAAAAGCAAGGAAGTACCTCACGATCCACTAAACAAGCGGAGGGTGTAGTATTCCTTGCGTATTGACCTTACAGCTTGGCTTGATTAATATGGCCGTATTTCTCTTTCGGAAGCGTGCTTCTGCCTTCCCTGAATACAAAAAATCCATTTTTGCCTTGTTTCTTGGCAACGTACATCGCAGCATCCGCTTCTTTCACAAGCATATCATGCTCAGCGTTTCTGGCCGTGCACATCCGAATACCGATACTAACGGTAATTAACACGTTATAACCTTCTACTGCGTAAGGTGTCGTCAGCTTTTCCAAAATTTGCGTGGCAGCGCGCTTTGCCATAATAGGATCGCAGTTTTTGAGAATCATCACAAACTCATCACCGCCAAGACGGAATAGCACACAGCGCTTTTTAGGCTCCACCTGCTGTAAGCGAACACTGACCTCCCGAAGCAGTGCGTCTCCAACATGATGGCCGAAACGATCATTTATTTCTTTAAAGTGATCCAAATCCAGATAAAGAATCGCCATACTTTTTTTGCTGCGATATGTTTTCCAAAATTGCTCAAGCCCATGTCGATTATAAAGACCCGTAATACCGTCCCTAAAGGCAAGCTTCTTCAATACTGCTCTCTCAACAAGCATGGCACGCATGATAATAATAAGAACGGTAATGATAATGACCATTAAGGTGTTGAAGAAGAAAGGAAGGTTCTGATTAGAGAAGAATGGCTCGGGGAGTCTGAACAATTGTGTGAAAAACAGCACCAGCATTCCCGCTATTACGGCAATCATAATGGAAGTCGGGAGAATTTTAATCCATTTTTTTAAGCGCATGTTTTATCACCATAGTTATTTTTTTTGTTCCCCAATATTATACACGCAATATCTATACAATTTCTATACTTGTTTTATAGCCTATTTAAATTAGCTTCATCGGATGACAATTTTGGAATAGAAAAGCGAACAATCGTACCTTGTCTTACTGTGCTGTCGATATATAATCCCTTGCCGTACAGCTGTTTCAAACGACGGTCCGTATTGCGGAGGCCAATTCCTCCACGGTTATGCTCCAGCACGCTTCTGGCCTTCTCTTCTTCCATACCGACCCCGTTATCTATAATCGCAATTTCAGCATAATCGTCGTATTCTTTCAGGCGGATACGTACAGTGCCCCCACTTGAACGGGCCAGCACTCCGTGCCTCACGGCATTTTCTACAAGCGGCTGAATGGAAAGCGGCGGAATACGAAGCCATGGCAAGTCATCAAGCTCCCACTCAATTTGCAGGCGATTGCCGAAGCGCTCTTTCTCAATAAATAGATAGGAATGAAGCAAATCCAGCTCATGCTGAAGCGGAACTAAGCGCTCTGAGTTTTTCATATCAAAGCTCGCTCGCAAATATTTACCGAACTCCTCCAGCAATTGCACCATTCTCGATTGATCAATCACACTTAAGGAGGCGATGGAATTTAGTGTATTAAATAGAAAATGAGGCTGAATCTGGGCTTGAAGCCAAGCCGCCTCAATTCGCAGCCGCTCATTTACCGTTTGTTTCAGGTCAGTTAAAGCCTGTACGCGAGACTTGAGCTCCAACGCATCGACAGGCTTAGTGACATAATCATTTGCACCTGCCAGAAAGCCAGTATTGACATCTTCGGGACGGCTGCGAGCAGTTAGCAATAAAATCGGAAGCTCGGATATGCTGAATCGCTTGCGAATCGTTTGAGTCAACTCATAGCCTGACATTTGCGGCATCATGACATCTGCGATAACTAGATCCCACTCCTTCGTTTCCAGCAGCTTGAGTGCTTCTTTGCCGCTCGTGACGGCAGCTACTTCATAAAACTCCGAATCCAGCAAGCTGGATAATATTTTCAGGTTAATAGGATCATCATCTACGGCAAGGACAGTAGCTTTATTTTGTTCGGTGTCGGAGGCCGCTTGTCTCTGATCAAGACGCAGCAATCGAGAATCAGCGGCAAGGACGGCTTCTGTTGTCGCGGCTGTTTCAGCCTCGCTTGGCAGCGTAAATTCCGGCTCGTCGGCAGCAGCGTGGACGTCAAGGAGCATGGTGAAGGTGAAAGTAGAACCTTTCCCTGGAGCCGACTGTACCGTTAGCTCGCCCCCGTGAAGCTCGACTAATTGCCTGCAAATGCTAAGCCCGAGACCAATGCCGCCACTCATGGCGGTCATGCTTGAATCACCCTGCTCGTAAGCTTGAAAAATAGTGCGCTGTACGTCTGCATCTATGCCGACCCCAGAATCCTGTATGTGGATATAGGCTTTATCCCCAATAGCTTCTGCATGAACGCTAACTATTCCCTCGTTCGTAAATTTAATCGCATTATGGATGAGATTAAATAAAATCTGAATTAGCCTATTTTCATCGGCCATTATTTTAGGAAAAGAACGAGCTATATTCATTTCTAGCTGAACGGGTTTGTCCTCCGTCAAATAACGCAGCATATCAAATACGCCGGAAATGATGTTTTGCAGTCGGATGCTTTCCTTATTCAAATGAATATCTCGATCCTTAAGACGCGTAACATCAAGCAAATCATTAAGCAGCAGCGACATGCGGCGTCCAACGGTAATGATCAGCATGAGATTGTTTTTGCTTGCTTCATTAATGGAATGGGTTGAGTTAGCCAATACGGTATGCGCCATATTGATCATGCCATGCAGCGGATTTCTCAGCTCGTGAGAAGTATTAGCGAGAAATTCATCCTTCACTTTATCGGCTTTTTGCAGTTTATAAGCAAGCTGCTCCAAATCGGTTCTAGTTTGCAAAAATTGTTTGAACCAGAAGGAAGCAAAGCAAATAAATGCAAAAATTAAATCAAATGGATAATAAGGCAAATCCCCATCTGCTTTTAATTTGAGCGTACTCCATACGATACTGGATACGACGCTTAAAGCGGCGAACAGCAGGAAAATCATATGCTCTTCTCCCCTAAGTGCTAAGCGCAATATCATAATAAATATAATAAGAGGCGGTAGCGAAATCGTTAAAATTCTAAGGGGAGACAAGGAAATGACTTGTTCAAATGGAAGCAGCAAAATGAAGAGCGCATAAAGAGCACAAAACAATAAATATATGCGTATAGCTCTACCTTTGCGGTATATCGAGAAAAAATTGGCAGAGAACGCTAGCAGCATGGTTGATGCTCCAATTAAACTAAGCCTTAATAGCTTAATACTCCACTCTAAAGAGATAGGCAGCCAGGAGAGCAATAATTTATTATCATCTAATAGAGTACCTAACATCATGCAGAAAATGACGATTGCCAAATAAATAAGCTCTTTCTTTCGGACACCGAGCAGAGGGAGAAGAGCGACATAAATGAGATGAAGCATGTAGATGACAGTTACCATGAGCTGCATGGCAATTAATAAATGATTCTCGCGTTGAACAGCGGCGAACGTCCCGAATTTAATCGGCTGGGTAATACCGCCTCCTTCAGGAAAATTATAATTGGAAATATGCAGCACCAAATTCAGTTCATTTGTGTCTGTGACAGATGCAATAATAGGATACATCTTTCCAATATGCTCTTGTGGATTTTCTGATGGCTGACCAAGTTTGGTTACAGAACGGCCGTTAATGAATAACTCATAGCTGCTTGAAATAGCCATCATCTCGATTCCAAACTGCTGAGTGTCATTGTCTGGAAGCAAAATTCGGAGACGATAAGTTCCAAAGCCAAAACCAGAACCATCACTGTCTTTATTTAAATAACTACCCCAAGCATTCGGAACAGCAGCCCAGCTCTTGCTGACAGGGGAGGCGTCTAATGGATCAGGTGCAAGAAATGTATTTGAATAAAATTCCCACTGACCGTTTAGCCTAATCGTTTCCTTATCAGTAAAGGGCCAGCTGCGCAGATCTAGTACACCCTGCTTTGCAACAGGATGGACAGGGGGCTTAAACGCCGCGTTCCAGATGAAATGCAGGCAGGTTAGAAAGCTAATAAATACAACGATATAGATAAACAGTCTGAGTTTGGGCTTGTTTTTAAGTATCATATTATTTACAATTCGACAGAAATAGACAAGTTCCTTTTCAGGTAAAGTCTAGTCACAACAGAAACTTGTATTGTGAGGTGCGTCCTTTTTTTTGTGCTGAAAATAGGCGGGGATTCGCTCCAGCAGTCTGTCTTCATAGATATTTCCCAGCTCCAGCTTCGGTAGATGGATATAGCCGATATAACATCCACATTTCTTCATGCCACAAGGCCGCTCTGCGGACAAGCCCTCCAGGCCGTCCCGGTAGAGTTGACCGATGATACGCCGATCCTTGTAGCAATGTTTGACAACACCGCTTCCTTGAACATAAAACACGGAGGAACCGGCGGAGCATCGCTGACCAAAGCTATCGTAGTCCCTCGTATTCCATAGAAAATAAGGATCAACAGCTTCAAGCCGGGCGATCTCTGCTTCTGTGTAATAGTTAGGTTTATCTTTAAAGGCATTCACCCAAACATATACATCCTCTGGCAGGCTGCTGCGAAGCGCTTCAATTTGCTCGAAAGCACTTCGCAGACCTACGGTTCCAACGCTAAAATTAAGCCCTTGTCGGTATAGTTGCATGCATTGTGATAGCATCTGGCTGAGCGTCGTCTGACCGGGGTGGTAAGTAACCCAAAAAGCAGCTTTCTCTGGATTGAGCCGGCTTGTCCAATCTAGCCTAGTAGAGAGATTCGTCTGAACGGCTACCTTGGAAATATGCGGCATATGTGACAACTCAATCATAGCCTCGCGATACCAGCGATGGATTAGTGCTTCGCCATAGGGGTTGAAAAAAATAGATAAATTATGGCCGGCGTGCCCCTGCTCCCAAGCCCAATTCATGAAAGTATGCAACTGCTCCTCGTCTTTGCGCAGCGTAGCGGCACTGTCTTTATTTTTGCTAAATGGACAATAAGGACAATCATAGTTGCAAGAGGAGAGTGAACCCCGATAATATAGCACGGCCTTCATGACAGCTCGTACCCTTCCATTAATTGTCTAACATCACCCGAAATAAACTCATCGCCGATAGCATCGGAGTAAGCCATGCCAAGCTCTGTCAGACGAAGAATCTGTCCGCCATCCATCATTTGGGCAAAGCCGAGTTGAATAAGCTCAGCCAATTCGGAGTGATCGGCTAGCGCTTCGCTGTGAAAACGTTCTGAGTAGCTGGCAAGTGAGAGTCCTTCGGCATGCAGCAGCGCCTTTAAAACAAACCGCCGCTTCTGCTCAGCGACATTTAATTTAAATCCGTAATTTGCGAATTGGAAATTATCTGTTGCAACATAATCGGCAATGATGCTTCTTGTAGCCGCTGCGCTTACCCCATAACGGGAAGCATAATGCACTTCCCGCGTATAAGAGCGTGCACCACAGCCAAGCCCGGCCATGCCTTCCTCCTGACAGCTAAATGGTAAAATGTTTTTGTGCGTAAATTTGATGTCTTTAGCAAACCTACGCATGGAAAATTGCTTGTAGCCTGCCGCCTTAAGGCGTTCGCATGCAATATGATAGAGGTCCAGCCGTGCATCGGTACCCTGACGTTGAATTTGATCTGGCTTTAAAATCGTATGTTCGCGCGTATACAGCGGATAAATGAAAATTTCACCAGGAGCAAAGCCAATGGCTTTCTCCAATGAATATATCCATGAGTCGGCAGTTTGTCCCGGCAAACCATAAATCAGATCAATATTCAGCAAAGGGAAATCAAAAGCCTGCAGCATCGTAATTGCTTGTTCAGCAAGCTTTGGCTTTTGTGGTCGATAAATGGCAGAAGCCTCCTCATCAATAAAGCTTTGCACACCAATACTAACCCGGTCGGTCCGGTGATCCTTTAAAACTTGCAGCCGTTCTTCGCTCACCGTATCAGGAGAGGTCTCCACAGAAATGGAAGCCTGAGCTGTATCCAGCTCCATAATATCCTCGGCAATGGTAAACAGTCGTTTTAACTGTGAAGCCTCAAGTAACGTAGGCGTACCGCCACCAATGGCGAAGCGGGAAAAAGGCTTTCCTGTAATAATGGGAGCCCATTGCAAAGCTTGCCGTTCGAGTGCATCTACATATTGCTCATGCACATGGGTACGACGATCCGGCAGGGTGAATAAATTGCAAAATCCACAGCGTACACCACAGAACGGGATGTGCATATATAAGAAATAATAATCGGCGGCTTCGTCTTTCCAGAGTTCCTCAAGCGGCAGCGCCGGTGTTAGTGTCCGATAAGCGGTTTTATGCGGATAAGAATATAGATAGGAGCGGTAAGGGGAGGCAAACCAGCGCTTGCCCCATTCCGGCAAATCCGCTGGTCTAGTTAGTGATGTTGGCATGGACATCCGGCATCTCTCCTCTTTCATTCTATAATAAATTCACGGTATGGCACATTCCATACAACCTCATGTGCGAGTCGATGTCCGTCGTACCCGTCTTCGCCATAGGCGGTTCCATGATCAGAGAAGGCGAGGCAAAGGGTTTTGCCGCGGCTTCGCAGCGCATCGAACAATATGCCAAGCTGGCTGTCTACGTATCTGAGTGCTGCACGCTGCGATTCGATAGAGTCTTTACGAGAACCTCCAGGGAGAAAATAATGATTCGGCCCATGAATAGCAGAGATATTCAGGAACAAAAACAATCTTTCATTGATATCAGCCTTCTCCAGCAGCTTTAGGGCATGATTGACCTGATGCTCCGTAGAACGAGGGTTGGTTACCCCGAAATTCATGCGCCAGTAGCTTTCTTGAAAATATCCGGGAAGTACTTTTGCCAGCTTATTTTTCTTAGTAAAAAAGATGACTCCTCCAATACATATCGTTCGGTATCCTTCTTCAGCAAGGCCGCTTACAAGATCAGGCGCATCAAACTGCCAGGTGTAGGGATGTGTTTTTAAACCTGTATTTTTGGTGTGGAATAAACGCACATGCGACGCTTTATCCGTATTGGCAGGAGTAGGGAGAAAGCCTCCGAAAAAGGCATGATGTGCAGCATACGTGAAGCTGCCAGGCGTATGCCGCTTCTCCCATGGTCCGTCTGCGCATAAGTTGCGACAGTTGGATTCTTCGAGCTTGGCTACATCATAACGCAGCGTATCAAGCGTAATCATAACAATATCATGAGAGCCCACGATTTGGTTCATATCTATCATCCTGAGCATCCTCTCCGTGCAGGCTTTTTACTGTTGTAGAAGCGACATTTGCCATTCGTATGTATTCATTCCTTTATGCTCGGCATGATACAGTAAATCACCAAAGGGATTAACATCGCATATGTAGGTCCGGCCCTGTTTTTTTTGAACAAGCACATCAATTCCAGCGACCGTTGAACCATTAAATGCGGCGAGTGCGGACACCGCGGTATCTTCTACCTGGTTTTTCAAAGCAGCTGACAGCGTGCCATCTGTTATGAAGCGACGCTCATTACGCAAATGTAAATTAGTAATAGGAGTGCGGCTTAGCCTAGCTATAGCATGGCAAGGGGAACCGTTAACGACAAGCTGCCTAATATCATAGCTGCTGCCATCGAGACTGTCCTTCTCAATCCAACGCTCAATTTGAGCACCTTCACGACACACCCAGTCAATGATTAATCGAATCGTTGACTGGTCGGTGTAACGCTGTAATTTACCGGAATTGTAATAAACATGTTCTTTATTATGCTGCTCTATGCCAATCGTGGTAATTGCAATTTCTGAACCAGTTATAGGATGACGCTGATAGGCGATAACGCCTGAGGCTCCTGAGCCATAAGCAAGCTTAATGAATAAGCGGTTCATACGGCTCGATTGAACAGCCGTCAGCAGCGATTCATAATCTCCGATAGAGCCGATAGGAGCTGGCATAGCAGGAATAGGGACACCATGTTGTGAAAGCAGCTGCTGGCAGCGCCGTTTGTCGAACATAACGGCAACATCCGCCGGATCGTTGACCCAGCGGATTGGAAAATTACTTTGCTTCGCAGCTTCACGAAGCTCGGCTAGCAGGCGACAAAAGCCACGGTACCATTGCCCTGGATAAAGGATGCGCCCAAATTGTTCGGGAAGCTGCAACGCTTCAGACGGGGTAACAGATATACCGCTAGTTAAATCTTGTCTGCTGCTTTCAAATTCTGCACCCCACGCAATTAATTCACGCTCTACAAGCGAATTTTCTCCAGGAGCGTCGAGTCGGAGAATAATGGGCGCTTCTTCAATGTGCTGTAAGTTTATTGCCGCCTGCCGTATCGCTTCATCTAAATGGGCAGAGCGTTTCAGCAGATTGGAATAAGGAAGAACAATAGCTGGGGGCAGCCCAAGCTTCTGTCTGGCAGCTTGTAGACCGAGCGTACGTTTGTTGCCCGGGTTTCCAATTAATAAATAAGGTTGTCCTGAAGCTGTGGCGGTCATTATTCCGTAATATAGGGATAGCGCCAGTCATCCTCATCAGCATCTTGCCCATCGCTGAGGTCAACAGAAATGCCGGTTGCTTTCCAGCGTTCGACCATTGTATCGCTCATATAGTGGTAGTTAAGATCCAAATGTTTAAGCTTTTTCACCCGCTCGCTCTGTAAGAGGGCTTCTGCTCCCACATCGGTTAGAGTACCGTAAGACAAATCAAGCGTATCCAATTGGTCAACAATTGGCGAATCAGAAATTGCGATTGCAATCTCGTCCTGAATTTCGCTATTTTTCAAGCCTAAATAGGTGAGCTTTGGGAATAACTCTGGATTAGCGACTGCCAGAACTTCTTCCAGCGATGCATCAAACCCGTAATCCTCTACACCAAGATACAATTCAAGTCTACGGAGTTCAGGAAGCTGGGAGCCAGCGATTTGTCCAATTACACTATTCGGCAAACCGCCGCAAATAATTTTCAGTTCTTGAAGCGCTGCATGCTGCAAAGGTTCAAAGCTTAAATCGGTGCTTCCTTTAACGGTAAGGGATCGAAGATTAGGATAAGCTTCAAGAAGTGGAGCGATGTTTGTTTGATTAATCCAGGATACTTCACAATCCTCCGAGTCCATATCTCCAAGAAATACGCTGCTCAAGCCTGTGAAAATATGCTTGTGTTTAATGAGTGATTCGATTGCATCATCAGGTCCGTTCTCATAGGCTTGTCCCCAATCACCAATCGTAAGCACAGAAATATTAGCTGCGTTCGGCTTTTCAGTGAGCTGTTCAATAAGCTGGGAAATGCGAACACCATTTTCATAATCATCATAATCAACGGATAAACGAATCTCAATCATTCATATCCCTCCAAAAGTTTCCATGTCCAATTTAAAATAACACGCTCTACTCAGCAGCGTCAATCCAACTGATTTCCTGAAAATGATTAATAATAAACAATGAAGCATAAAATCAAAGTTTCCAATATAGGGTTATACCCATGCTAAGGAAGGCTCAAACATTTTGTTAATGAATGTTAAAATCCGTATATCCAAAAGCATAAGGAAGAGCTTGGAATTTTATTGACTGAGAACGTATGTTCCTGTAATATGAATTATAGAACCTACGTTCTCTTTTGGCAAGCCGTAAATATTAAAGGACAATTAAACATACTTGAAGACAAAATAATAAAATTTATAAACTGTTCTATTCATATGCAATAGGTGTAAATAGTCTATATCACGTATTTTTAAGTGTAAAAGGGCCTGGCTGTACAGAGAAAGCTTCATTATTTCCTCCTAAAGGCATGAAGGGCGTCCTTTCCTAAATATGGTACTATTATGGTAGTCAGGGGACATTACAAGTATCCGGAGGTAGTCGGTCATGATTGTGTACATAACAGTGAAGAGTCTTGGAAAGAAGAAAAGCTATTTAAATCGTCTCGAGTGGACACTTACAAATAAACCGGATACGTTGAAGGCGCTAATTACGGACCTTGTTACTGTAAATGTTCGGACATTTAATCAAAAGGAGACCGGCGTTCCTCTTGTGCCATATTTGACGCAAAGCGATGTGGAGCTGCAAGCCGAGGCGGGCAAAGTTGGCTTTGGAT
The DNA here is from genome assembly GCF_036894955.1 of Paenibacillus sp. KS-LC4. Classification (NCBI taxonomy): domain Bacteria; kingdom Bacillati; phylum Bacillota; class Bacilli; order Caryophanales; family Paenibacillaceae; genus Paenibacillus; species Paenibacillus sp. KS-LC4. The sequence continues at coordinate 5,023,834 of NZ_CP145905.1, read as the reverse complement.
CAATATATAATGAGCAAAGGGCAAGTATAGATGAAGCGCTTTGTACTGCAATACTGGCGTTTGAAGACGGACTATATAAGGTATTTATTAATGGGGAAGAAATAGAGCAATTGGATAGTCCTTTACATATGAGTGATGGAGACGAGCTCGCATTAATTCGATTTACGATGTTGGCAGGAAGAATGTGGTAGGAAAGCCGTTTCGCATTTTATTGAATCAGGAGGCAATTCAAGATGGAACTGGAAGAGAGAAAGGAATATTTTAAGAAGCTACTGGACAAAGCGGAAAGCTCATTCGATGTGGAGTCTTATCGCAAGCTTGCTGTACTAGTAATTGAATCTGCTAAAGAGGTATTTGTAGATCATGTCGCAAAGCAAGAATTGAAGCAGTTACTTACGCAAATGGAGGCAGATGACAGCAACAACTGGTTTATGCCGCTTGTTATTATTGTAGATAAGTTATTAGATGCTCCTTATGCAGCTGTGTTCCGATATATTGTAGATCATTGCGTAGAATATCCGCATAGTAATGGGTATATGCGCCGGCCATTCCGCACATCCAAATTAGAAGTATATACAGATAGAGTGATGGAGAAATGTATTTCTCTCTTTTATATGCAGGCGGCAAAGTTCGATGTGAAAGAATATTTAACAAAAGCTGAACAATCTTTCTTTGCGAATAATAGTCACCTTATGAATGCGGCGGCAGACATGATTGCATTTGAGATTGATAGAGGCAACGAAGAAACGCTTGAAGATTTAAGAGAAATTATATATGGGGATAATAATACAGCGCTCTTGTCCCGTCATATGATTTTGGGTATATTTTTGAGCCATAGCGAACGTGCTTATCAAATGGTAGGCGAGCTTCTTATAGCTGCACGTCTGCAAGAAGGCCTCAGACAAAGTATTGTCGAGCAAATGGATATGGGAACAATCAAGGCTATGCAATTTATGCTGAAAATTGTTGAGGATAACAATTTAATCCGTTTTAGTTCAGTTGTAAGAGCGCTGGACGTTTGGACAGGACTAAATTTGGAAGCAGCTAATACTCGTGTAGCAAAGCTGTGCTTAGACTATGCGGTTCAGTCTCTGGGCAATAAGGAACTACGTGAGCAGTGGCTGGAAAGCAGCAACGTCAATGAAGTATTTATGGCTTTGTGGGCAACAGCTGTTCATGAGGAAGACGATTTAAAGGATAAAATTACATATTTAATGGAAGGTCAAGATACATATCGCAAAGTGGTTGCCCAATATGCTCTAGCACAGAGCAACAATCCTGCAATGCGTTTTGCCATTGCTAAAAATTGGCTGGATGAGGCAGATATTGAACTGCAATATTGGCTTCTAAATAACTATACCTATAGATACAGCTATGAATGGCATATGGACAGGGATAATACATTGACCTATGAAAGTACGCCTTTTCTTGAGGATAAAGCGGAGCGGAAAAATCATTTCTTGAAGTTTTTCAATATGCTTTCCAAGATGAATGGGAAGGAAATTACGAAAAACTCCCGTGTATTTGAATGGTTGAGTTATACGCTCCAAGCTGATGAAATTGTAAAAAAAATGCTCTATCTTATCGCCTATGATATGGATAATGAAATGATTGCTGAAATGATAGCAATTAAAGATACATTGAGCCCTAGCATGAGGGGAGAGCTGTTAAAGTATTTCCTTGCTGATTTAGAAAATAAAGAACAAAGAGATTTTTTATTTGCAAGCCTTTCGGACAAAAGTACGAGCAATCGAGAAATTGCGATTCGTAAAGCTGCCAAGCTTCAACTTAACGAGGAGGAAATGTCAGCTATTGCCGCTTTGCTCAAGCTTAAGAAGGGTGCGCTTCGCCAAGGTGCGATTGAGCTTTTGCTTAGCCAGCCAGCTGCAAGCCTTAAGACGACAACAAAGGAGCTGCTGCAAAGCCGAGTAGAGCTGCAGCGTCTGGCTGCCTTAGAACTGTTAACCGAGATGAAGGAAGACAAGCGGCATGCAGTGCTATTTGCCGAGCTTCAGGATCAAATTGAAATGGTTGCTGAGCCAACAGACAAGGAGCAGCTATTACTAGATAAGCTAAAGCAAGAGACGACTTATACTTTAGCAAATGGCTTTGGTTTATATAATCTTCCTGAAAAATTTGACCGTCTTTTGCAAATAGAGCCTATGCCATTGTCAGTTTTGAGAGAAGTAAAGCAATATTTTGTTTTGTCGGTTGACGAGATGCAGCAGTTTCTGCAAGGATTATCGGATCTCGTTCACGAGCATCGGGAGCATGAGTATGAAATTCAGGATTATTATGAGGCTAAACAGTCTGTACTCCTTGGAACTAGGCTTTCGACAACTAACTGGAGATATGATTCCGATGATAAAACTCCCGTGTTGGAGCGATACCCCTTAGCTGAAGTATGGAGAAATTATTTGGCTTTGAGCGGATTTGGTCCGCTTGAGTTAATGCAGCTGGATTTTTATCGTCAGGCTAATTTCTTGCATCGTTGCTGCACGGGTGAATTAAAAAGCTGGGAAATGTACGGATCTAACGTCAAGGCGTTAGAGAGCTGGGGTAAGGAGCTAATTGAAGCCATTTATCCAATGGATAAGGTGGCGGATATGCAAACGATTTATAATCGTTTGAATTATGAGAAACAAGTCAATGAAATTATTGGTGCTTATATTTCAGATAGTGATATGCGAGAGCGCTTTGATAGGTCGAATTATGCGCTGCGTTTAATTATTAGCAGCTTCCCTTATGATAAAGAGGATGAGAATCATGGTATTTTAAACGCATTAACGAGCTTCTGGCGGAACTGGCAAAAGTCTGAGCTGCATGATGATCATTCATTCAAGCCGTATTTTGAAGCTTATTACTGGTTATTTGCTCTACAGGGCTACAATAGTTATTTGCTAGGTCTTGAGGATTTTGCAAGGGCGTATAGCCTGGAGCTTCTTAGCGAAGACGAGCTTATTCGATTATTAATGTCCAGGCCGCGCAGCGATAACTACATTAGGGAAATGACTAGCCCTAAAAATCATAGTTTAGATTGCTATCCAAAATTGAACGAGCTTCAAAATCGGATTATCGAGCGAATTTTGGATATTGAACTTAACCGCGGTGATCTCCCAACAGATGTCACCAAGCTTGCAACAAGCATTTCGCATATTCAAGGAACCGCGTATTTCCTGCGCATTTTGGCGGGGCTAGATAAAGAATCCTTCGTTCGAGGCTACATTTACAGTTATGGGAAAGATACAACGAAGAAAGAATCGTTCAGTCAGATGCTTAAAGTGTGTCATCCTGCTGTAGGGGAAAACGAGGAGACGTTGAAAGAACTGCTTAGGGGCAGCAAGATTAGTGAGGTTAGATTGCTTGAAGCTGCGATGTACGCCCCTCAGTGGGTCGATATAATAGCAAAATATTTGGGCTGGGATGGTCTGCGCAGTGCAGCCTGGTATTTCCACGCACATATTAATGAGACGTTTTCGGGAGAAAAGGAAACGATTGTAGCCCATTACTCACCGATATTGCCGGAAGATTTTAACGATGGCGCATTCGATGTGAATTGGTTTCATTCGGCTTATCAAGAGCTGGGAGAGAAGCGGTTTGACCAGCTCTATCAGTCGGCAAAATACATTTCGGCCGGCTCCAATCACAGACGCTCTCAATTGTTTGCTGACGCGGTGCTGGGCAAGCTTAAGCTTGCGGACTTGAAGAAATCAGTAGCAGATAAACGCAATAAAGATCATTTGCTGTGCTATAGCTTAGTTCCATTGGAGCAAGACAAGCAGCGCGATGTACTGGAAAGGTATGAATTTATTCAGAAATTTCTTAAAGAAAGCAAGGCATTTGGAGCTCAGCGCCGGGCGACAGAATCAAAAACAAGCTCCATTGCACTTGATAACTTAGCACGAAATGCAGGTTATAATGATGTAGTTCGTTTAACTTGGGATATGGAAGGACGGAAAATAGACGAGCTTCTGCACTATTTTGATCCTGTCGCTTTGGATGAGGAGGTTACGGTGCAACTGATCATTGACGAAGAAGGTAAAGCGGATATGCGTTTGCTCCGCAAAGATAAGGAGCTTAAATCTGTTCCGGCCGCTTATAAAAAGCATGAATATATTGAGACGCTTAAGCAAATTAAATCGGAGCTTTCAGACCAATTCAAGCGGGCGCGCAGGGAACTTGAACGCTCCATGGAAACGGGAAGTCTTTTCACTAAAGAAGAGATTAACAAGCTCGCGAAAAACCCAGTTATTGCGCCTTTAATTAGAACATTGATATTCAGTGCAAATGGAAAGCTGGGTTACTTCGAAAATGGGACGCTGTTCGGAGCAGCAGGGGAAGCCTATGAAGCTGCCGAAAGCGATGAACTCCTTATTGTCCATCCTCTGCATTTGTTCAACAGCGGACAGTGGAGCTTATACCAAAAGGATATGTTTGACAGGCAGTTGAAGCAACCGTTCAAACAAGTATTTCGTGAATTGTATATGCCGAGTACGGATGAGCTTGCTAGTGGTGCGATTTCCCGCAGATATGATGGACATCAGGTACAGCCTCGCAAGACGGTCAGCTTGCTGAAGGGCCGCTTATGGACAGTAAGCTACGAGGAAGGACTACAGAAGGTTTATTACAAGGAGAATATTATTGCGAGCATTTATGCACTAGCTGATTGGTTTTCTCCGTCGGATGTTGAATGTCCAACTTTAGAAACAGTCCGCTTCTTTGATCGCCATACGTATAAACCGATTGATATTAAAAATGTACCGCCACTCGTTTTCTCTGAAGTGATGCGCGATGTGGATTTGGTTGTCAGTGTGGCGCATGTAGGCGGAGTAGATCCTGAGGCGAGCCTGACAACAATTGAAATTCGCCAAGCTATCGTTAGAGAATCGTTGCGACTGCTCAAAATAAATAATGTAAGACTGGAGGGCAGCCATGCTTTAATTGCAGGGCAATTAGGTGAATACAGCGTTCATCTGGGCAGCGGAATCGTATATAAGCAGGCTTCTGGCGCAGTTGCCATCATTCCGGTTCATTCTCAGCACCGGGGTAAGCTGTTTTTGCCGTTTATGGATGAAGATCCAAAGACAGCAGAGATTTTATCCAAAATCGTTCTGCTCGCACAAGATACGAAAATTAAAGATCCGCAAATTGTTGAGCAAATCAAACGTTAAGAGATTCAACCATTTCACAATAGAAAAAGAGGGGCAGTTTTTGAATTCTGCTCCTCTTTATCATACATGGTGGATGCAATTCACATGATCAGAAAAACGGCAGCTTATTGTTTGGCAACAAGCAAAACGCGGCTAATTGTTTGCTCGCTAAGCATCTTTGCCGTTTTGCCATCGCTGCTTAGGTGGAATAGCTGTCCGAAGGCTTCATCCTTGGAATCGTCATTGATGTAGTAAATGCCATCAACGTCATCATGGAGACGCATGAAACGACCGTTCAATCCAGGTATCTTTTGAACCGATAAATCCGATTTCAGCAAATAGCTGGCATTGTCTCCAAAAAAGATCGTGGAAGCGATTTTTCCACCCGACATAATGTTGTATACGGAATAAAGCTTAGAAATATTAAGGTTTTTTTTGCTTATTACTTTATTGTTTTTTATCGTTGCAACATAACCTTTATTCGCTGCATCAATAAAAGCTATTTTGTCTGTGCCTGCATTAGCTATATCGTAGACGCCTGTGCTGTGCAGCGAGAAGGTTTTGCCGCTAGTGTTCATGATATAGCCTTTACCGGTGTTATAGTTGAAATGTCCTTCGGAATCAAGGCGAATGTCCTTGTTGAATAGGTAATACGCATTCGTTGCCCATCTTCCAGAATAAGCCGCATTTGCATCAATTGGAGCGTTTAAGTTCAGGGCTTTAGCTGCGCCGCCTTTTTTAGGTACGCTATAAAGTACAATGCAGTCAAGGGAATAAAATTGCTCTTCTGGCTTGGTGTTGACAATAATATTTACCGAATTAGCAGTGGTTTGAATATGGTGATCCTGTTCAATGGCACCGGCTGCAATATATTGCACTTGTCCTGCGCCTGTTACGGCTTTAGAGGCTACCCAAGTGGAGCGACCATTACGGATGGTGTTGTAGTAGACTTTTCCATCAATGATTATGAATTCTTCAAATTTTGTATCAGCTTTATCGGCAATTTGCTTTGCTTCCGATACAGCAGCAGCATTAGCAGAAACGGAATAGATTTTTCCAGCGCTTGTCATATAGTATAGCGTTCCGTTTACAATGGAATAATGCAGCACATCATTATAAAAAACTTCATCCTCCGTGGCTGTACCGTCGATTGGCAGGCGCGATAGTGTAGTTGATCCGTTATAGGTCAGATAATACAAATATTTGCCGCCACGATTCAAAGCGGTACCAGGAACGTCAAAATCCTCCATTATGAGAGCGGCGCCAGTGCCATCTGTTTTAATGCGGAATAGGTCATCGTCAGATGTGTAGTATACATAACCGCTGGCTGTTGTAGCTGCCTCGGCTTTCGGTGCCGTTACTGTGCCAAAACTAGTAAACAGCAGTGTGAAAATAAAAAGCAAACAAACATTTTTTTTGGTGAAAAGGCGAAGCTTATTCATTACTTAATCTTCCTTTCTAGTGCTATGGAATAGTATTTGCTGTAAACAACTCTCTTTTAGTGAAAAAAAGGAAGTCGATTGAATATTTATCGGTTTGTATGAAGGAAAACATTATATTAATTATATAAATACTTTCACAAAATTTTAATGAGTTATCATGGGAAACCTGGGTGTGCTCATTTACTCTGAAATTGTTGAGGCAAGACTAGTTAAAAATTGCAGGACAGCATCACGTAATTGTTCAAGCCCTGGCTGCTCAATTGGAAAATGTCCGGCTCCTTCTAGCATCACCAGCTTTTTCGGACAGGCTAATCTATTATAAAAGCTTTCGCTAAACGGATAAGGAGTCATAGGATCAGCCTCTGGGTGAACAAGCAGTACCGGACAGGAAGTAAAGTTTTCTGGCTGTACTTCAGGTTTCATGTTTAGAAAGGATCTAAGTAATTTAAGTGGTACAAGGGTTGCTGCTGCACGGGGATCATGCATAATCAGCTGGGCTAATTCAGGATGGTTAGCAATTAGCTCCATGCGCGACACTTTGGAAACAGGCAGCCGAATTGAATCCAGCAAAATCGGGAAGGTGTCCATTAACCATTTGCCATACACCGCAATATATTTATTAGGGGCAAGCTGGAGGCGCATAGCAGCGTCACTTGTATCTACGAACGTTGTAGCAATCAGGCCTTGCACATGTAAACTGCGCGCAGCGACATGATAGGCGAGCATGCCCCCAATGCTGGCGCCAAGCAGAACAATAGGCTTGCCATCGCGTGCATATTCGCTTTCTACTAAATCAACGAGAAGCTGAACCCAATCCTCATAACGGATTGGTTTGGACAATGGGCCTAATTTGCTAAGTCCATAGGGAGGCAGGTCTGGGGCAAGCATTTCATAGCCTTGCATTTGCAGCATTTTTCCATAAGGGGCGAATAAACGGCCGTTTCCTCCAGCACCATGTACAAGTACAATCTTGAGTGGGCTGTTGGCTGCTGGCAGCCGGTCTAAATGAATGTTGTAGCTATGCCAATCCCACCATTCCTCGTTGGGCAGATTATTTTCTTTTAACTGTATTTCGGATGGGAAAAATCGCTGATAGCTCTCCCAGTAGCTGCTGTTATTATTGTAATCTGTGCGCTTGTTCATTGTTGACCACTCCTATTCTGCTATCTATTATGAATGGATAAATTCGTAAATAGCAATATAGATTTCTGACTATAAAATAAGCAAGGTAGAGGACAAAGCAACATTTTGAATAAAAGTCTGATTATACAAATGAGCCGTTGATTGCTCACCCACGGCTCACTTATGCATCAACTGGATCGTATTTTCTAGAGAAGCAGTTGAAATGCTTCGTTGTCTCTGGCTCTACCTAGAACTTTCTCCTTAGCCTTAATATGAATTGCGGTGTTACCACAATGCCTCCATTTTATTTCGGAGTCAACGACAGCAAGCAGCACGAGCGCAGCTCCCACATAGCCCTGCGGAGTCATTATTTTGCCGGAGCTGGTCATTGAAGGGCGTAAGCATCAGGTCCACGTCATGGAGCTGGAGGAGCCGAGCTTCTGCTTGCTGGGCATCGCCGTTCATTCAATGAAGTTTTGCTCGCCTGCCACAAGGCGCTTCCTCACGCATGTCCAAGCGTGGCTGGGTGAGCAGCAGCCGCTGCAAGTCAATAACGCATAACTAAGGTTTAAAGGCTTATTGCCAGATAAGAGATTAGATAGCAGCAAGATTGATAAGAAGGGCATGAAGTGGAATACTGGTACATAAGGAGCGTGAAGCAAATGGCAAAAAAATACGAGCTGGCAGCGAATAAAAAGGTTAATTTGAGCAGTATTAATCCAAAGGACAAAGGCCCCTTTGCTCATAAGGACGAGGTAGAGAAGGAAGCATTGGAGCTAAAGGAGGAATTGGAGCAGCTTCAAGAGAAGCTGGCGGCTGCGAAGGAGCAGGCGGTGCTGTTCGTCATTCAAGGGATGGATTGCAGCGGCAAGGATGGCGTAACGAAGCATGTATTTGCGGGGCTGAATCCACAGGGCGTATCCGCTCACAGCTTTAAGGCGCCGACGGATGTGGAGAAGCGGCATGATTTTATTTGGCGGGCGCACAATAACACGCCGGAGCTAGGGCAAATCGCTATTTTTAACCGTTCCTATTACGAGGATGTTCTGATTACACGGGTGCATGGTGATGTATCCGATCAGGAGGCGAAGCGGCGCTTCAAGCATATTAACCATTTTGAGTCGCTGCTTGCGGATAGCGGAGTTAAGGTTGTCAAAATCTTTTTGCATATTTCCAAGGAGTTTCAGTTAGAGAAGCTAAAAAGCCGAATCGAGGATTCATCGAAAAATTGGAAGTTTGACCCTTCCGACCTCCAAGAACGGAAATATTGGGAGCAATATCAAAACTATTACGAGCAGGTATTTGAAAAATGCAGCAAGCGCGCTCCTTGGCATATCGTGCCCTCCGATCATCGGTGGTATCGTAATTATGCCGTGCTGCGTATTGCAGTAGAAGCTCTTAGAAGCATGGAGCTACAGGACCCGCCTGCCAATCCGCAGCTAAAGGCTTTTTTGAAAGAAATTAAGGAGCAGGAGCGGTCATAAATATCCGTTCCTATTGCATATAGAAGCTAGATAACCGACCTTGCCTGCACAACATAATATTGTGTGCAATTACGGAGCAGGGCCGGTTATCTTTTACTAGCAGAGCCAATTCTAACTAAAGAAAAAATCTAAATATTGCTGTCCATGCTCGCGTCCAATAATCGTCTGGGCAAGCTCCATCGCACGTTCAATAAACTCGCTTTTCACTTCGGAATCCTCATCTGCAGCATCGAGCTCGAACTCCTCCTCCTCAACCTTCATCAACGCAGTGGTCATAGCGAAAAAGTCAGCCAGTGAAGCAGCAATTTGCGAATGCCGCTTCTGAATGCTGCCATACACCGGTCCTTGCGGTTCGGTCGTATCAACAATAAGCGCATCTCCATTGTAATCGGCGAAGACGATCCAGCCGTCTGGCCAGTTCGGATCAGGAGTGAGTCCTGAGGCTGTCAATATCCAGCGCCAGCCCTGCTGCGCCCGTTCCAGCTCCGGCAAGCGGAACAATTGAACGGCCAGAACGCCGCCGATTATCGGATGATCTTGCAGCTCAAGGCAGCTGTAAAAGGTGTGCAGCGCGTCTCCAAGCGGAAGAGGCTCCTCTACAGGTAGAGGCTCATGGTAATAAACCTTGCCAAGGTCTATGTCGTGCCTCCCAAATACAGCAGCAAATTGCTGTAATTCCGTCATTAATGTAGGGCTTGCACTCATATCGCGTTCTCCTTCGTCGTCCATTTTTCCAAAATATTCAGTAAGTCTTCCCTCAATAAATCCATGCGGTAGCTGACCTTCTTCTTGCGGAGCTTCTCTGTAAGCAAGTCCACAATAACGAGCATGTCCGTCTTAAACTGCTGTTGCTGCTCACTTAAAGGGAGCTCGCCCTCCGCTCTCGTATAATGTCTGGTCACTTCCAGCTTAAGCTCGCCCTTGCGGGAAGTCAGCTTGCGGGCTGCAAACTTTGGCTTTATGTAATAGCCTTGCTCAAATCCGTCTGGTACATCGTTTTGCTCATGAAAATATTCATATTGAAGCGTTCGCTCGGCGTCGTCATGATGGCTAAAGTGGCAATGAATACCGACATAGCTAAAGGCAGCGCCGTAAAGCTCCTGACGCATATGCTCATCCAGTTCGCGGCGCAGCTCGCTAAGGCTGTCGATGAAGGGCTGGGCCGATCGTTGATAGTTGCCGGAGCGGACTAGGCGGAGCGGGTTTTTTGGCAATAAATTACGCTGGGAAGCAAATTCGGTTATGCCATAATGGGTGCTGTCGCTGCCATCATGGATGATGAAGCTGTCCTGCTGCTTACTCCAGCCCTTGCAGGAGTCCTTGAGCTGCTCAAAGGTACGGGTGCGCAGCTCGGTGTAATAGGAGCCGTTGATCCATTTGTCTGCGACTGCCTCCACAGGCGTCAAAGACGATCCCCATCCTATTATAGCGAGCGCCTCGCATACACGAACTAGCTCATTCCACTGCTTGATGTTGGCATAATGAAAAAGCCGATGATATTCGGCGATTAGCAGTTCACGCAGCTCATCCTTAACGGGGGCCGTTTGAATAGCCTCCGCTAGCTGCTCTAGTGTTTCTGATTCATAGATAGAACTCAGCTTCATATCTTCCTCCTATAGAAAAAAATAGCGATCAGAGGCCTCCGACTATTTCTTATTATGCCATATCATACTTTGAATTTCCTGCTTGGCAGATAAACGGAAAAACCTTCGAGCTCCACAGCAGACTATGTGGGTTCGAAGGTTTTTCTAAGCTGAAATCATGATGCAGCGGCAATTAGGTCGATGCCTTCTGGAGCAGCTCTACACCCAGCTCGTAATTGCATCTCTCGATAGGCTCATTGTTGATTAGGCGAATTAAATAGTCCATAGCGGTTTTGCCGAGCGAATAAATTTGTTGGGATACGGTGGACAGCTCGGGATATACCATATCCATCCGAATACCGTCGAAGCCAATTAGCTTAAGCTGATTGGGGACCGTTACACCGAGCTCATGCAGTGCTTTAAGAGCCCCAGCGGCCATAAGATCATTGCCGGCGAATACGCCGTCCACATCGGGATGCTGATGGAAAATATTTTTCATCGCCGCGTAGCCTCCCGCAACGCTGAAGTGGCCGAATGCGATCAGGCTGGGTGTAAACCACGGCAGCTGAGCGCACATTTCTTCATAAGCAAGCGTCCTCTCACGTGCGGAATGCACATGGGAGGGGCCGCATATATGAGCGATTTTCCCGCAGCCGGCTTCCATTAAATGCTGTACGGCGAGCTGTCCGCCGTATCGGTTAGCTGCCGTAATTGTCAAAATCGGATGGTCAGGAAAGCTTTTATCAATGACGACAATAGGAATTGAACGCTTCTGTAGGGCAATAATCTGCTCTGGTGAAATTGTGTAAGAAGATATGATGATGCCATCTATTTGTTTATTGATTAACGCCTCAATATACATTTTTTCCTTATCCGGGTTATTGTCCGTGTTGCAAAGGACGAGCGTATAGCCCTGTGAGGCGGCTGCATCCTCAGCAGCACGAGCGATTTCCGGGAAAAACGGGTTCAAAATGTCGGGTACCATTAAAGCGACAGCAGCTGTTTTTTTGCCTGCGAGGCTTCTGGCAATCGTATTGGGCTTGTAGTTAAGCTTCTCGGCAGCTGCTTGAATGGCGGTCTCCGCTTCCTTGCTCACATATCCGCTCTTATTGTACAGCCGAGAGACAGTGGCAACCGATACGCCAGCCAGCTTGCTGACATCTCTGATCGTAGTCATTTCTGGCAAATTCCTTTCAATGGTCTGGCCTTCTAAACAAGCGAGCTAGCGGGTGAGCAAAACAAGTGTGCTCACGTTTGGGAAAACGTTAGCACACTTGTTTTTGTCCGTCAAGGGAGCAGGAGCCAGCTATTATTTTGCAGATGCAGAATCCTTCGTTACAAGCTCAAGTTCAACGGGAATTGATTTTTCCACAGTTTCTCCCTTGGCGATTTTAACAGCCGTTTGTACAGCTAAAACGCCCATCATATCCGGTTTTTGAGCAACGGTTGCGCTCATCGTGCCTGCGAAAACTTCCTTCACGGCATCATCAGTTGCATCGAATCCTACGACGATAATATTTTTCAAGCCAGCAGCCTCAATAGCCTTCAAAGCGCCAAGCGCCATTTCATCATTGTGTGCGAATACAGCTTTAATATCTTTGCTTGCCTGTAAAATGTTTTCCATAACCGTCAGCCCTTTTGCGCGGTCAAAATCGGCAGGCTGCTTTGCAGAAATTTCAATGCCGGAGGATTTGGCGATTTCTTCATTAAAGCCTTCGCCTCGCTCACGAGCGGCCGACGAGCCTGGAATACCTTCAAGCTCAACCACTTTACCATTTCCGCCTAGCTGCTCGGCAATGAATTTAGCTGCTAGCACACCGCCAGCCTTGTTGTCTGAAGCAATATGGCTGGCAATTGTGCCGCCATCAGCCATACGGTCTACTGTGATAACTGGAATGCCAGCAGCATTCGCAGATTCAACAGCAGGTACAACCGCTGCGGAGTCAGTAGGATTAATGATAATGACGTTAACCTTTTGCTGTATTAAATCCTCAATGGAGGAGGCTTGCTTTGCAGCATCATCCTGTGCATCTACCGTAATCAGCTGTACATCACCGTCAAGCGCCGCTTTTTCCGCTCCTTCTTTTAAGGTTACGAAAAAGGGATTGCTTTGCGTGGATACGGCTAGACCGATTTTGATAGTGCCGCTTTGCGGAGCAGTGCTGGCAGATGTAGTTGCTTCGCTGCCTGGAGCTGTCGTTGAGCATCCTGCTAGGGTAAGAGCAGTAATTAAGGAAATGCTGGCGAGTTTAATCATTTTTTTCATGTTGTAACCACCTTTGTCTATTTGTTTGTTTATCATTAGCTGCTAGCCTTCTTGCGATCGAGCAAGACCGCTAGCAAAATAACGAGCCCTTTAACAACCTGCTGGTAGAACGAGGAGACACCCATCAAATTCAAGCCATTGTTCAGCACACCGATAATGAGTGCACCAACGAGAGTGCCGACAATCCAGCCGCGTCCACCTGATAGGCTTGTACCTCCGAGAACGACGGCCGCAATGGCATCCAGCTCATAGCCGGTACCGGCATTCGCCTGTGCGGAATTGAGGCGGGAAGCAAGTATGATGCCAGCAAGAGATGACAGGAGGCCGGTCAGTGTATACACATAGATTTTAAAGCGCCCTGTCTTAATACCGGATAGACGAGAAGCCTCTTCGTTGCCGCCAATCGCGTAGACGTTGCGTCCAAATGTTGTTTTCCGCAAAATGAAATACAGCACGGCGAACAAAACAATCGTAATCATAACCGGAACAGGGATACCGAAGAAATAACCCCCGCCAATCATTGTGAAAAACTCGCTGTTAAATCCAGTAATCGGGCGACCATCGGTATAAACAAGGGCGAGTCCTCGGTAGATGGTCATAGTGGCGAGAGTGGCTATAAATGGAGCAATATTTGTTTTTGTAACGAGAAGACCATTCACTGCACCCATTACCGATCCAGCAAGCAGGCCGATAATAACAGCTGTAATTGGATCAAGCCCGCTGCTCATCATGCCTGCGGTAAGTGCTCCCGATAGAGCGAGAGTCGCGCCAACCGATAAGTCAATCCCGCCTGTTAAAATAACGAAGGTCATACCGAATGCGATTAAGGCATTGATGGAAACCTGACGAAATACGTTTAAAATATTGTTGATCGTCAAAAAGTTAGGGCTTGCTAAAATGAGAATGAGAACGATGATGCAAAGCCCGATCAACGGTCCAAGCTTTTGTAATACGTTTGATAGCTGTCTGTTCTTAATGGCCATTGCTGCTTCCTCCAGTCGCCGCATGCATAATTGCTTCCTGATTCATTTGCGTTTTGTCGAGCACAGATGCGATACGCCCTTCATGCACGACAATGACGCGATCGCTGACACCGAGCACCTCGGGAAGATCCGAGGACACCATAATAATAGCGACACCTTGCTCGCTTAGCTCGTTCATCATGCTGTAAATTTCCTTCTTGGCGCCAACGTCTACGCCGCGAGTAGGCTCGTCCATAATAAAGACCTTGGGCAGCTTGCCGAGCCATTTGCCAATTGCAATTTTTTGCTGATTGCCTCCGCTGAGCGATTTCACGGTTTGCTCGGGGTCGCGGGTACGAATATTAAAACGCTTGATCATTTGCTCGGACAATTCTTGTTCCTTGCCGCTGCTGATGATGCCCTTGTCGGCGATAAAGGGATAATTCGTCAGTGATAAATTTTCACGGACGGACATATCGAGAATTAGGCCCTGATGCTTGCGGTCCTCCGTGACGAAGACGATGCCGGCTGCAATTGCGCTGGCTGGGTCGCTGATGTTGACTACCTTGCCGTCAAGCCAAACCTGCCCTTTTTTCTTCTTATCCGCTCCGAACAACAAACGCATGATTTCTGTTCTGCCCGCGCCCATTAATCCAGCAACACCGACGATTTCACCAGCTTTAACCGAGAAGCTAATATCGTTCAGTTTTTTGCCATCGCTTAGATCACTGACGCGGAGCCGCTCCTCGCCAATCACCGTATGACGCTGCGGATAACGTTCGCCAATTTCTCTCCCTACCATCAAACGAACAATGTGCTGTACGGTCGTGCTAGCTGTCTGTTCCGTCCCGAGAAATGAACCGTCGCGCAGCACAGAAATTTCATCACACATACGGAAAATTTCCTCCATCCGGTGTGAAATATAGACAATACCAACACCTTCGCTGCGCAGCTGATTCATAATTTGGAACAAAGATTCGATCTCGCGATCAGTCAGCGCCGCTGTAGGCTCATCCATAATGAGCACTTCCGCATTTTTAGACAGCGCTTTCGCAATTTCGATCATTTGCTGCTGGCCGATGGATAAGCTTTCTGCTACTGCATCGGGGTCCAGCTCTACGCCGAGGCGCTGCATATATTCCCGGGTCTTCTTTTTCATTTCCTTATCCCGTAAAATGCCGGTCCGACCATATACAAGCTGCCGGCCAAGAAACATATTCTCGGCGACCGTAAGCTTAGGAATAATGTTAAGCTCCTGATGAATGATCGCGACACCGCTATTTTCCGCTTCTGTAGGGTTCGCAAAGGCGCTTTCTTTACCTTTTACTTTAATGCTGCCTGCATCCGCCTTATAAACACCCGTCAAAATTTTCATAAGCGTAGACTTGCCGGCGCCGTTTTCGCCCATTAAAGCATGAATTTCACCTGCTTTAAGCCGGAAGGCGGCATTTTTCAATACTTGTACGGATGAGAAGGATTTATGAATGCCGGTCATTTCGATTAAATAGTCCATCTGCTCTCCTCCTTCGCTCTAGCTGGGACAGCTTTACTTAAAAATAACGCCAGCTTGAAGAATGATGTTGGCGTAAGGGGTAGCCTCTCCTGTACGAATGACCGCCTTAGCCTTATGCGTTAACGCTTTCAATTGCTCATGTGAAACTTCTTCAATCGTAATATGGCCCAGTTGCTTTAGCGTTTTTGAGTGTAACTCTGCGTTATGCGTCGTTATCTCTGAGGCGATAATAGCCTTCTCTACTTCCATATCTGCAAGCATCGCCCCAAGCGTATCCATAAAAGAAGGGAGTCCAGGCATAAGTGCCAGATCAATGCGCTTAACCGAATCGGGAATCGGCAGACCGCAATCGGCAATAACGATGCAGTCTGTATGCCCAAGCCGACCAAGTACGGCTGTAATTTCGCTGTTTAGTATGCCTAATTTTTTCATGAAAATATCCTTTCAAGTCAATTCAATATAAGTCAGGAAATCAGCTGGACTGTTTAATAAATGCCTCGACAGCTTGTCTAAGCGGCATTCCGCTTTGTGCGCCAAGCTTGGTGACAGATAACGCGCTCGCAGCAACGGCAAATTGAACAGCTTCCTGAAGCGAGGCTCCTTCACTTAGCTTTACAGCTAAAGCGCCATTAAACGTATCTCCTGCGCCAGTCGTATCCACAACCTCGACCGTATGGCCTGGAACATGACCAAGCTCACCATCTGCTCCCTTGTAATAAGCACCGTTGCTTCCTGCTGTCATTACGATGGGATTCGGATATTGCTCGAGCAATGCCTCTGGCGTGCTCTGGCGCTCCAGCCCTGTTACAATTGCGAGCTCAGATTCATTCGGCGTAATAAGATGAAGCTGGCTTAATAGCTGCTCGGGCAGTCTTACCGCAGGGGCAGGATTCAAAATGACTGGAATGCCTAGGGAATGGGCAAGCTTAATCGAAGCCTCGACGGTTTCAAGCGGTATTTCATGCTGAAGCATAATCATATCGGATGCGGCGATCACTTCTTTCAGTGCAAGCACATCCTCCGGCAGCAAGCAATGGTTTGCACCTGGAATGACGATGATGCGATTGTCGCCCTCCGTGACGGTGATCGCAGCGATGCCAGTTGATTTATAGGGAACCGTTTTCACATTTGTCATATCAATGTTCTCTGCACGAAGTGCATCCCGCAGCTGCTGCGCCATTGCATCCTCGCCGACACAGCCAATCATCGTAACCGCTGCCCCAAGCCTTGCACAGGCTACAGCCTGATTCGCGCCTTTTCCGCCTGTGAAGCTAGAGAAAGCGTTGCCAATTAAAGTCTCGCCTTGCTCAGGCATGACATCCGTTTCTGTTACCATATCAATATTTAAACTGCCAATGACGGTAATTTTCGCTTGAGCCATAGGAACACCTCTGTTTGTAGAATGTGTGATGTGTAATCGGTTACACATTGATGTTTCTCATTTTAAGCCGCTAGCTGTCAATTGTCAAGAGGCAGTGTTGTGCGATGTGTTACTCTGCTGTGATCATGCAATCGTAATCGTACAGCCACGGTAGTAAGCTAGTTCTATTGGCATAGCAGCGGCAAATAATCAGTCGGGAGGCTGATATTATCGGACTATAGCCTTATGATACAATTGCGAAATAATGTTTTCGAGCGGAGGCGCTTTAATGGGGAAAGCAGAGCTTACATATAAGCTGTTCACGGATCATGCAGAATTTAAAAATGAAGGGATTAATGCGTCGCTTATAACGGATATCATTGATGGGTTTGAACCGGAGCATGAGGATTTTATCGTGCTGGAGCCGAGCTTGCCGCTAGAAGACAGCATCTATTTGCAAGCTGCAACCGGAGGGGAAGGCTTGGACAGCTACATTGTGGAGGTCCGCTTCGTGTTTGCCGATGAGTCGTTTAAGCACTATGACTACAAAACGACAGATAAAGGCGAGATCATTCGCATGTTTCTTGAATATTGGGGAGCACAGAGGCTGCCTGATTTATCGCAATGGAATGATATTACAAGCACATTCGAGTAATTGTTACATAAGCTTAAGCGGAGGAGCAACATGCGGTACAAGAGTATTATTCTTTTTATAATTGTCATTATGACCTTGCTGATTTTACTCGTTAATAGCAGTCTATTTCAGGAAAATGCGGCTAAGGCTGCTTCTCATTACTATGTTCGTTCTCATTACGCGAGCAGCGAGTTTACTTTTCTGAAAATTGTTTATGATGCGGATAACAGTAACTACACCGTCACTTATAGGGACAAGACAGAGCAGCAGTTTAGCTTTACGATGGCTCCGCGCTATTTTCCTGTATTTGTTCGTTATGATCCGCTAGTGAATCACCTCTAAATAAAACAAAAGTTCCGAGTCCTCGCAGTGGAGGCTCGGAGCTTTTTTGCTTTACTTAGTCATTTTTTATGAGCAGACTCATATATCCCAGCGTATCATAGCCATGCTTCTTAAAATCATCGAGGATGTTCTTAAGAAATAGCTTGGAGTGTTCATAATTTTTAGTATAAGACTGAAAGAGCTTTACGGTCAGCTCCTCGTTTAATTGCTGATGATGCGCCGCCATACCGATCAGATGGAGCTTAATCATGGCAAATTCGGCTACGAGCATTTGATAGCTGTCAAACACAGGAATATTCACATACATCTCCGCAAGCAAACGACTGTGTAAGAAATTCAATATATAATTTTCTAAAATAAACGAATGCTGCTCCATAAAAGGCTTGTAATAATGGTCATAAGAATAATTGTAAGTTTCCGCGATGGCTTCCCACGTACTTCCGTTTCGTGTCATTCCTTGCTTATAATCATGAATACATTCGCGGTAGCGGGCGTTCCATATTGTAGCATCCAATATATCCATCAAATAATTATTCAAATATTGCAGCTGGAAAATAGGATCTAGCGGGTATAAATCGTAGTTGCGCAGCTCATCATTGTGGGAGGCCTCATCCCGGAATTGATCGCATAGATGAGGCAGCTCTTTATATTTTTTTTCCTCCATCAGCAGGCTGACATTATCGCAAAAAACACCAAGCAATATAAGGCGATGGGAAAGGCTGAACTCCCGATATCCCATAATTTCCATCATCATTTCGCGTATTTGAGGAAAATAAAACTCAGGGCGACTTTGATCCAAAGCAGCGGCTGCTTTATGCTTATAGGTTACAGAGCCGATATTAGCTAAATCGACATCAACAAATTCCATTGCTTGCTCATCGAGCAATACAAGGCGCGCTACCTCCGGGCAAGAAAGCTGGGCTGTCATTTCCAATGCAGTACCTGTCTGATTAATGACGCGTGGGTACGTGCGACAAGTTTGAGACAGAAATGACTCACCGAGTTCTAATTGAATAGAGCACATTCCTTGATCAAGCATGGAGCAATCACCTGTATTCGGGTTTAATTGCATTTCTGCATAATCTTGTACGCTGCCCTGTTTTTTAATGGATAAGTTTTGCTTCAATTTGTCTTTTAAGCTAGTGTGGGTTACCGATTGGTATTTCGTATAGGTTTGTTTATCAATACTGATTCCCCACCAAGCGCAGCAAGTATCTGCACAGGCAGAACCAATGCAAGCAAATTGCTTCATGTAATGGGGTACTCGACTTTGGCTTAACGTCATGCTGAATATAATTCCTCTCTCATTACCATTTAGTATGTATATCGACTTTATCGGCTTCATTCTTAATAAGCTTGCATATTTACACTCGACAAAGCAAAAAGCTCACGAGTATCCCAAAGAAATTCGGGATACTCGTGAGCTTTTTTATCATCTGCCTAGCTCAATTATTTAGTTAGACGAGCCGAGCTCGGCTACGACATCATTCATTTTCATGCTGTTCGCGAGTGGACCAGAGCTAATCCAATGTCTTGCATTTACGAAAATGACATGGTCTGCTTTAACAGCCGGGACCGATTTCCATACAGAGGATTGCTCAATCGAGCTGAAGCTTTCCTTCGCTTGTCTAATTTCCTCATCCGTGCTGCCGGCACCGCCGAGTGTAACGAATAAATAGTCAGCCTGCAATTCGGGCAGCATTTCAAGAGAAATCGTCGCATTTTGAAAATGAGGCTGCTCCTGATGCCATTTTTCTACAGTTGGATCAAGCTTCATTCCAAGCTCATTATAGAGAACGCCAGGATAGGTCGGCCATTCGATTTGTGTTTTTTCATCCACATAATTAGGGAAATAAACACGGAAATCCTTAGCGTTCATACGAATGAAGGCTGCGCTTTTGCCTTCTGCCAGAAGCTGGCCTAGCGAAGCCTTAGCGTCTGCGGTCTGCTTATCATAGGCGCTGATGAAGGCTAATGCTTGATCCTCCATATCCAATGCTCGTCCAATAGCTACAAGCGAATTTCTCCAATCCTCACGATCGTATACGATGGTAGGCGCGATTTTGGACAGATTGTCATAGCCCTCCTGCATAATTGCGGTGCTGGCGATGATCAGATCAGGCTGGGCTGCAACAATAGCTTCTAGATTCAGGCTGTCTCCCCAAATTTCTAAAGTGGCCCCTTGCTCTTTAAGTTTTTCATTCAAATAATAGCCTTCGCCAATCGACATACCGAAAACAATGGGCACATCTAAAGCGAGCAGCATATCCTCCAAATTAATGGAAGCAATCCGCTTAGGAGCCGCCGGCAGCTCGGTTGTGCCGAAGGCATGTGTGACCTTAAGTGCTTGTGGCTCGGAAGAAGTTTCCGCTGATGATGCGGAAGCGGTGGAAACAGGGCTAGCAGTTGGGCTGGATGACTGCTCGCTTCCCGAGCTGTTCCCGCAAGCTGATAACACAGCAATAATAGCCGCGAGCGCGACAGACAGAAAGAAATGACGGTACGTACTCATCTTGAAACCTCCGTTGAGACAATAATAGTCTGACATAGTATGATCAAAACGTATTATACGCTCACCCCACGCCGCAAAACATGGACATTCGTGTTTAGTTCCTTTGAAACAGCTCTTCTAGCTGATCTACCATGAGATTATGGGCATAAGGAGAATAGTCCAGCCATGGGCATTCAAGTATTTGCCGCACATTTCCTGTCTTAACGGCCTTAAGCTGCCTCCAAACGCTGCTATGCTGAAGCCTCAGCCACATCTGCTGAGAGGCTGGGTCAGAATCAACGATGAGCAGCAGACGATCGCCTGTATATGCCGGCAGCTCTTGCTGCTCAATCTCATGCATAATCGAAATGTCATCTAATTTATAAGGGCAGTTTAATTGCAAATCCTCATAAAGGACGGCCCCTCCGTTACGTCGTCCATACACCACGATATGTCCCTGCATGAGATGAATATATGAAATCGTATCCTCTTGAAAAAGCTCTCTGATTCGCGCTCCAGTGCAAGCCGCCTTCTGCTCATATTTCGCAAGCCAGCCTTCCACGAGCGCTCCTTTACCAAGCAGCGCCGCAATTTGTCTAAACTGCTGCCGCCAGTCCAGATCCAGCCAAGGAATGATGACGGTGCGGGCGATTTTGCCGATTGAGCTAATAATCTGCTCATTCACCATATCGTCGCATAAAATAAGCTCAGGTCTCGCCTGCTGAAGCGTTCTGCGGTTGTAGTCGACAAGGTCTGGCTCCATTCGTTTGGAGCGTCTAAGCGGGTAGGGAATATGCTGAAAAAAAGCATGGCGATGCACATCCCTCTGCGGATCGACGAGTGTCGAGCATGGGACAATACCTAGGGCGAGCAGATGGCCGGCATAGGGAAAGGAGAAGGACGCAATACGTGTAGTCGTCCATTTGGCATATTGTTTTGGGGTGATGCCTGCCGCCTTCTTGAACTTTCGACTAAAATAAAATTCATCCTCAAAGCCGACCTTCTCTGCAATTTCCTTAATTCGCAAATTAGAATAAAGCAGCTGCTCCTTCGCTTTGTTAATTCGGATACTGTTCAAATAGTCAATGGGGCTCTGTCCTACCCAATGCTTGAATTGATGGGAATAATGCCATAGACTCATGCCCGCAATTGAAGACAGCTTCTGCCGGGTCATACCCTCTGCAAATTTTTCATTCATATAATGGATGGTTCGGTCAATCATAGCCTTGGATTCCGATGACCATGCTTCAGCTTCGCTTAAAACAGCCGAATGCTGCTCAAAATCTGCCTGAGGGACTTGCCTTTTCCAATAGCTGCTGGCGTTGCCCGTGGATGGGATGGAAGCCGATTTTCTCATATTTGCGCCCTCCTTTTAAGAAAATCCGCTGTATTCCTATGTTTCGGCAGCGAGGTGCTGTAGTTGATTAATTTACTTCTCTTCATTTAGTGAGAATTGTTATCAATTGTAAACGATATGAAACCTTCTGTCTATACAACGACTTTCCTAGCTAATCAATAGCACAGCTTGTCTAATTAGCCTTAAATAATAGCTGGACATATATTTTTTGTTTGGTAAGCTTGTTATAAGGCCTCTGTCGCAGAGGTCTTAAATTATTTTAGGAGGAGAACAGCATGAAAAAAGCGGTTTATTGCTTATGCCGGATCAGTAATGTGCGCATAGGGAGCGAGGTCTACTATGAACCATAGCATTGAAATATCCTATGCTCAAGAACAGTTGATGTCTCAGCTTATTTTGTTAGGTGCCGAGAAGGGACGCTTTCTGGGTGCCTATTTTGCTATGCAAGGAAAAGAGCGTTTGGAGATGGATGAATGGCTATCCTTGTATACAGAGAAAGTGCAACAGCTGCTCTCGGAACCGGATATAGTGTTGGAGGAAGAGCTACATTCCCTGGTTCTGATTGGCAGCCAAATTACGATTGAATACCCTGAATATGAAACGAAGGATTCCTTTACAATCGTGCTCCCTGAGCAGGCAAATCCAGATGATAATCTGATTTCATTCCTGTCTCCTGTTGGTAGGCAATTGCTGCTCGCACGTCTTGGTGAGCTGATCTCAGTAACGACACCGGCTGGCGCAATGCATGTCATCATCACCTCCATTACGTTTGCAGAAAACTCATTTTCCGGGGGAGGAGGGGCTACAAGTGGATCTTAGAGAATCTGAACTGCCGGGTATTGGACGAAAATACAGCCTGCGCACCCGCGGTGGGGAGAAGCTGGTTATTGTCGTTCATAATGATGAAAGACGGGATCTGTTTCACATGGATGCTGATGAGCCTGATGAGATGCGGTCAATGGTATCGCTTGATGACGAGGAAGCCAGAGTCGTATCGGCCATCCTTGCAGGCATTACCTACAAGCCGAAATTTCTCGAAAATCAGGAAATAGCGTTAGATAGCTTAGTTATTGAATGGATTAGGCTGGAGCCATTATCCAAATGTGTGGGCAAACGAATTGGCGAGCTGGATATCCGCAAAACGACCGGTGCGACCATATTAGCGGTAGTCGAGAAGGATAAGACTAACCATATTAATCCTGGTTCGGAATACGTGTTTAAGCCAGGCGGTACCTTAGTCGTAGCAGGTGAGCGTATTCAACTGAATCAATTAAAAAACCTTTTGCTGAATGGGATGCTTTAACCGATGGAGACGCTCATATTTGAAGTCGGGATGGCACTGGCACTCATTACGCTGACAGGCTTGCTTTCAGCGAAGCTTCGCTTCTCGGTTATTCCCTTTTATATATTAATTGGGATGGCTGTTGGGCCGCATGCGCCGCATTTTTGGATTATTGATTTGCGGTTTATTGAGAGCTCCTCCTTTATCGAATTCATGGGACGTTTAGGCATATTATTTTTGCTGTTTTATTTAGGGTTGGAGTTTTCTGTGAAGCGGCTGTTGAAATCAGGAAAAGCGATAATCGTAGGAGGTTCCTTCTACGTAGCGCTGAATTTTTTATCAGGACTGCTGCTTGGCTGGATGGGGGACTTGCCCATCAAAGAGACGCTAGTCGTATGCGGTATTATGACGAGCTCCTCGACTGCAATTGTGGCCAAGGTATTAGTCGATTTAAAGAGAACTGCTAACCCGGAAACGGAAATCATTATGGGCATGATCATGTTTGATGATTTGTTTATTGCGGTGCATATTTCGATTTTGACGGGACTCGTTTTGAGCGGCGCATCCTCATTCTGGAGCGTTTTGCTGATCTCATTGACCGCCTTGGCATTCATCGTTGTATTTTTATTTATTGGCAGGAAAATTATTAAATATATTGATTTTGCGCTTAATATTAAATCGTCAGAGCTATTTCTACTGATGATAATGACGCTGCTGTTTCTTGTCGCAGGCTTCTCGGAAACGCTGCATGTGGCAGAGGCAATCGGAGCGCTGATGATCGGGCTTGTACTGGGAGAATCCAGGCATGTGAAGCGGATTGAACAGCAGATTTTGCCCTTTCGCGATTTTTTCGGGGCGCTGTTTTTCTTTAGCTTCGGATTAACGATCGAGCCTTCCTCCTTAGGCGGTGCGGTAGGGCTGACGCTGATTGCGGTCATTTTGACGTTGATTGGCAATTTTGCAGCAGGCATGCTGGCGGGTCGTATTTCAGGCATTACGCCTAAGGCGTCGCTTAATGTAGGCTTTACGCTCGTTTCCCGAGGAGAGTTCTCCATCATTATGGCGAACATTGGCAAAGCGGGCGGCTTGATGGCCTCCATTCAATCCTTTGCCGTACTGTACGTCCTTATTCTTGCTGTATTAGGGCCATTGCTTACGAAGGAGTCCAAATGGATATACCGAAGCTTTGAGCAATTGTGGAAAAGACTAAGGCGTTCAAGAGGATAATGACATTGTCCGTAAAAAAAGAACAGGAGCCACTCAGAAAGCAGTATGACTGCTAAAGGAGCGGCTCCTGTTTATATTTACGATAGCTTTGCTGCCAGAGGACGGAGAGAGCCGTTTATGCTTAGCTGACGGATTTTTTCTGCAATAACCGCTGCAGCTCTTCCTCTACTCTTGCGCTTTGCTGCTCGTTTTGCTGGGTATTACCCGCTGCGTCACGACCCGCACCATAGGGTGCCTTAGACAACTCCTGCTGTGCTTCCCGTTCCATCAGCTTTTGCTCAATACGGTCAAAACCTCGGGATGCGAAGC
The DNA here is from genome assembly GCF_036894955.1 of Paenibacillus sp. KS-LC4. Taxonomy (NCBI): domain Bacteria; kingdom Bacillati; phylum Bacillota; class Bacilli; order Caryophanales; family Paenibacillaceae; genus Paenibacillus; species Paenibacillus sp. KS-LC4. Next base: position 4,999,310 of record NZ_CP145905.1, on the reverse strand, counting down.
TCCCCTGAAACGAATCTCCTGATGAATAGCCAGTGGCCTTGTCTGTTTTCTTCAGGCGCAAAATGAGTTCTTTGCGTTTTTCCAGCAGACGGATTTTTTCTTCCTTAAGCGATTCGAGACGAAGACCGAGCTCAAATGCGCTCTGCTTGGCAAGCTGAGCCAGCTTTGAGGTTTCCTCGCGCTGATCGGCGTAAGCAAGTTTTGCTTCAAGTGCCGCACGAGCCTCTTCCTCGCGTTCACCTGCTACCGCTTGCTCTGCTTTGCTTTCATAGAAGTCTGCTTGTTGTTGCAGCTCAGTGAGCTTAGCTTCTAATACACGCTCTTGCGCTTGCTGATGCAAGCTCTCCCGTTCAGTGTTTGCGATGTCCGCGTCCAGATCCCGCAAATATTGGTTAAGCATGATTACGGGGTTTTCCATTTTATCTAACATCTCATTGGCCGCTGCCTTCGTCATACTAAATACGCGCTGTAAAATTCCCATTCTATCATCTCTCCTCAAAATTAGTTTTAGTAGTTAGCTTTAGTAGTGATCAGAAAAGCCGAAATTGCCTTGCGGAGCTTTTGGAACAACTAATACTGCAATGAAATAAGCAAGTATGACAGCACCTGAGCTGAAAAGCGATGCAACAATAACAAGCAATCTTATAATAGTAGAATCAATGCCGAGCCATTGTCCTAAACCTCCGCACAGACCAGTCAGCTTACTGTCCGTAGTTGAGCGAAATAATTTTTTCATATCGTTCATCCTTTCCCGTGTTCGTCTATGTCCTTATTGTAAGGCGCTCCGCAAAATTGCGTAACGGACCACAGTCCGTTCAGCATACTAGCCTTTAGACGGGCATCAACGCGACAAATGGCGGGGAAGCTTTGATTTATTTTCACAGCCAGCTTGTCAAACTAGTCCGCATAAATGTCCAAGTTCCCTCATACACATGAATCAGATGGCAAAACATTGTGAAGAGGGGATGATTTTAATGCGTCGCATGACATGGGCCGCGGCAATGATATTATGTTTTTCACTCGTATTGGCTGCCTGCGGGACGAAGGATGCCGAGTCCGTGGTGAAGGATCTGGACAAGGTAGTAAATGGGCTTGAGAGCTATCAAGGAAGCGGGACGATGACACTGCATACGGGACAGCAGCCGCTTACCTACAAGGTTGAAGTATCGTACCAGAAGCCGCAATATTATCGCATAAAGCTAACTAATGAAGAAAAAGACATTACCCAAATTGTACTGCGCAATGACGATGGCGTTTTCGTTCTGACGCCGCGCCTCAATAAAGTGTTCCGTTTCCAAAGCGATTGGCCGCAAAATCAAGGCCAGGTTTATTTGTACCAGACGCTGGTGCAGAGCATCCTGCTTGATAACTCACGCCAATTTGCTTCTGAAGAAAGTGCCTACGTTTTCGATGTTATGGCGAATTATAATAATGGTTCATTGGCACGGCAAAAGATTTGGCTAGACAAGTCTAGCTACAAGCCAGTCCATGTCGAGGTCAGCGACGCCAATGCTGCGCTTATGGTCGAGGTGCAGTTTAATGCGTTCGAATTTGGCTCCAAATTCGACAAAAGTGTATTCGAGACAGAAGCCAACATGAAGTCGACCCCGTCAAGCGGCGGCACAGGCGACCAAGCGACTTCGGCGATGCCTCAGGATAATGCGAATAACAATGGCACAAACCATAATCAAGCCTCAGGTTCAGACAATAACGCAAACGGGCAGAACGATGTGGACAGCAGCACAGGCATTACCGGCAATTCAGATACAGAAGCTAATTCGGAGCAAAATACCGGCAGCGATCAAAATGTGAGTTCAGATCAAAATGCAGATGGCAGCTCGAATACGGATGAGGAAGCCAATGAGACTAGCGCGCTGCCGGAGGATGGCATATTCCTGACGATGGCTCCGACTTATTTGCCAGATGGCGTCGTATGGAAAGACAGCAGTGATGTGGAGTTCGCTGGGAATCCTGGGCAGCTGACTCGGTATACAGGCGCTTACGACTTCTCGCTTATTCAGACTCAGCCGCATGATCAAGCAGCTTCGCTCGTACCGGGAACTTTGGTGGATCTTGGTTTTACGTGGGGTGAGCTCACCTCAGGAGCCGAGCAGCAAACGCTCAGCTGGACATATGAAGGCGATCAATTCAGACTGACAAGCGCCGCGCTGCCGGAAACCGAAATGATCAAAATTGCCCAATCCGTGCAATCTGGTGTCGATAAATAGGAAGAACCCCGAATTTCCAAGACGTGCTAATCAATTCCGGCGGTCATTTCATTGACAGTCCTGACAGCAACGTATAACATTATCACTATTGATGTTTACTGGCCTTCATGTGTGGGGCTGCCGGATAAGGAGAAGGTGAACGACTTGGAGGGGTATTATCGCCCGACACGGGTAGAAATTTCTTTGGATGCGCTGCGTCGCAATTTAAGCTTGTTTCGAGCGCATATGGGCGAGGGCGTACGCCTGATGGCTTCTGTGAAAGCAAATGCTTATGGCCATGGAGCGGTGGAAATTGCACGGGAGGCTGCAAGCAGCGGAGTCGATTATTTAGGGGTCGCTTTTCTGGATGAGGCATTGGAGCTCAGACGGGCAGGCATTTCCCTCCCTATATTGGTGCTTGGCTATGTTGCGGCGGATGCGCTTTGGCTTGCACGAAAGCATGATATAACGATTGCCTTGTTTCGTGAGGATGTGCTAGCGGCAGCTTCCAAGCTGCCGGATCCGGATGAGGATCATATTAATCATAAGCTAAAGGTTCATATTAAAGTGGATTCCGGCATGGGACGGCTTGGGCTCATTGGAGCGGAGGCGGCTATCCCTTTTATTGAAAAGGCGCTTTCCGTTCCCCAGCTTGAAGTCGAAGGGTTATTTACCCACTATTCACGTGCGGATGAGCAGGACAAAAGCTATACGATTTTGCAGCATGAGCGCTTCCAGGAAATTGTTCGTTACGTAGAGCAGCATGAGCTTCCGATTCCGATTATTCATGCAGCGAACAGCGCCGCAGGCATGGATACGCCGGAGCTTGCAGGCAATATGCTGCGACTTGGCATTAGTATGTATGGTCTATACCCTTCGGATGAGGTGCGCCATGATGAACTGAAGTTGGAGCCGGTATTGTCGCTTAAGACGGAGATCGTTATGGTGAAAAATGCACCTTCTGGCTGGGGCATCAGCTATGGCGCACGTTATGTGACGCAGGGCGAGGAGCGGATTGGCACGCTTCCGATTGGCTATGCAGACGGCTTTAGCCGGATGCTCACAGGCAAAGCTCAAGCGCTTGTCCGTGGCGTGAAGGTTCCTGTCCGCGGGACGATTTGTATGGATCAGTGTATGATTGCGCTTGATGCGGCGACGACGGAAGCGGGAGAACCTGTAGAGCAAGGTGAAGAGGTTGTACTCATTGGCGAGCAGGGCAATGCGCGAATTTCTGCAGAAGAGGTCGCGATGCAGCTCGGCACGATTCCTTATGAGGTCACCTGCATGCTGGCTGCTCGTGTACCGCGTGTCTATATGAAGGACGGAAAGGCGTTATCCGTCGTAAATCCTTTAATTTGACAGCATGAGCGTGCGGGAAAAATTTCAAATGCCATTTTTACGCAAAAAAAGAGGGTTTTCACCATTTGTCTCGAATTTAATGCTAGGTCGGGTTTAAAGACGCTAAAGTACGTCATGTTCGTACAGCATATTTGATATATGGCTGACATAGATATGTTGAAGTATAGAGGGGCCTTATTATTGCAATAATGTGTATTAAAGGTTGTGGAGAAGTTTTGGAGGTGCTTGTTCGGTGGCCAATGTGCAGAACACCAAGAGGATCATGATTAGCTTGCCGGATCATTTACTGGAGGAGGTTGACGGTATCGTAGCTAAGGAGAACTCTAACCGCAGTGAATTTATTAGGCAGGCTATGAAGCTGTACCTTGTGGAAAGAAAGAAACGGCAAATCCGCGAGTCCATGCAGCGTGGGTATCTGGAGATGGCGAAAATCAACTTGAACATGGCCTCGGAAGCTTTTCAAGCGGAGGTAGAGGCTGATCACACGCTCGGCCGTCTTGTAAGCGGGGTGTAGAGCTTGATCGTAAAACGTGGAGACGTGTTCTTTGCTGATCTGTCACCTGTCGTCGGATCGGAGCAGGGCGGAGTGCGGCCTGTTCTTGTCATTCAGAATGATATCGGCAACCGGTTTAGTCCGACCGTCATAGTGGCGGCCATTACCGCGCAGATTCAGAAGGCGAAGCTCCCTACACATGTAGAAATGAACGCGGCTGCACATGGCTTTGACCGGGATTCCGTCGTTCTGCTTGAGCAGATTCGAACGATCGACAAACAGCGGTTAACCGACAAAATTACGCATTTGGATGATGAAACGATGCGTAAGGTCGATGATGCGCTGCTGATTAGTGTGGGCCTGATTGATTTTTAAACGATGGCGTCTATAGACAGGACGTCGTCAGGTGTTTGCTCTTAGCGGACTAAATCCTGTATAAATGCGCTTTTTTATAGCATCGTTGATGCTGTAGGAGAGCGCATTTATGCATGAGCGGCGTGTGAAAATTTATTTTTGAAAAATAGATGGACAAGAAATGTTTCCTTTGCTATTATGTGGTTAATCAAGGAACAATCCAATTGTATATGAGCAATACTTAGCGAAGAACGCTAGTAGTTAAGCCTTTTACAGGCTGCTGCTGCGTTCTTTTTTGTTGTCTGCTAATGGCTCGGAAGGGAGAAGGGATGAACAGGAGAAGGAATATTTGGATAAGCGTGCTGGCTGCGCTGCTCTCGGGTGCGCTCGTATACGGCCTGTTTCAGATTCAGCAGCTGCAATTGCAGCGTCAAGAGATGGTTGCCGTCGTCGTTCCCAAGCGCTTTATTGATGCTGGGGTGACTTTGATGGCGGAGGATCTCGCCTACCGCTATGTGCCGAAAGCGGCTTATGACAATGGAATGCTGCTGGACGTTGCGACTGCTGCTGGAATGGAGACGCTTGTGCCGCTAGGCACTCAGGAACCGATACTAAGCTGGAAAATCGACCGTTTTCATCTTCTGCCGAGCAGCGGCGAATCGACCTTTCAAATTCCGCGGGATTATGTCCGTTCCATTTCTAACGGCATTCGTGCCGGGGATAAGGTCGTGCTTTATTTATCGGGAGAAGGCGAAGGCTCCGGCCGCTTGTTCGATCGGGCAGTTACAGTAGCGTCGGTCAAATCTTCAGGAAATGTTGAGATTGATAATTTGGAGGCTCCAAATCTACTCTCCTTAGCGGATGGGGATAAGGAAAAAATGTATGCCTCGCGACGTGAGGCTAATGGCATGATCGATTATATCAACCTTAATCTGACCGAGAGGCAGTGGCTCGAAATGGATAGCTATTGCAAGGATGGGAGCCGTAAGCTTGTTATAGCCTTCAGCCCGGAATCACTCCATGTTGTGGATGAGACGAAGGAGGAGCGGTCTTGATGGAGCAGCGAATACCCCGCATTGCCTTTGTAGGAACGACGCCTAATATTGGGACTACGACAGCTGCTTTTGCCGCGGCGTACCGAATGGCCGAAGCCAGCGGCCTTCGTGTCGGGTATTTATGTCTGCATCTTAAGAGCGCGAAGCTCCATCGCTACCTTGGCATTAAGGAGCCGCAAAGCACGCTCGACAAGCTGCGGCCCGAGCTGCAATCCGGCTCGCTCACACCAGGGAGATTGAAGAGTGCTATGCATAAGGTTGAAGGAAGAGTGAATTTGCGAGTGCTGTTCGGTAATATCATGCGTGACCAGGCCGAATTTTTCACGCCCGAGGAGGCGGAGCATTTAATCCACATTGCAGAGCAAACCTTTGAGGTGCTTTTTATGGATGTCAGCGCTTATTGGGATAATGCGGCTACCGTTTGTGCATTGCGGCTGGCGAGCACGCGAATTGTAGTTACGACGGCTGCGCTTTCCCATTTCCAGGAGGATGGGAAACGATGGATAGCACAAATTTCTCCGTTATTTGGCTTAACAGCTGACCAATACAATACGGTTATTATACAGCCCCCATGGGGCAGAGGAGGATATCGAATGAAGGATATTTGTAAGGAAATGGGCACGCTGCGGCTGGGTGAAATGCAAATGACGAAGGATACGTTTATACATTTGGACAGCGGCAAGCTTGGACAATGGCTGGGAGAGGATCAAGCAGGCAGAGCGGCAATGAAAAAACCGTCGCAGCAGTTAATGGAACGATACGGCATTCGAACGGTGGCACCTGCCTTTAAGCTGCAGCCTTGGTACCGCAAACTGCTCTCGCATCGTAATGAGGCCCGCTCTTGAGGGCGGTTAAAGGCCGATTTTCCCCTTTCGATTATTCAGCCCAGTTGAGAGTGGGGGTGACTGGGAGCAAGGAGGGGGAAGCTAGAGAACCGGAGCTGCCTGCTGCGTCACATGAAGCGGATTTTGACAGACTCGCCGATGAGATGAAAGCTTTTCTGGCGGCGCCTCGTGGACTGAACGATGATGAGCGCAGACAATACAATGAGACGTTAAACCGTGCTGTGCTTGGCTTTATGCCAGAACGGGAACAAATTTATGCGGTCATTAATGATCGGCTGCGGCGACTGCGCATTCATAATCAAGATGGTTATGATCATCCCTACGAAACCCTTGGTGAAGCTCTATTCGCTGAGGTTATTGGGCTGAACGTGCTGGAGCTGGTTATGCAGCACAAGGATGGGCTGGAGGAAGTACAGGTCGTAGGTACGCAAATTTATGAGGTTCGCAGTGGCGAGGCCGTTATGTCTCAGCATCAATTTGCAAGCATACGCGATGTTGAACGCATCCAGAGCAATTTGGTGCTATATAACAACGATCGCTTCACCCCGCGCAAGCGTTGGGCAGAAGTAATGCTTAGCGACGGCTCACGCGTAACGATGACAGGCTTCGGCTTCACCTCAAAGCCAACGCTGACGATTCGCTTTTTCACTGTAAAAAGCTTCGGTCTGCCTGTACTTTGCGAGCCGGAATACGAAACGATAAGTGGTGCTATGCTTTCGATGCTGCAAGCTGTGCTGCAGGCAAGATTCAACCTCATTATTATTGGGTCGACGAATTCCGGCAAGACCCACCTAATGAAGGCGCTAATTGCCAGCCTGCCGGATGAGGAGAGAATCATTACGATTGAAGGGCGCTTCGAAATGATGCTCGGAAGAGATTTTCCAGCAAAAAATATCGTTGAATACGAAACCGACGAGGACGACCCGCAGCACCACGCCAGCCGGGCATTCAAATTGGCGCTGAGGCAATCTCCGCAGCGCATCGTGCATGCGGAGATCAGGGACGGCGATGCGAACATTTATGTGAGAGCCTGCACGAGAGGACATTCCGGCAGCATGACAACCGTTCACGCAAGTACGCTTGAGGATGTGCCCGAGGTAATCACCGATATGTGTATGCTGGATGGGCGAGGCATGAGCCCTGAGCGGCTGACAAAACGGATTGCTGAGTATGTAGTGGAGATTGGAATTGAAATGCGCAACATTAAGGGCCGGCGTATCGTATCGCGACTTGCTGAAATAGGCTGGTCGAACAACGAGGTAACGGTACGTGATTGGGCGGTTTATGATGAGGTGCTGGAGCAGTGGCAATATCCGCAGCGGCCTTCGCAGCGAGCGATGAGGAAGCTGGCGAGAGGAGGTTTGTTTTTTGACTAGGCTGTACGTTTTTGGAGGCGGCGCGCTGCTGTTTTTAGCCTTGTTTATTATGCTTGCTGCGCTGCTTGTCATGTGGATGGAAAGGCATGAGCGATTAGCGAGACTGGCCTATCGGCAGCGGGGGCGGCTCCGTCACCTTCTGGAGCAGCGATTGCAGCGGCTGGACAAGCTCTATCGCCCGCTTGCTGATTTATTGGAGGCACTCCAGATTAAGCTGCAGCCATTGGCATTTTTATGCTTGTCGGGACTGCTGCTGCTGATTGGGCTGGCGTCTGGCGGATTGTTTTTTCAGACGGTCAAAGGCACCTTGCTGTTCGGTTTTGTACTAGGCTTTATACCGTATGTAGTGCTGCGGTCGCTGCTTGTCCAGCGTCAAATGCAGACACAGGTCGAATTTTTGCCCGCCATTGAGCTGTTTTACCAGTGTTATCTAGTAACCGGGGGATTGCAAGTCAGGGCAGCGCTACAGCGAACGGTTGACGAAAGACGGCTGCTTGGCCCAATGAAAGCCGTTTTTGAGCAATTATATCGCAATTTGTCTGTTCGTGGTGATGATGAGGCGAGCCTGCGGATTTTTGCTGCATCGCTTGGGCATACGTGGGCGGATTACTTCGCTAATATTTTGCGGGTTGCACTTGCTGAGGGCGTGCCGATGACTGATGGACTCAAGGATTTGCTGGCGGACATGCGCAAGGCGCGCCGCGCGAATGAGCAGGAACGGAACCGGCTATTGGAAATCAGAATTGCTAATTTTACGCCGATATTGTTTTTGGGTTTATTTATTGGAATCAATTTGCATTATAACGAGCAGAATGCCTACTACTATTACGTTCTCGACCCAAAGGGGAGGGATATGCTTCTAAATGCACTGCTGCTCATTTTTGCCTCCTTCCTAATGGGACTATGGTTATCTCGAAAGAAAATGTAAATGGCCGCGAACGGCTGTTAACGGCGTATTAACAAGCTGAAAAGGAGGCGAGGCTGCGATGCATCATTGGGTGGAAGGCGGCCTGCGTATTGGAGCAATTGCGGCCCAATTTATATTCGGGTTTATTGCAGTAGCCGCTATACTTAGGCTGCTGCCGCAAAGGAAGCCGCGCTGGCTGCATCTTACGGGAATGAACTGGCGTTCGAGAAAAATATCAGATAGCTGGCTCAGTAAGCTTAGGCTCTCAAGGGAGCAGCAGACATACGTTGAGCGTGAAATGCTGCTCGCCGGATGCGGAGTGGAGGCAGATGCCGGCTGGTACGCAGCTGCACGCAAATTGCTGCTCATCGTATTGATGATAGGCATTTCCATAGGCGTTCCTGTCAGTGCAAGTCTGGGTCAGGTCAGTACAATAGCCTATTTAACCGCGGGGCTCGTTTTTTGCTGGATTATGCTGGTTTGGGATTTGCCTTGGCTGCGAATGCTGCGCAAGCTTCGATCGGAACGCATGACGAAGGAGATTTATGTAATGAGCAATCAATTGCTTTATTTGGCCGATTCGTCGCTGCATATTCATACGAAGCTATCGCGCTGCATCCCTTATACGAGTACGCTTCGCGGCGATTTGGAGCGATTGCTGGCGGAATGGTATCACGATGCCGAACAGGCACTACGTCAATTCAAGCTTAGAATGGGAACGGATGACGGTATGAGCTTTGTAGAGACCATTGATTCCCTTCGCATAGATGACAGCAAGGAATATTATATGCTTTTGCGCGACCGTATTCAGGAGTATAAGGAGAAGCTGGAGCTTGCTAAGGACAGCCGCAAGGAGACAGCATCGTATTTGCTCTTTATGCTCGCTGGCATTCCTATTTTGTATACGTTTCAAGTATTCATTTATCCATGGGTGATGGAGGGACAGAAGCTGTTCGCATCGTTGGGCTGAGAACTTGGCAGCCGCTACAAAAGCAAGGAGGTGAATCATAATGCGCAATATTTTAATGACCGTCATGCTGTTAGTTGTCGTTATTTTGCTTTTCAACGGCATTATTGCAAAGGATACAACGGGCACCAGCAGCCAAATTCAGTCGCAAGGAGACGCTGCCAATGAAAAAATCAGTAAGCTCCTTCAGTAAATTACAAGCCGCTTGTAGCGGCTGGAATGGAGGGATGACGATGCGTAGCCTGCTGGCAGCGATATTGCTGCTTATAACGATTGTAATGCTTTACTCTGGAATTGCAGAAGGGGATCAAGGAATGAACAAACAGCTCGAACGCTCAGGTCATGCCACAAGCAGCTACATAAGGACTATGAGCCCATGAAGAGCATTTTAGTATTTGTGCTGTTTGCAACCATTTTATGCTGGCTGATGTTCTCGCCTATTTATAAGCATGTGCTAATTGTTAGGCAGGCAGCATTGCAGCAGGAGGTCGATTATTTGCTGGAAATCGGGGCGAGCGGCAAGCATGGCTACATCAGTCCTGAGATGGTAGAGCAGTCGCGGCAGCGGCTGGCGAAGTTTGGAATGAAGCCGGAAGCGCTGATTTTTGAGGTGGCATCCGATAGTGGCGAGCAGGCAACCAATTCTACTAAGCCGTTGCTGCGAGGGACAGGATTGATTGTTCTGCTTAGCTATCCCTATGAGGGGCTGTTTCAATTGGATCGCTTAATCGGCGTGAAGCCACCTGATGAAAATGGCAGGCTTCGTGCTACAGGCATCAAGATGAGCGAATATGTACCTTGATCAGGCGACAGGGAGTTTTGTTATGTATAAGCTGACGATAATTGTGCTGATGATGACCATGTGGCTCATGCTCCACGTTATGCAGACGGATGAGGAGATTGCGATGAAGACGCTTTTTAAGGGCAAGCATGCACTAAACCGTGCTGTTCATGCGGCTGCACAGCAGATTGATAAGGCTGCGCTAGGAGACGGTGTCATCCGCCTTGATCCAATAGCGGCTGAAGCGGCAGCAAGCCGTTATTTGCAAGGCAATCTTCAGCTTGATGAAGCAGGGAAGCCGCTTGGCGGATCCTTGTTGCATGAGCCAGTTACCATAGTAGCCTTCGAGGTCATTAACAGTGAGCAAACCTTTCCTTATCAATATGTAAATGCAGAGTTCAGCTATGAGGCTACGCTGTCACGACCGGGAGTTGTGATGATTATAAAGCTTTTGAACCCGAGGGTATTCACAGTGCTTGAGCCAATTGAATGGACGATTAGAGGTGTGTCCGAGCTAACCTTTAATTTTTAATACCTTATTATAGAAGGAGATGCTGCTTGTAAAAATGCTCGCGGCAGCTGCCTTGCAGTTGACTGCCTTTTGTAAAATTGTTCTAATGAAGGGGAGGGATAAATGATGCTGGGAGTTGAGCAAAGCGATGGATAAGACAACGATAACTAGAGACATACCGGATGATTTGGTTCATGAGCGTATAAGCAAGCTTCAGCTGGAGCTTGGCAAGAAGGCGATTGACGGCATGCTGCTTACGCAAAATATAGATTTGTATTATTACACGGGCTCGATGCAAAATGGCTATGCTTTTGTTCCAGCCGAAGGCATGCCCGTATTTTTTGTCAAACGAAGCCTTGAGCGTGCAAAACTGGAAACGCTAATTGCTGTAGAGCCATTAGGCTCATTCCGCCAATTCGGTCAGACGCTCGCAGAGCGTTTTCCACAGCTGTTTATGTCAGGAAGTACGGTTACAGTGGCCGCGGATCTTGATGTGCTTCCTGCACAAACCTATTTTAAGCTTAACCAGCTGCTGCAAGCGGCGGGGGCAGGCGAGCTGGTAGACGGTTCAGCCCTCATTAGAGGGCAGCGCATGATTAAATCGCCTTGGGAAATCAACCGAATTGAAACAGCGGCAAAAGCTGTAGACGAGGCGCTAGGAGAAGCATTGAATGTGTTGAAGGAGGGCATTACCGAACTAGCCTGGATAGCGCGAGTAGAATATGAGCTGCGCCTTCGCGGTCATATCGGCTTGATGCGTATGCGAGGCTACAATCAGGAAGTCGCGACAGGGATGGTCACGTCAGGAGCCGCTGCTGCGGTGCCTACTTATTTTGATGGTCCCGCAGGGGGTCTTGGCTTAGGAGCTACTTCACCGCAAAGCGTCAGCCGCAGAGTCATTGGACGAAATGAGCCTATACTCATTGATGTGGGCTGCTGTATTGACGGCTACATTATTGATCAGACGCGTACTGCGGTTATTGGCGAGCTTTCAGAGCAGCTTGCTCATGCTTACCGAACGTCGGAGGAGATGATGCGTGCAGCTGAAAAAGCGATGATTCCCGGGACACCTTGCTCGGAACTGTACATCGCTTCTCTTGATCAAGCGGCTGCTGCAGGGCTGTCTGCGCATTATATGGGCTTTGGCCATGATCAGGCCAAGTTTCTCGGACATGGTATTGGCCTTGAAATAGACGAGTGGCCTGTGCTGGCCCGTGGCTTCGATCTGCCGCTTGCTGCTGGAATGGTGCTTGCCGTCGAGCCGAAATTCACTTTCCCTGGGCAGGGAGTTGTTGGAGTGGAGAACAGCTATGTGATCACTGACGGTACGCCCCGCCAGCTTACGTGCACGAAAGAGCAGCTTATTGTGCTGCCATAGGGGGTTGAGAGATGAACCGTGCTTTGTCACAAAGAATAGATAGAGATTACGTTAAGGTTAGCCGAATGGGAGCAGCTACTCTAGCGGCTATTGGCTATTTGCTCGTATGCGGTTATGCGGCTTTGGCGATATCGAAAGGGTGGACGCTTATCCCGCTATGGATCGGGCTCGCTGTCGTTACGGCTTATAGTGTAATAGATATTTGGGCAGTTCCTAGCATCCGCTACAGTCGCTTTCAATATGAACTGTTTGAGGAAGAGCTTGAGCTGCAATACGGGCTTATTATTATTAAAAATGTACTCGTTCCGATGGTGCGCGTCCAGCATGTCGAGCTTGAGAGCGGACCGCTCATGCGGAAGTTCAAGCTGGCTAGCGTAGCGGTTGTAACGGCAGCCACGACCCATCGTATTAAAGGGCTAAAGCTGGAAAAAGCAGAGGAGCTGAAGCGGAAAATCGGGCAGCTGGCGAAAGTGGATGATCAGCATGAGTAATCCGCGAAGACTGCATAAAGTATATGTTGTTTTTACGCTGTTTCAATTCATTAAAGGACTGCTGCCGCTCATCATTATTACAATGCTTAGAAAATCGGGCTTGCTCGGACTGGAATGGTACTGGTATGCGGGAGCAAGCGCCCTGGTGCTGTTATCCTTGTTATTTGGGTGGCTGGAATGGAGAGCATTTACCTATACGGTAGAGGAAGACCGGATCATTTTGCGCAAAGGCGTTTTATTCAAGGATGAGAAGACGATTTATTATGGGCGAATCCATTCAGTGAATGTAGATCAGCCCTTTTTGCAGCGAATTTTTGGCGTTGCGGAGTTGAAGATTGAAACTCCGGGCGGCGGAAAAACCGCAGATGGCATTTTGCCCGCGCTCGCGGCTGGCGAAGCGGAGCAGCTTCGCCGGCAGCTGCTGTCTCGTCAACTTCATGTTATGAAAGAGGGAATCGGGCAAAATTCGCAGGAGGAGTCCGAGAAAGCCAGCACATTCGGCTCTGAAGGAGAGCTGCGCGGTGATAATGCCTCCGTGCCCGAACGTCAGGTCGATGCTCTTTTTCAAAAAAGTTCGGGATGCCCTTCAGCGGAATCAAGTGATAGCGCCTATTTTCGCTTAACAAGCGTACAATTGTTGCTGGCGGCTGCCACATCGCTCAATTTAGGGCTGGCGATTGCTTTTATCGCGGGTATATATTCATTTGCCAATGATTTTTTGGGGAGGTTTACTCCTATCCGTTTTTTTGAGCAATTATATACGGAATCGCAAAGCCACGTACCCGGCTACTTTATCATCGTCATAGTAATTACTGCAATTATTGCGTTGGCAGCAGGTTGGGTACTATCGCTAATTTTGTATATTATCAAGTACAGTGGGTTTACGGTTAAGCGGGAGGGTATGCGAATATCGGTTTCCTATGGTTTGTTAAACAAAAAAGCTTATTCGTTTGACCCCGATAGGGTGCAGTCCGTGATCGTGGAAGAAGGAATTGTTCGCCAATGGATTGGCTATGCTCAAATTAAGCTGCAAGTCGTTTCTTCCGACAAAAACGAGCAGCTCATGCTGCATCCCTTTTTGCCCATAACGGAGATGGAGAAGGTGATTGGGCTTTTTGTACCGCAGATGAAGTGGTCAGCTATTGAGGCTAAGGCGCCGAAGCGGGCTTTGTTCTATTATATGAGAAACTGGCTGCTCCTTACGCTTGTGATCTGTACAACGTTAATCATAATCTGGCCTTTTAATGGATTATGGTCGCTGCTGCTGCTTCCGCTTGTTGCGCTCTGGAGAAGAGCATGTCATCAAACGGCGGGCTTAACGCTTAAGGAGGGTCAACTCCTTTTACGGCGCCGGAATTTTTCCAAGGTCACGTATTTGCTGCGCAGACAGCAAATTCTGGCCATGACTCTAAAACGCAGCCGGGCCCAGCAGAGGAAAAATCTTGTATCACTGAGCGTGCAAACAATGGGAACGGTCAATGATTATAGTGTGTCGCTATTGGAATATCGGGATATGGAGCGGGTTTGGAACTGGTATAGCAGAGAGGAGCGAGTTTAGCAGCAGCGTTGCTCTCGGCTTCCGACCCGCGATAGTTTCAATCCCTATTGGACACCGCTACTATTTTTTAGTAGGATAATAGTTATAGGTTAGCGTCCGATAGATAGGAGTGAAGACTATGCTTAGTTTGGGAACTAAGGTAATTATTGTATCTGATCATTTTGAGCAAAATCTTCCCGTAGGGGAATATGGCTATATAATTGCTTACGATCGTAATGCTGACAATGTATTTGATTACGTGGTGCGCGTTCCGGCTGCCAATCGTAATTTTTTGCTGCCAGATGAAGATGTGGAGCTTGAGGATGTGTTGCTTCAAGAAGAGGTTGACCGCATCGAACGCGAGTCGCTGATTGACTTCGCGCTGGCTACTCATAATGAAGAGCTGTTTAAGCGTATAATGAGAGGCGAAGAGTCTGCTCCAGAAGCGGAGCCAACTGCTGCTGAAGGCCAAAGCCAGAAGGATTTTATAAGGCAGGTTAACTTGAAAGCGTGGATTTAATAAGCTTCTGCGAGATGACCCTTCCGCCAGGTGCGGGAGGGTCATCTGCTATTGATAGCTATAATAGACCATAAGCGTTCTAGCCCATGTTTGTGCACTTTGTCAAAATGTGATTCTAGGCTATAATAGAAAGAATGATTGCAGGCTTAAGAAGGGGGAGGAACATTCATGAGCATTACGATTAAAGATGTCGAGCATGTTGCGAATTTGGCTCGCCTTGAGCTGTCTGACGAGGAGAAGGATAAATTCACCGAGCAGCTTAATGCGATTTTAAAATATGCAGAAAAGCTGAACTCGCTTGATACAGAAAACGTCGAGCCGACTAGCCATGTGCTGCCGATTACGAATGTGACGCGCGAGGATATAACGCACGATTCGCTGCCGATCGAGAAGGTGCTGCTCAACGCACCTGATGAAGAAGACGGCCAAATTAAAGTGCCAGCTGTGTTGGAATAGTCTGCATGATTGAGCGCGATAGCTTTAACGGCTTGCTGCGTTTTTATATTGAAGGGAGGAACATGTTTTGTCACTGTTTGATTTGCGTCTTCAGGATGTACATAACAAGCTGAGCCACAAGGAGCTTTCCGTCACCGAATTGGTTGATGAATCCTTTGCTCGTATTAAAAGAACAGAAGCTTCCATTCAAGCGTTCCTTACGCTTAATGAAGAGGGAGCTCGCCAGCATGCAGCCGAGCTGGACAAGCAGCTTCAAGCAGGAGTGGAACGCGGCTTACTGTTTGGTCTTCCGGCTGGAATTAAAGATAATATCGTTACCGAAGGCCTGCGCACAACATGTGCCAGCCAATTTCTAGATAACTACAACCCCATTTATGATGGAACGGTTGTGAGCAAGCTGAAATCGGCGCAATCCGTCACAATCGGCAAGCTGAACATGGATGAGTTTGCAATGGGCGGCTCGAATGAAAATTCCAGCTATTATCCAACACGCAATCCGTGGAACACCGAATATGTGCCGGGTGGCTCCAGCGGCGCTTCAGCAGCTTCTGTTGCTGCGGGACAAGTTTATTTCTCGCTTGGCTCTGATACGGGCGGTTCGATCCGTCAGCCAGCAGCTTATTGCGGCATTGTCGGTCTTAAGCCAACGTATGGCCTTGTTTCCCGTTTTGGGCTTGTTGCTTTCGCTTCATCGCTGGACCAAATCGGTCCTTTGACGAAAAATGTGGAGGATTCCGCATTTGTGCTGCAAGCGATCGCTGGTTATGATGCGAAAGACTCTACCTCTGCGAACGTAAGCATTCCGGACTATTCGTCTGCCTTGACAGGCGATGTCAAAGGCTTGCGCATTGCGGTACCGAAGGAATATTTGGGAGAAGGCGTCGATCCAAAGGTTAAGGAAGCGGTTTTGAATGCACTGAAAGTGTATGAAAGCCTTGGCGCAACATGGGAAGAGGTTTCGCTGCCGCATACCGAATATGCAATTGCAGCTTATTATTTGCTTGCTTCTTCTGAAGCTTCGTCCAACTTAGCCCGTTTCGATGGCGTTCGTTACGGCGTCCGTGCAGACAATCCAGCGAACCTGATTGATTTGTACCGCAAATCGCGCAGCGAGGGCTTTGGTCCAGAAGTCAAGCGCCGTATTATGCTGGGAACGTATGCGCTTAGCTCCGGCTACTATGACGCGTATTATTTGAAAGCACAAAAAGTGCGCACGCTCATTAAACAAGATTTTGACCAAGTATTTGAAAAATATGATGTTATCATCGGGCCAACTGCCCCGACAGCAGCGTTCAAGCTCGGCGAGCAAGTCGGCGACCCGCTAACGATGTATTTGAACGATATTTGTACGATTCCGGTCAGCCTTGCAGGCGTTCCGGCAATCAGCATTCCTTGCGGACAAGCGGACGGCTTGCCAATCGGCTTGCAAATTATCGGCAAAGCCTTCGACGAGTCGACGGTTCTGCGTACGGCCCATGCCTTCGAGCAAAATACAGAATTCCACAAGCTGCGTCCGCAGCTCTAATAGATTGAATAAAGGAGGATTAACGATGTCTGAAGCGACTCAATATGAAACGGTAGTCGGGCTGGAAGTGCACGTTGAGCTGCACACCAACAGCAAGATTTTTTGCGGCTGCTCCACCGCTTTCGGAGCCCCGCCTAATACGCATACCTGCCCGGTCTGCCTTGGTCATCCCGGCGTGCTGCCGGTGCTGAACAAGCAGGCGGTTGAATACGCGATGAAGGCTGCGATGGCGCTCAATTGCACAATTGCTGATGTCAGCAAATTTGACCGTAAAAACTATTTTTATCCCGATTCCCCTAAAGCTTATCAAATTTCGCAATTCGATCAGCCAATTGGCGAGAATGGTTGGATTGATATTGAAGTAAATGGCGTTACGAAACGAATTGGCATTACCCGTCTGCACTTGGAAGAGGATGCGGGCAAGCTGACGCATGTTGATGGAGGTTACGCCTCACTCGTTGACTTTAACCGTGTCGGTACGCCGCTCGTTGAAATAGTTTCCGAGCCGGACATTCGTACGCCTGAGGAGGCGAAAGCCTATCTGGAGAAGCTGAAAGCAATTATGCTTTACTGCGAAGTATCGGATGTCAAAATGGAAGAGGGAAGCTTGCGCTGCGACGCGAACATCAGCCTTCGTCCTTATGGTCAAGAGAAGCTTGGCACGCGCGCTGAGCTGAAAAACATGAACACCTTCCGCGGCGTTCAGCGTGGTCTTGAATATGAGCAATGGCGTCAGGCTGAGGTGCTGAACAGCGGCAATAAGGTTGTTCAAGAAACTCGCCGCTGGGATGAAGCGCAGGGCAAGACGATTTCAATGCGCGGCAAAGAGGAATCCCATGACTATCGTTATTTCCCGGACCCGGATTTGGTTCGCCTCTTTATTGATGAAGAGTGGAAAGAGCGTGTTAAAGCTTCGATACCTGAGCTTCCAGATGCACGTAAAGCCCGCTATACTAGTGAATACAGCTTGCCATCCTACGATGCTGATGTTATTACGGCGTCGAAGAAATTGGCCGACTTTTTTGAAGCAAGCTTGTCCTATACGAAGGATGCGAAGGCTGTATCCAACTGGATTATGGGCGACCTGCTTGGCTATTTGAATTCGAATAGCCTAGAGCTGTCTGATGTGTTGATTACAGGTCAAGGGCTTGGGGAAATGATTGGCTTGCTGGAGAAAGGCACAATCAGCAGCAAAATCGCCAAAACCGTCTTTAAGGAAATGCTGGAATCCGGCAAGCTGCCGCAGCAGATCGTTGAAGAGCAGGGTCTCGTACAAATTAGCGACGAGGGGGCAATCATTGCCATCGTCGATAAAATCATTGGAGCGAATCCGCAATCGGTTGAGGATTTCCGCGCAGGCAAAGAGAAGGCGATCGGCTTCCTTGTCGGCCAAATTATGAAAGAAACGAAAGGCAAGGCGAATCCGGCAATGGTTAACAAAATGCTGCTGGAGCGTCTTCAGCAAGTCTAATATAGCTACATTAGCATACAAGTTGAATATTGATATTCAATGAAGAGCTGTCCATAAGCTGGACGGCTCTTTTTTGGCATTTTAAGCATAAGCCTATAAGCGGGCATCTATGGTACAATAATAAGCAATAAACTTGCATATACGGAGGACAGGTTTTGCAGGAGCATAGGATGAATACGGGACGTAGGAAAAGTCGATTGCTTACTGTGCTGCTGGCCTTTCTATGGCCGGGAGCGGGACATTTATATACGGGGGAATATACGAGAGGGCTGCTGCTTGCCGCTGGTATTTTGCTAGATGCCGGCACTATTGTTCGTTTGGCGGATGCGGATGGTGCGAAGCATTTGCTGCTTATTGTTTATTTAGGGCTGGCGCTGCCTGTATTTTATTTTATTAGCGTCTATGATGCGCTGCAAAGCTTGGATCGGCAAGCGGAAACGCAGCCCAGTTTAAAGCTTAGGGACGGCATACTCATTATGGTGGCGGGCATTTTGCTTATGCTGCTGCTCATGCTTCGGCAGCCGACTTCTTTGTTCACTTGGTTTGATGAAGCGGCTAATTATGCCGTAGGACCTGTTCTAGGGCTGATCGCTGTAAGCCTAGTTTTGCGTCAGCGGCTGGCGGAGGTATTTCGGTTAGGAAGCTTTACGGCTGCTCTATTTATTGCGGCTTCAGGAGCGCTGCTGTTGTGGGATGAAATACACAGCAGCAATGCTTATGCGCTGATGCGTTATTGGTGGCCTGTTTTGTTTATAGGTCTGGGGGGTGAGCTAATCGCCTACAGTCTATTGCAGCGGCGGTCGCGAAAGCAATTGCGACTTGATTTTATTGGAAGCGTGACAGCGGTTGTCATTGCTGGCTTTGGCTTTTTAGTAACGCAATATGCAGATCTGCCTTTTCGCTGGATTGATCAATATGTCGATTTGAATGGCGCACAGGATTATGGCGAGGAAAAGGGCTTCCATTTTCAGAAAGAACTACTCATTGTGCCAATGGAAGAAAAGACGACCGCTATTCAGATTTACAATGTGAATGGCAAAGTGACGCTTCAAAGTGGAAATAATGATTATATCAGCATAAATACCGAGGTGTGGGTTGATATTGCTGATGAGGCTGAGGCCGACAAAATGGCTGAAAAAGCGCAGATCGAGGCGTCAGCAAGTGGTGAAAAAATCACCTTGCAGGCCAAAAGCAGCAGCTATGGGGAGAACGGGACGCGCAAACCGCGAATAAATATGATCGTAACCGTGCCTCGTTTGCCCAAGGTTCAGGTGAAGGAAGTGGCAGAGCCTGATCTTGATTCCGCTACTGATCATGATCTTGCGTCGGACGATCCAGCTGCACAGGAGACGAGTATGCCAAATCCAAGCTCGCCGAATAACGTGGAACAAGCCTCTGCTTTGAACGAGACATCAACACAAACTCCTGAGCAGTCGCCCCTACAATTAGAGGAGCAGCAGCGGGATGAGCAGCCGCCGAGACAGCTTTCTGTGCTCGTGCATACGGATAATGGACCGATAAAAGTTGTAAATCTTGATGCTCCAGGTGGTGTGGAGCTTTCCAGCGATACGGGCGAAATTTTAGCAGAAGGCATACAGGGCAGCGTTCAGGCGAAAGCAAATAATGGAACGATTACTCTTCGTCATATAATAGGAGATACAAGTATAACCTTATTAAATGGAGCTGTTACCGCTGCATCTATTACAGGGAATGTATTTGCGGAAGCGACGAATGGGGCTTTGAAGATGACAAACATTTCGGGAGATATAGAGGCCGATACGAAAAATGGAAAAATCAACATTAATGAAGCTATCGGCGCTGTAAAGGCTGCTACCCTTAATGGCGGTATAGAGCTGGCGAGCTCGGTAGTTGGCGGTGACTGGGATGTTGATAGCTCCGTAGGGGAAATTAAGTTGACTGTCCCGCAGTATGGCAGTTATACCGTATATGGATCGGTCACTTTCGGCGCAATTACAACGAATTTGCCGCTCGAAGTCAGTAAAAAGACAGTGAGGGGAACGATTGGAGACGGTCAATACCGTCTGCAAATTAATGCCAACAACAGTATTGCCATACAGTATAGTGCCCCAGAGCAATAACCGCATTCATTGACAAATCATTTTGAAAACACGTACAATAGCTTTAAATACGAATTGAAAGGCGTGAGGGGAATGGGAGCCGTTAATGCAGCATTGCAGCAATTAAAAATGAATGGTGTCCGTATGACCCCGCAGCGTCATGCCATTTTAAGCTTTTTAATGGAATCGATGACTCATCCGACAGCCGATGAAATTTATAAATCACTGTCGCCTAATTTTCCAAGTATGAGCGTGGCGACCATATATAATAACCTACGGTTATTTGTAGAAGCGGGGCTTGTTAAGGAACTGACATATGGAGATGATTCCAGCCGCTTTGATGCGGATACATCGGAGCATTATCATGCCATATGCAATGACTGTGGCCAAATTGTTGATTTTGAATACCCGCCGTTACTTGAGGTGGAGCGGGTGGCATCGCAGGAGACTGGTTTTATCGTGCAAGGGCATCGAATGGAAATTTACGGTTCCTGCTCTACTTGCGCAGCGGCTAAGAAATAATAGCTAACCATTTAGCAAGAATTAAATCTAACAAAATGATGGCGTGCAGGGAAGCGTTCAACCGCGGACATGCACGCTTTCGTCTTTTATAAAGGAGCGCGATACGCTTGGAAACTTTGCTTCGCCGTACTCCTCGTCGCCGCAAGGGCAGGGGGGCTCGGTATCTATTTTTATTTTTAATCGTTATTATTGCAGCAGGTGGTGGTTGGTTTGTATATGACCGCTACATTCCTAATTTTAAACAAATAGCTCCCGATTATGGGGTGAAAAATCCAATCATTGTTCATGGGGAAGCAATGAAGCAAGGTGCCATTATTGAAAATAACGAAGTGAAGCTGCCGCTTCCTGTCCTTCAGCAGGTGCTTGGGGCAGACCAACCTATTCGGTATGAAGCGGATAGTGGATCTATTATTTTTACAACAGCAAATAAGGTGCTGCGTTTGCAGACAAATTCCTTGACGGCGACTGCGAATCGCAAGCCCTTTGACTTGACGATTACAGCTGAGGTGCAGGATGATGTGGTTTACATTCCAATTACACCGATTGAAGAGCTTTATGGCTTGCAGACAGAATACGTTGAAAATTCAGGAGTTGTATCCCTGCTTCAGTCTGGCGAGGCTATCCAACTGGCGGAAGCCAATCGGGAGAAAGGAGCGGCTATACGAACAGAGCCTACTATTAGGGCGCCGATTGTGGAGAAGGCTCCGCTCGCGAGCAAGCTCAGAGTTTGGGGAGAACGCGATGGCTGGCTGCTCGTTCAGGGACCGGATGGTCATCCGGGTTATATCGCTAAAAGTGATACGACTCTCACTGGCATGGAGCAGATTGCGCCTAGCGATAATGAAACGGACTTTGTTGCTTGGAAGGTTACAGGCAGCAAAATCAATCTGACCTGGGAAGCTGTTTATCAACGTAAGCCAGATCCAGCGACAATTCCGGAAATGCAAGGCGTCAATGTCGTCAGTCCAACCTGGTTTGAGCTTCAGGATGCGGATGGCACAATTAAAGGCAAGGCTGATCCAGCGTATGTAAAATGGGCTAAAGAGCAGAAGATGCAAGTTTGGGCGCTCTTCAGCAACGGGTTTGAGCCTGATCGGACGAGTGCGGCTCTGGCGACAGTAGATACGCGATTTCACATGATCCAGCAGCTGCTTGCATTTGCAGAGCTGTATCATTTGCAGGGCATTAATGTAGACTTTGAGAATGTATATACGAAAGATAAGGAAAACCTAGTCCAGTTCGTCCGTGAGCTGACGCCTCTGCTTCATGAAGCAGGACTAGTTGTTTCTATTGATGTAACGCCCAAGTCCAACAGCGAGATGTGGTCTGTTTTTCTGGATCGAAAAGCGCTTGGCAAAGTTGTAGACTACATGATGGTTATGGCTTATGACGAGCATTGGGCTACAAGCCCGATTGCGGGGTCGGTCGCTTCGCTGCCTTGGACGGAGCAATCCTTGAAGAGAATATTGGACGAAGACGATGTTCCTGCAAGCAAGCTTATATTGAGTATGCCGCTATACACCAGGGTTTGGACGGAAACCGAAGATAATGGCGGAACCAAGGTAAGCTCCAAAGCGCTTGGCATGGATAAAGTGAAAGAGATTATTACGCAAAATAAGCTAAAGCCTGTACTCGATAGCGATGCTGGGCAGCATTATGTGGAGTATAAGGAAGAGGAGGCGCTCAAACGCATCTGGATTGAGGACGAGCTGTCGATCAAAGCTAGAGTTGCATTAGTTAAAAAGTACGGATTAGCTGGAGTAGCAACCTGGCAGCGCACTTTTCAAACGAACGCTATCTGGGAAACGATTGATACCGCATTGAACAAATAAACGTAATTGCAATAATAACCTTGCAATTTTATTAGAAAGAAGGCCCTCGCTGAACTCGCGAGGGCCTTCTTTCATTCTAATTTAAAAATGTATAATCCTGATCTTGCAGCTTACCTTTATGTAACCTATTTTTAAGAGCAGCGTATTATTCGGAAGGAGCGTGTGTGGCTTGCGCCGGATCGAGTGTCAGCATCGTTTTGCAAAACATGCAGCGATCCGTTTTTCCGAGCATTTTCGTCGGACGATTGCATTCGGGGCAAGTCAGCATCGTTGCACTGGTCGACATCATGCCTGCCCAGAAATAAACGGCAACGCTAACGAGCAAAGAAATCATGCCAATAACCATAAAGATCGCGGCTACGATTTTACCAGCTTGTCCCCAAAGAACGATTCCCGCTGTACCGAGAATCATAACACCCATGCCGACGAGTGTGAAAATCAGTCCCCACAGACGAAATTCGTTTATTTTCGCTGATTTGAAAAAAAACTTATTCACTTTGTCCATCCTCTCCGTGGTATTCTTATTATAATCAGACGGTTTTCCATCTTTGTAAGCAGGAAACTGTCCTCGGTTTGTCGAAATAACAAACACCGTAGATTATTATTATATCTTAATCATATTGGATTAGCTATACGGAGGCCCAAGTGAAACATATAAAAGAACATTTCATTCAAACGCATCAATCACAGCAAGAATTGCTTGGTCTAATCGCAATCGAAAATTCTTATGCTTACAGTCCGTTGACTGAAGGATTGGATCTGCTGTTGCTTGCAATAGTTGAGCAGACTGCTGTTCAAAGTGTTGAGCATGTCCGCATTGAAGGGCAGCATGTGCTGATCCGCAGTGCGAGTGTAGGTCAACTGGAGCAGTGGATGGCAAGCGGGGAGAACAAAAGTATTATTCAATGGATAGTTCGGGGGGAGATACTGTTGGAGCGCGACAGCCGTATAAGCGATATTCGTGAGCGCATTATACAATTTCCGGACGTCATGAGAGAGCAAAAGCGGTTTGTAGAGTTCTCCGGCTTTCTGAGAAGTTACTTACAGGCGAAGCACGATTACGAAGAGCGCAATATACTGGATGCATACAGCAATATATTAACTGCTCTGCATCACTGGGCGCACATTGTATTAATTGAAGAAGGACAACATCCAGAGCTAACCGTGTGGCGTCAAATGCGTCGGGTGCATCCTGGGGTTTACAAGCTTTATGAAGAGTTAACCGTTAGCCCTGAAACGTTGGAGCAGCGTGTTCAACTTGTTATGCTTGCTTGTGAGTTTACGGTAATTAATAAAATGAAGGATTGCTGTTCCTTGCTCTTTAATATTATGATGAGCCGAGAGGAGCCATGGAGCATTAGCGAGCTTCAGGAACATGAGCGAATAAAGACCCTTCATATTGATTTATCTTTGTTGCTGCAACGATTGGTTAAACGCTCGCTTATTCGCGAGGTAGCGGTGATGGCAGCTAGTGGAGATACTGAGGCGTTGGAGCTTCGATATATGATGCTCGCTGTATAATATAGAACGGCAAAAGATACCCAAATCGCTTGTTTCAAGCAAAGGGTATCTTTTTTTTGAAATAGGGCTTGACTATTTTTTGCGTGCTATGATATATTAATACACGCCGCTTTTGAAGCAAGCA